>JBDNGL010000216.1:0-2092 GCA_041689285.1 Opitutaceae bacterium
AGCGCGAGGTCGGTCGCGGTCACACCTTCGCGCAGCGCACCGGTAAGATGCACGCCGACCACGTCGGGTGTAAGGAAGTAAACCGGCTGACCGAGCATCCCGGCCTCGGCCTCAATGCCGCCTACGCCCCAGCCCACGATGCCGAGGCCGTTGATCATCGTTGTGTGTGAATCGGTGCCGACGAGAGTGTCGGGGTAATACACGCCAGCCGCATCGCTCAGAACGCCCTTGGCGAGATATTCTAGATTCACTTGGTGCACAATGCCGATGCCCGGCGGCACGACCTTGAACGTATCGAAGGCCTGCATGCCCCACTTGAGGAATTGGTAACGCTCACGGTTGCGTTTGAATTCCAGATCAAGGTTTTTGGCGAGTGCCTCCGCATTGCCGGAAAAATCCACCTGCACGCTATGGTCCACTACTAGGTCCACTGGCACGAGAGGCTCGATGATCTTGGGGTTCTTGCCCAGCTTGGTCACCGCGGCGCGCATGGCCGCTAGATCTACTAGCAGCGGCACACCCGTGAAATCCTGCAACACGATGCGCGCGACTACGAAGGGAATCTCCTCCGTGCGTTCGGCCTTCGCCTGCCAGCTGGCGAGCGCCCGGATCGCGGGCTCCGCCACCCGCTTGCCATCGCAGTTGCGCAGCAACGACTCAAGCACAAGACGGATCGAGACCGGCAGTTGCTTCATGTTGAAGCCGGCGGCCTCGAGCGCGGGCAGCGAGTAGAATTTATGCGACGCAGCGTTCGCGTTGAACGTCTGGAGCGTGTTGAAGGGATTGGGCTGACTCATTTTAAATGAAGGCCGGGATTCGTGATTATTTGGCGAGGGTGAGCTTGATGGCGTCAAAATTTGGCAGGTCCTTCGGCGTGGCCGTTTGCTCGGCGTATTTTACGACGCCGTCCTGGCCGATCACGAATGCGGCCCGGGCCGAGGTGTCGCCGATACCGGCGAGATTCGGGAAGAGCACACCGTAAGCCTTGGTGACCTCCTTGTTGAGATCGCTGACAATGGTCAGCTTGATCTTGTTCGCCGCCGCCCAGGCCTCCTGCGCGAAGGGACTGTCCACGCTGATGGCGATCACCTCGGCGCCGAGTTTTTCGTAGTCACCCAGCCCCGCCGTGGTGTCACAGAGTTCGGCCGTGCATACACTCGTGTAGGCCAGAGGAAAGAACAGCAGCACAGTCTGCTTTTTACCGAAGTTGTCGCTCAGTTTAACGTCAACGAGACCATCTGCGGTCTTGGACTTGAGGGTGAAATCAGGGGCTTTGGCGCCGACAGCGATAGGCATAACAGAAGTAATAAGGGTTGATGCGTTTCCATCCGGTGGACCCGGACGGGAGTGGAAGGGGTAAGCTGGGTCCCTCCCCGGCATTAGACAAACCGATTTTCCCAAAAGAAGACGGAGTGCTATTTTGCCATTGGTGCCTATTAGCACGAGCAATTCACGAAGTAGGTGTGGAATGTTAGCGCTATGAGGCCGGCCTGATCAGGGCTAACCGCGACCTGACCGCTCTGCCCACAGGCAGACAAAATATCCGGTTTAGATTTGTTCGCCGGACAATCCAGAGTGGAACCGTGCAACCTTCCCCTTGACCCTCTACGCCCGCCGGCGAATCATCATAGCCGACAATGAGCCTGCTTGAAGATCTCCAATGGCGCGGCCTGCTGGCCGACTGCACCGACCTGACTGCGCTTACCCAGCGCCTCCATACGGGACCGGTCACACTTTATTGCGGCTTCGACCCCACCGGTGATTCCCTGCACGTCGGTCACCTTGTCCCGCAACTGACCCTGCGTCGCTTCCAACTCGCAGGCCATCATGCCATCAGTCTCGCCGGCGGCGCTACCGGCATGGTCGGCGATCCCTCTGGCAAATCCGTCGAACGCAACCTCCTCTCGCCCGAGCAACTCGCCCACAACGTCAATTGCATCAAGGGCCAGCTCGCCCGCCTGCTCGACTTCGACCGCGCAGGCAACCCGGCCCTGTTGGTCAACAATGCCGACTGGACCGCGCCGGTCAGCTACCTCGATTTCCTTCGCGACATCGGAAAATATTTTTCACTCAACGTGATGCTCGCAAAGGA
>JBDNGL010000217.1:0-2458 GCA_041689285.1 Opitutaceae bacterium
CGCTTCCGCATGACGGCGGTGAGGGCTACTTTCTTGAGCTCACCGGCGGCGACCAAGCGTTGATAAAACGCCTTTAGGATCGGATTGAAGCGGGCCGCCACGGTGGCGGATGGCCTGCAAGGCACCGCCTCAGTTTCCTGACCTGCGCAATGAAATCACGTCCTGCCGCTTGTCCCAGCCGTTCTCGTGATAGCCGTGCAGTTGCCACGGCGGATGCCGGAGGAATTGCGCCATCACAAATTCCGGGGCAACCAGACTGAAGCCGTAGCCCGGCTGGTCCAAATAGTCCACAAAGCCAAAGCCCGTGCCGCGATAACCGGCCAGCAGTTGCGCCACCTGCCGCTCGTTGAGATCGAACCGGTTTTTACCCGCGGTGAGTTCGGGTTCGCAGTGCCGACCGTGGCTCGTAAACACGAGCATACCTCCCGGTTGCAGCCGTTGATGGAAGACTTCGAGAAACGCCCTCCACTTATCCCGCGCCAGATGCGTCAGCAGTGAGCCGCACCAGATCAGGTCGTATGCGCCGGCGAGCGGTATCTCGGCCGGCTCCACGTGCGACACCACCGGGACGGCCCCGAAGTGCTCCGCGCAGAATGCGACGCCCCCGCGATCGAGATCGCAGGCGGTCAATTCGGCGGCGGGAAAAGCTTTCCTGAGAAAGCGCATCACCCGGCCGTGCCCGCAGGGCAGATCGAGGATGCGCCGGACCGTGGATTTGGGCCGGCGGGCAGCACCGAGGGCCGTCTCGATGGCGTGCAGCGCCGATTCCCCCACGTCGAAATAATGCGCCTCATCACCAAAATACATTCCGTCGCCGGGTGCCAACTCCCGGCTCACGCCCAGCAGAGGGTCGACCTTCACCAGCCAGCGCCGGCCTTCCACATTGCCGTGGATCGAAAAATGCTGCCAGCCTGACCCCACGATTCCGCGCGCCACCGCAGCCGCCACATCGGGGTGCAACAGCAGATAGCCGTCCTCGTCGAATTCGCTTCGAGTGGGCATCGTGCAGGAGATGTCAGGGTTGGAGCTGGACTCAGCCATGGCACGCACGTTATCGGATCGGCTCGACGAGTCGAAGCCTCAACTGCGCGTATCGAAAAGAGCCACTCAGGCCCTTGTTTTTCAGAACCGCCTCGGCTGGTTGGCGAAAACTTGCAACTCGGTCAAGCCGCACCCTTCTGGGTTACCTCTGCCAGCTACAGCAGGCCCATAATCAACAAACAACGGCCCGACCCGAATGGTGCTTAGTTAGCGCGAGATTATTACGTAAATTGTTGATATAATGCAATCCTGTCCGACAAAGAACCCCCTTAACTAAGCGCCACTCCGGCCCGACGCCATTCCGGTCCGCAGTCAATCCTCTGTCACCCAAAGCGAGTGCTGTGCGCTTACCCGGCGGGTCTCGCTGTAATGATGCACCGCCACTGGCAGTCCCTCCAGTGGAGTCGGCCGGCACACGAGAAACTCCGCCCAGTCGCCTCCGAGATGCGCCACAAAGGCGACATGAAAATGCTCTATTGTCGTTGGACCGGTGGGTTCGCCGAAGAACAACACGGGGCCGGTATCCACCTGATAATAGCGGTGCCGGTCGCTGTAGTTCACCGTTTTTACCGGATACTCAATCGTCACTTCGCCACCAACGACAGCCCAAGTAGTCCGGGCGACCACTTCGCGAGTGCCCCGCAACACCTCGATGATTTCTTCGGTGGTCTCCAAGCGCCGCGCCCCGCGCCGACGGATATCCAGTGACTGCGTCTCGAAGGCTCGGGCGGGGTCCACGCAGTTACGTTCGGGTTGAGGCCCCAGGCTCGGCGGATTCAGCATGATGCCCTTGTCCACCTTATCCCAACGCGATAGGATGAGAAACTGCCCGGCGCCGCTGATGGCCAGCATGTCCGCGTTGGGGTGATGCCAGACATCGCGTTCGACGAACACCTGTTCCGTCTTGCATGAGGTGCCGAGGCCAAACACCTCTTCCCGGCCGTTCAGGGTCACCGTCGCGATGCAATCCAGAGGCATCCGCACGTCGTTTAATGTCGTTGGCGGCGGCCGGGACACCGTCAAGGGCTGCTGCTTGGTGGTGTCGATGCGCCAACGAATAAATGAGCGACTAAAATGACAAACCTCTGAAAGGGACTTGGCGTGGGGCATGTTCGGTGTGTGCAAAGGCCAAGCCAACCGAGCCAGCCAGTTAATCGTTAATATTTCAGTCAAATGGTCAGCCCATAGGGCCGAGCGTGTGGTTTGCTGGTGTGAGGACAATCGGGCAGCGTGGAAAGTGGGCGTGAAACCCGCAGCACGCGACCAAAGCTGATGACATGCGTGCCCTCACGCCTTGGGCGGGTGCCAGGCATCGGCGAGCGTGAATTTCCGGGGGTCCACCGGGTCGGCGAGCGAGCGGTAGCGCGGGGCACGCGTCCAGTGGGCCTTGCCGAGAAACAACGTTTGCAGGTGCGGC
>JBDNGL010000218.1:0-2893 GCA_041689285.1 Opitutaceae bacterium
ATCACGACGATGTTGTCGAAGGAGGCCAGTTCCATGCGCGCGCGGGGCGTGCGGACATCCTCGCGATAGCAGACCTGCAGGAGTTGGGCGACAATCTCGCCGGCGTTTAGGTCACGCTTGAGGCCCGACAGCCCGGAGGCGCAAAACACACAACCCATGGCGCAACCGACTTGGGTGGAGATGCAAATGGTCTTGCGCGAATGGTCGAGGCCGACGCCTTCCTGCGGGACGCGGATGATGACAGTCTCGATGAGCGACCGGTCGCCGAGCTCGAGCAGCAGCTTGTCGGTGACATCCTCGGACTGCTGGTTGCGCAAGAGCGATACCGGCACGAGTTCAAACGTCTCCGCCAGCCACAGGCGCAGCGGCTTGGAGAGATTGGTCATGTCGTCCCAAGTGCGGGCGCGTTTTTTGTAAACCCAGTCGAGAATTTGCTTGGCGCGAAAGCCCGGCTCGCCGCGCTCACCGAGGCGGGCGGTCAGAGTGTCGAGGGTCTCGCCGGTGAGCGGAGGCTTCGCAGGCCGATATTTCATACGCCGAAGGGGGTGACCCACCTCAGGTTTTCGCGAGCACACGGTTGAGGGCGCTCACGATAGCCTTGATGGAGGCGAGTTCGATGTTGGTATCGATACCGGCGCCAAAAAGGGCAAGGCCGCGGTCGGTCTTGATCTGGATGTAGCTGACCGCGCGTGCCTCGGCACCCGAACCGAGGGAATGCTCCGCGTAGCTGAGGACGTCGAATTTCGGGAGCGACGTAGAACCCACGGCACGCACAAACGCATCGATCGGACCGTTGCCGCTGGCAGTGAGCTTATGCGATTTGCCGTCAAGAGTGAGGCGGACCTCGCACTTCACGTCACTGTCGCGCTCGGTGGTCTTGAATTGCTCCAGCGCCACCGGACTGGTGCGTGCGAGATACTCCTGTTGAAAGGCGGCGTGAAGCTCGCTGGTGGTTAGTTCCCGACCCGTGGCGTCGGCGAGATCGTTGATGATACGGCCGATTTCCTTGTGCATCAGTTTGGGCAAGGTGAAGCCGAACTCGGTCTCCAGCACGTAGGCGACGCCGCCCTTGCCCGATTGAGAATTGATGCGGATGATGGCCTTGTAGCTGCGGCCGATGTCGGCGGGGTCGATCGGGATATAAAGAACATCCCATGGGGTGGCGGGTTTCTGTTGATCCCAGGATTTCTTAATCGCGTCCTGATGCGAGCCGCTGAAGGCGGTGAAGGTAAGCTCGCCCGCATAGGGCGCCCGGGCCGGGATCTCAAGCTTGGTGCAACGCTCGTAAATCTCGCGGATGCCGTTGATATCGGAAAAATCCAATCCCGGGTGGATGCCGTGAGTGTAAAGGTTCAAGGCGACGGTGACGATGTCGAGGTTGCCGGTGCGTTCGCCGTTGCCGAAGAGCGTGCCCTCAACGCGGTCGGCGCCGGCCAGCAGGGCGAGTTCGGTGGCGGCGATACCGGTGCCGCGGTCGTTGTGCGTGTGGAGCGAGATAAGCGTGCGGTCGCGGCGGGTGAGGTGCGTGCACATCCATTCGATCTGGTCGGCATGGACGTTGGGGGTGGCGTATTCGACCGTGGCGGGGAGGTTGAGGATGATTTTGTCTTCGACGGTGGGTTGCCAGACATCGGTGACCGCTTCGCAGATTTCCAACGCGAAAGCCAACTCGGTGCTCGTGAAGCTCTCGGGCGAATACTCGAAGCGCACCCGGGTGCCGGCGGCGGCGAGTTCGCGCGTGTAGTGCTTCACCCAAGTGGTGCCGTGCGTCGCAATCTGGATGATGTCTGCCTTCGCGGCCTTGAAAACATACTGGCGCTGGGCGGGCGAGGTGGAGTTGTAGAGATGAAAAATGACGTTTTTTGCGCCGCGCATGGCTTCACAGGAGCGGGCGATCAGCTCTTCGCGACACTGGCAGAGGGTCTGGATGGCCACGTCGTCGGGAATACGCCCCTCGTCGATCAACCGACGAATGAAATCGAACTCGATTTGTGAGGCCGAAGGGAAGCCGACCTCAATTTCTTTGAAACCGATTTTCACCAACATGGCGAAGTATTCGAGTTTCTCCTCCACGCTCATGGGCTGAGCGAGGGCTTGATTGCCGTCGCGGAGGTCCACGCTGCACCACAGGGGAGCGGTGGTGGCCACGCGGTTGGGCCACTGGCGGTCGGGCAGGTCAACCTTGGGGAAGGGCTGGTATTTGGTGACGGGAGCAGGTTGCATGACAAAACGGGCTGAAAATGATTATAAGGTAAGCCAAACGGCAAACGCACGCTTAACGCGGCGGGAACTAGAGGCAGGCAATGCGCACGATCAGCCGATAACGGCGATTAGAGATCGTGCGTGGTGGTAAGTCGAAGGGCCTGCGAGGAAATGCGCATTTCGTGACGGAAGTCAGCCGGCCTAGTCCAACCGGGTCAAGCCACGGATTCGTCATAGCGGGTGTAACCGACGCATCCCGGCGGCGTCTTGCGTGTTGTGTATGCGCGCGTCTTACTTCCCCCATGCCTGACGATTTGTCGTTTGATCTGCCCGGCTGTCTGGCCCGTGTCCGGCAGCGGGATCAGGTGGCGGCACGCGAGCTGGTTGACCAGCTCTACCCGCTGATCATCCGGATCGTGCGTGCCCATCTGCCACGGCGGGTCGCCGAAGAAGATCTCATGCAAGATATATTTCTAAAAATGTTCACCCGCCTCGACCAATATCAAGGGCACGTGCCGTTTCCACACTGGGTCTCTCGGATTGCGGTGACGACTTGCATTGACCAGTTGCGAGCACAGAAGCGTCGCCCCGAGTTCCGCTGGGCGGACCTCTCGGAAAAAGAGGCTGAAGTGCTGGACACAGTCATGACCGGTGAGGGCGCTGTCGGCGCGGGCGCGGCGCTGGCGGCGCG
>JBDNGL010000219.1:0-3756 GCA_041689285.1 Opitutaceae bacterium
GCCGTGGTGCGAAACCTTATCCTTGAGGGCCAGTTCGATAAATTACAGGGCATCATGGAAGGTAGTGGCGACTCCCATAGCTTCTCGTTCAATAAGGACATCTACCGACTCATCAAGGCGGGCAAAATCAGCAAAGCAGACGGGGTGCGCTTCTCACCAAATCCACAGGCCCTCGAAATGAATCTGAAGGGCATCTTCATCAAGTCTTAATCGGCTCATGCTCCCTCGCTACGCCAGTTTGCTAGTTTTCGTGTTGCTATGGGCATCGGCACAGGCGCAACCGGAGCCGAGGACGCTGGAGGGGGTTAGGCAGGATCTGCAGGACATCAAAGCTTCGAAGGCCGAGATCACACGCCCGCGGGTCGAGTTGCCTTCCATCTCAGGCCCGGAACTACCAGCTGCTTCTAGTCCAATGCCAAGTCTGCAGGCTCGCGACAGTCAGGCAGCAGTCCGTGTGAAGTCCGCAAATTGGCTGTTGGACGCCATGTCCGGCACCGCCGTGAACACCGAGGAGGAAGAAAAGCTTCTGTTGCTCACCGGCGAGAAAACCGAGACTGAACTGCAATTGGAGAAACGCTTTCGGTTGCCCGGGGAGAAAACCGGAAAAGCGCCGTCCGGTCTACACAAGAAACCTGTGGACATGGATCGTAACTTCTCAAGTCAGCTCACCATCGAGAACCCATTGACGGCGTTTATGGGGGACTGGATCAGCCAACGTGATCATGCACTGCTGCTGCGCAAGGCGACCTCGGATTCGGCAAGCAACCGTCCGCTGGTATCCCTGTCTGCGATCACCGATTATCGAGGTGCCGGTATGTTAATCGGCACTAGTTTTTCTGCCGATCGCACTGCAGCCCCCACCAACGCCTTCTCACTTTCCACTCCTACGTCTGAAAATCCCTACTTACAGACATTGCTGCCTCCACTGCCTGAGTCGCCCACCATGGGGCCTGATGTGTCGGCGCTTGGACAACCCCGGAGCGACCCACGATCAGTGCCAATCAATCTGCGAAATGAGCCGTCAGTGACGGCCGGGAAACCTCCGGTGCCTGCTGAGCTCGCTAAGCCGGAAGACGATAAAAAATACTTCCCGCAGTTGAGGCGCTTTTAGGGCTTGGTTTTTACCTTCACGGGCGATTTTCTTGCCGGTTCAACTATGGCACTGGCACTTATTTTTTCCGGACAGGGCGCCCAAAAGACGGGTATGGGGTGCTCTCTCTATGAGCAATCTCCCGCAGCTCGCAGCGTTTTCGATGAAGCCAACCAAGTGCTCGGCTGGGAACTCACGAAACGGTGTTTCGAGGGATCAGAGTCCGAACTGACAGAGACTAAGGTATGTCAGCCGGTACTTTATGTGCATGGTCTAGCGGTATTAGCAGCATTGCGCGAGGCCGGACGGCTCCCCGCCGTGCACTTTGCGTTTGGCTTGAGCCTTGGTGAGGTTACCGCCTGCGCTGCCGCCGGGGTGTTTGATTTTGCCACCGGTTTGAGTGTGGTTGCTGAGCGAGGACGACTGATGCAGCAGGCCTGTGAAAAAACCTCTGGAGGCATGGCTGCCATCATGGGTGAAGAGAGGTCAAAAGTGCGGGAGCTTTGTCAGGAATTCGACATCGAAGCCGCCAATTTCAACGCCCCGGGCCAGATTATCGTGTCGGGCGAAAAGACCAAGGTCGCCGCGGCTGTTTCCGCAGCCAAGGACCGGGGAATTAAGAAGGTCATACCGCTTAATGTTGCCGGAGCGTATCACAGTCGTTTGATGGAGCCAGCCCGGGTCGCATTTGAGGCGTATCTTGAAGGCGTTACTTTCAACACCCCACATTGCACGCTTTTGACGAACTCCACCGGTGCAACCGTCAACGGTCCAGCTGCTATTAAAGCCGCCCTAGTCAATCAGATCGTTTCGCCCGTCCTCTGGGAGGATTGCATGCGCGCCGCGGCGGCTGCTGGGGCTACCGAATTTTGGGAGCTGGGGCCGGGCGGAGTGCTAGCCGGTCTCGCGCGGCGCACGGACAAGTCATGGAATGTGAAGAGCATCGCCGAATTCAATGATCTGACCGCCTGACGATGTCTGCCCAATACACCCGTAATTTCTGCATCATCGCCCACGTCGATCACGGTAAGACTACGCTCTCTGACCGGATTCTCGAGCATACGAACACGATCGCGTTGCGTGTCATGACCGACCAACATCTTGACTCGATGGATTTGGAGAAGGAGCGCGGCATCACCATCAAGTCGCATCCCGTCACGATGACCTACCGGGCGAAGGATGGTCATCGCTACAAATTGAACCTCATGGACACCCCGGGCCATGTGGATTTTTCCTACGAGGTTTCGCGAAGCCTCGCGGCCTGTGAGGGTGCCGTCCTGCTGATTGACGCTGCGCAGGGGGTTGAGGCTCAGACCGTCGCCAACGCCCATCTGGCTTTTGGGCAAAAACTCAAGGTCATTCCTGTGATTAACAAGATCGACCTGCCGAGTGCCAATCTTGAGCTTTGCCTAAAGCAACTGGAGGACATTCTGACCATCCCTGCGGAAGAAGCCATTTTGGCCAGTGGCAAGAGCGGCATTGGCATTGAAGACATTCTCGAGGCCGTTGTGCAGCGGGTGCCGCCCCCGCGCTGGACGGATTATCCACAAACGCGCGCCTTGGTCTTTGATTCGCTCTACGATCCTTACCGTGGGGTTATTTCCTACGTCCGCGTCTTTTCAGGTTCGATGAAGGCGGGCGAGCATATGCTGCTAATGAGCAATAATGTGAAGTCCGAGATCAAGGAGGTGGGCGTCTTCACACCGAAAATGGAAAAACGCTCCGGCTTAGTCGAGGGCGATGTCGGCTACCTCGTTTCCAGCATCAAGGACACGTCTGATATCAAGATCGGCGATACCATCACGCTCTCGCAAAAGCCCGCGCAGGAAATGCTCCCCGGTTACAAGGAGGTTCGTCCGATGGTATTCTGCGGGTTGTATCCCGTGGACACATCCGATTACGAGAAGCTGAAAGCGGCGATGGGGCGGCTGCGACTCAACGACGCAGCGTTTATCTATTCATCCGAAAGCTCCCTCGCGCTGGGCTTTGGCTTCCGTTGCGGTTTCCTTGGCTTGCTTCACATGGAAATCATCCAAGAGCGTATTCGCCGTGAGCATGACGTAGATATCATCTCGACTTATCCGAGCGTAGTTTACCACGTGGTAAAACAGGGCGGTGATCTGATTGAGGTGGACAACCCGGTGAATTTGCCGGACCCCGGGACTATTTTGGAAATCCGTGAACCCACCATCACAGCGTCCATTCACATCCCGAATACCTCCATGGGCGACATTCTTGCGTTGGTCATGGAGAAACGCGGCACGGTCGAGCAGACTGCCACCTTGGATACCACGCGCGTAATGCTTACTTGCATTCTTCCGCTGAATGAGATCCTGGTCGATTTCAACGACCGCCTCAAGAGCATCACGCATGGCTACGGTTCGATGGATTACGAGCTAGGCGAATACCGCGCGTCCGACCTCGTGAAGATGGAAATTCTCGTCAACAACGACCCGGTGGATGCTTTTGCCAGCATTGTTCATCGCGACAAGGCTGAGGGTAAAGGTCGGGCTTTGTGCGAAAAATTGGCCGAAATCATTCCGCCACAGATGTTCAAGGTCGCCATCCAAGCCGCCATTGGTGGCAAGGTCATCGCCCGCGACAATGTTAAGGAAATGCGAAAGGATGTGACCTCAAAGTGCGATGGCGGTGACATCAGCCGTAAA
>JBDNGL010000220.1:0-11790 GCA_041689285.1 Opitutaceae bacterium
GTGCATCAGATAATCCATCGTGCAGCCAAGGTGAGGCGGCGCGTAATCTTGCACTCGCCAGCCCTTGTGCCGACAGATCGTGATCAACGCCGCGGCCGCGTGCTGGGTCGTATATTCCCAATAGCCCGGACCTTCGTTGGACGCCCCGCTCGGTTTGTAATAGTTGTTCATCATCCGCGGGAACCACTTGATGCCGCGTTCGAGAATCGCCTCCACATCGGGATGGCTGCGGCGAGCCACCAAGGCAGCCGCGACCAATCCGGCCATGTAAACCGCGCCTTGGTTGCTCTTGAGTAGATAGCCTTCGCCGAAGTAGCGCAGATACATGTCGATCCACGGCAGGGCTTTTTCATAGAGCGCATCCTCCACCTCGCGTCGCTCAACCTCTGAGAGCAGGGGATAAATGAAATCGTAGCATTGCGCGACGCATTCCGCCGTGGCCGCCTCGATAAATGGCGCCCGGTAACCCGGTAAACCGCAGGGGATCCGACTTGGCAAGCCCGCCTGCCAAGTCGTGCAGCGCAACGTCGCAAACAAACCCCGCCGCGCTGTTTGCCCATGACGCACATCCCCCGTCAACGCGTAGGCTACCGCCCCGTAAACCATGCAGCTGTTGACGTGAAACATCTGGTCCGCGGGCGAGACTTTGCGTTCGCAAGCTTGGTTGCCCACATCGACCGGCAAATACCGCCCGACGTATTGCTCCGGAAAATAGTCCTGATGCGACGCTGCTTCCGCCACGATTTCATCGGCCATCTTTTTCAAAGGCCCAGGCGTTTTCACTGCTTCTCGTAGACGCAAAAATTCATCCCGCCCAATCATGATGCCCACGGGCAAAATCTCCGACTCCAGTTCACCCTGCCGTTCAGGCAACGGCACCGGCGCCATACCGCTAACCTGACCCGCTTGCGCGGGATCGGCCCCCTGACGTTCGAGCAGCACCCACCGGATTGAAGAGGACACCTGCGCCTCAATCGCCTCTGAAATCTCCTCATCCGCCTGCTCCAATTCAAAGGTCAGTGCGGTCAAGCGCCGGCCATGGAGCAAGGCCCGCATCTCATCACCGCCACCAAGGCCACGCCGCCGGTCGATGGTGCGCACCGGCACGCCGTCAATTTCCAACACGAGACTGAAATTCGCCCGGATGTCCGTCGCCGTCCAGACGGTCACGGCCTGGTAGGCCGAGATGTCCAGATTCATCCGCCGAGTGTAAGCGGTTTGATGGCGGCGACCCGGCTTTTGCCGGTAACTCAGGTTCGCATACATCCAAGCCACATCCAAGGCCTGTTCGCCTTCAGGTAATTTTTCGCCCCCCGTGTGCAGCCAATCACGGCGATCCCACATCCGCTCGTGAAGAAAATTCACTACCATGTCCTCGTCCGGCGTGACCGGGACCAGCGGCGAATCGTCCAGCCAGGTGGCGGCCCCCAACCCCAGCTCCGTGCCGGCAAAGGTCATCGAGCCCGCCACGAGCCGCAGGCGGCGCACGGTGGACAGGCCTGCGGGGCGGCCGATCTCCTTGAGCGAGGCGACGGTGAAATCCAGCGTGTTCCAGCCTGCCCATTCGACAACAAAGCTCGTGCGGTAGCCGACGGTCACCGGCTGATCGTCCGCCTCACCGCAGTCGAGGATCAGGTCCACGAAGAGCATGGTCTGCCGGTTGGCGTGCACCGGCAGCCGGAGGGCCCACACCTTGGCGCTGGCTGCCGGCGCGGACACCGCATGAGCCACTTGCGGCGCGGCCGCGGTGTTCCAAGTCTGCCTCGCGTGCTCGGCGCCAGCATCAGCGCGATAGGTGAAACTCGTGAAAGGCAGGGAGGCGAGGGGGTTCACGGGATAAGGGGGCATGTGCTCAGGCCGGATCATGGCCGACCGCTGGCGTGCTGGTGTCCGGCGGGGTGTAGCCCGTGTCGCCGCCCAGTTTTCTCCACTGCAGGAAGAGGGTCCAGGAGACGAACATCGCCATGGCCGTGCAGAACGCGCAGAGTAGGTAAACGAAACGGTAGTCGCGGATCGCATCCAGCAGCCAGCCCACCAGCGGCGGCGCGATGATCAAACTAATGATGCCGAAGATCGAGTTGGCGCTGATGAACTGTCCGTAACGCGCGCTCGGCAGCAACCGCGGGGCCAGCGCCGCGAAGGCCCCGAGGTAAACCGCGATGGCGGCTTGATTGAGGCACATCCACACCAGCAGGGTGTTGGCGTCATGAATAAACCAGTAGCAGCCCAGATAGGTCACGGTCTGCAGAAACATGCCCACGACTGCGATGCGCACGGGGTGGAACCGGTCCACGATCTGGCCGACGAGCAGAAACACCGGGATCTGCACCAGAAAAGTCCAGCTCCTCACCTTGCCGAATTCGTCGAGCGACAGCCCGAGGGTCGTCGCGTAGCCGAGCTGGCCCGCGTCGGTCGCGAAGAAAATGATGTAGGACATGGGGGCCAGGGAGGCCCAACTGAAGAACGTCGCGAGGTAGTAGTTGAGGTAGAACCGGTGGCTGAAGCACTCGCGCAGATAGGTTTTGACCGCGCCGAGCCGGCCGCCCCTCGCCTTGGGGGGCGGTGGCGGATAGTCCCCTTCCTTTACCCGCCACCCCAGCAGCGCAAACACGGCTGCATACATCAAGCCGACCACCGCATAGACCTGTATGGTGTGGGACTCGGCCCAGCCAAACACCCAGCGGCTAAATACCAAGCTCCCCAGCGCCCCGAGCGCGCGGTTAAGCCCCGTGAATTTGCCCATGACCTCGGGCGGGATCACATCGGCGATCAGACAGGTGAAGGATAGCACGAGGAGGGCGTTGGCCAGCATGAACAGCACGAGCCCGACAAAAATCCAGCCGATCGTGCAGCCCGCCACGGTGATCGTTGCGCCCAGCCCGAGCCCCGTGAGCGCGCCATGCAGCAACACACCGGCCGGTTTCGCCAGCGCGAAGAGGGCCAGACAACACAGGATCAGGGGAATGCTCCACAAAAGAAACGGCCGCCGGCGTCCCAATGGACCGCGATGGCGGTCACTCCACGAGCCCACCACCGGATACCATAGGAATACCACGAGGGAGCTAAGGCTGCTCCTAAACCCAATCAGCGTATTACTCGCCCCCTCCCATCGCAGTTGCAACGGCAGCACCATCGCCGGAAGGCTTTGCAGCAGTTGGAAAAAAAAGAGCCCAAAAAGCATCCAGAGCATGACCTGGAGCAGTGCGGCACGCGTATAGCTGAGCGTGCCCACTCGGTAGAGTTTGGCGGCGGAAGAGCTGGAGGAGGCAGTTTCCACGTTTGGGAAAGAGGGCGAAAGACGGTAGGGCGCGAGGATGAGTGGAGGTGGCGACGGAAGGGTCAAACGCTCTCGCCTTCTACCCGTAGGAATTTTTGCAGCGCAGCGGCCCGATCACACCGCGCATGCGCGATCACAAAATCGACCAGTCGTTGGCACCGGAACCAGCCCGACCAGTAGTTGTGCCCTTGACCGGGGAACAGGATCACTTCGATGGGGCCGCCCAGCTGGCGGTAGCGCTCAGCCAGCAAGGCGGTGTTCTGTTCAATCGGCACAATCTCATCGCAGTCGCCATGCAGGTGCAGGAGCGGCACACGCGCACGCGCGAGCGGTGCGATGCGATCCACCGGATTATGGGCGGCGAGTCCCGTCGCGAAGGCCGCCTCGCTGAGGCCATAGGCGCCGCAGGCTTTCGCCAGCCCCGGATAGCTCGTGAGGTTACAAACCGGGTAGATGCCGGCCACGCACGCCACCAACTCCGGGTGCTCGACCGCCCAGTTGTAGAGCATTAGTCCGCCCCGGCTCCGGGCCAGCAGGGCCGGCCGCGGCGAAAAACCATACCGCGTCAAAAGCCCGTGCAGCGCAGTGAAGTGTGCCCGCCCAGCGGGACTGCCGAAGGATTCGCCTACATCGATGCCTGCAATCGCCAGTCCGGCGTCGAGCCAGCACCGGAACATCCACTCCTCCTCAGCTGCGGGCAAGCCCGGCAGCGTCGGCGCATACCAGACCTAGGGCTGCACGGTCTCGACCGCACCGCCGGGCGGCAGGATCGCAAAGGCGCGGTGGCCGTTGACGGTGAATTCGCTGGCAGGCTGTCCGTTGACGACCGTGCGGATTGAAAAAGGCAGCGCGTGCGGGGAAGCCATGGAGGCTAGAGGGCGATTCAACCGACGCCTACGACATCAAGTCCGAGCAGTGCGCCTATTTTTTTCAACGTGCCCGCGACGTGGCCGACGCCCACCGCGCAGTGGTGGGCTGGCCCGTGGGCGTTCCAGCGCGTGACAAATTCCCGCGCCCCGCAAGCGAACCGGTAGCGGCTGTTGGTGTTGCCAATCTCCAAGATCGGACCGGGCACCGACTCGGCCTCGGCGCAAAGCAGGCCGAGTCGGCCGCCTTCGCGCTCGACGATGGACAGCAGGGTGACCGGACCGTGCTTCACCGACATCTCCACGGAAACGCCGCGCCCAACTTTGCCGTGGTAAACCTGCAGTGGCCGGACCTTCGTCTTCCCCTCGGCCACGCGGAGGTGCCCGGGCCCATCATGGCCCATCAACACTACGTCCGCCGCGTAATCCATCGCGTAGAATTCCGTGAAGGAGCCGCCCACCCCGAGCAGGTCCAGCATCTTCATCGCCTGCGCGTTCTTCACCTCGTATTCGCCGGCCACCGGCACGCCGCGGCCGGTCAACAGCGAAGTGCCGAGGATGATCGAGGCCATGGTCGCCTCGTTTTCCGCCACACCGGTCCCACCATAGAAATACGCCAACGAACCGAGCCCCCGGTCCGCCACCAGCCCGTCGAGCGCGGCCGAGGTGCGTGCCGCCTCGGCCAGGTCCTCGACCGTGCAGTCCGCCTGCACGTCGAACACCTCGCGGAACTCGGCAATCCGGGCCGCGATCGTTGGCGCGGTCACCGCCCGCCGTCGCGCGGAAAGTTCATCCACTTCGAGGATCTCGATGTGGGTGCCGAAGGTCGCGCACTGCAGCGTCGTATCCGTATAGATGTCGAGCATGCCGTTGTAGTAGTGCCCCATCAGTCCGAGCCGGTTGCCTTGCATGCCGGCGACGACCCGCGCCGCTTCGACCCAGGCAGCCACCTCGCGCCAGCACTCCGGATCTTCCTCCAGCATCCCCGTGACTTGGTGGAAACGCACGCCCGTGCGCTTGAAGACATTCGCGATCTCGGGCACCGGACACGCCGCGCAATACGCCAGCCATTCACCGGTCATCTTCGTGCGGTCACCCATCCGGTTGAACGCCGCATAGTCAATCGCCGCCGTCGGCTGGAGGTTGAGAATGATCACCGGCACCTTCGCCCGCAGCACGACGGGCAGCACCGTTGACGACAGCGCGTAGGTGGTCACGTGCAGGAAGATCACGTCCACGTCGGCGCGGCGAAATTCCCGGCCCGCCGCGTGTGCCCGCACCGGGTTATCGATGAGCCCGAGGTTGACGACCTCAACACCGGGCCGTGCGAGTTTCGCCGCTACGCGGTCGACATAGCCTTCGAGCCGTTCCTGCAGCCCGGCGAATTGCGGCCAATACGCGTCGAGCCCGATGCCAAACAAACCGATCCTCAAGGGTGGGGTAGCCATCGGCCGAGAATACAGGTTCGACGCCGCGCCGAGAATTCGCGCAATGATCATTGTCATACTGAATATGCCTGTATTTTCCACCGACTACTTTCGCTATTTCACCTTGCCACGGGCCCTCGCCACTTGGGGCGTGGCGGTGACGGGCTCCGGCCTCACGCACATCGCCCCTGGCTCCCCCTACCCGCCCGCACGGCACCCGGCGGACCATCATTTCGAGTGGGCTCGTGGGCGAGTGCTCGAAGCCCTGCAGGTCGTGCTGATTACGGCCGGCCAAGGGCGGTTGGAACTTCGTGGAGCCCGACCGCAGCTCGTGACCGCCGGCAGTGCCTTCGTGCTTTTGCCCCAAGTATGGCACCGCTACCACCCGGATGCCGCGACCGGCTGGGTCGAAAGCTGGGTGGAACTGCGCGGACCTACCGTCGATAAGATCGTCCGCGGTGGCAGCCTGAGCCCGCGCGCCCCGGTGCTGCCCGGTGTCCTCGCGACCGGGCTCGCCTCCGCGCTTGATGCGATCCACGCTCGCGCCCGGATGCCCCGGCCGGGCTTCGACCCCGAACTGGCCGCTCAGGGCTTGGCCGCGCTCGCCGCCTGCCTAGCCGCCCGGCACCCGCCAACCCGTCAGTCGCACATCGCGCTCGCCGTGGCCGAGGCCGAACGTCATTTCGCTGAAAATCTCGCCGCCCCGGTGGACGTAGCCCAGCTGGCCCGCCGCCTTGGCGTGGCCTACTCCCATTTCCGCAAGGCCTTCAAAGCGCATACGGGATTTGCACCCTGGCAATATATGATCCGTCTGCGGCTTTCGCATGCACGCCGCATCCTCGCCGCCAGCGATGCCACGCTCGACGAGGTTGCCCACCGCGTGGGTTTCAGTTCCGGCTGCCACCTTTCCGCCGGATTCAAACAAACCTACGGTGTCGCCCCAGATCCTTGGCGGCGGCGCCTCCTCGCGCCCGCCGCCGCCCGCGGCGGCCGCTGAATCCTCACACCTCCATAAGCACCCAGCGTTTCATCTCCTAGTCGTGCGGCCACGTGGCCGGCGCGAAATCACGGGAGAGACTAGGCCGCAGCCGAGCGGTGCGGCCGCGCACACTCCGGCCAGCCTGCCATTCGACGAAACTGTCAGGCTTTAGCAGCCCTGTCGGTGTCCGGCGTTGGCGGCTCGATTGAGCGGTCGGCAATTTCTGCTCGTTATCAGGAGCGGCATCGCTTTTCCTGCCTCTATCCATGGCCAAGAAAATCCCTTCCAAACCACGCATCCTCACCACCACCGTCGGCTCCTACCCGGTGCCCGACTGGCTCGCCGCCCTGCCGAGCGAACAGGCCGTGATTGATGCCACCCGGGTCGTTTTCGACATCCAGCGACAAGCCGGCATCGATCTGCCGACCGACGGCGAACTCTCCCGCTTCGACGTGAATCACCCCGACACGAACGGCATGATTGAGTATTTCATCCGCCCGATAGCCGGCATCACGGGCGTCGTGGGCCGCTCCATCACCGAGGAATTCTCCCGCCATCATCCGATGGGTTTCCGCCGCAAGCCTGCCGGAGTAGTCACCGGCAAGCTTGGTGAAGGTTCGCTCAACCTGCTCGCCGATTGCCAACGTGCCGCCGCCGTCGCCGGCGGTCCTTTCAAATTCACTGTCACCAGCCCTTATATGCTGGCCCGCACCTTGCTCGACCACCACTACGGCAGCTTCGACAAGCTCACCATGGCCCTCGCCGAGGTGCTCGCCGCCCAGATGCCCGGCTTACCCGCCCCTTGCATTCAGGTGGACGAAGCCAACATCCCCGGCAATCCGGAGGACGCCCCGCTCGCTGCTGCCTCGATAAACGTCGTCCTCGACCAGATCGAGGGCGAGCGTGCCGTCCACTTTTGCTTCGGCAACTACGGCGGCCAGACCATCCAGAAGGGCAACTGGCAGAAGCTGGTTGATTTCCTCAACGCGCTGCACTGCGACCACCTCGTGCTTGAACTCGCGCACCGACCGAAGAGCGATCTCGATGCCCTCAAGCATATCGACAAGAAGATTGCCCTCGGTATCGGCGTCGTGGACATCAAGGTCAACCACATCGAGACCGCCGACGAAATCGCCGCCCGGATCGAGGCCGTCGAGAAAAAAGTCGGTGAAGGCCGCGTCCGCTGGATTCACCCGGACTGCGGCTTCTGGATGCTCAAGCGCTCCATTGCCGACCGTAAGATGGAGGCCCTCGTCGCTGGTCGCGACAAGTATCTCGGGCGGTAATTCGCCTGCGCCCGACCGCGCCCCGCACCGGGCGCGGTTTTTTGTGCTTTTTTGCCCACGGTGCCATCGCTGCATAAAATTCTGTCCAATTCCGACCAAGCCGTTATGTTTTTGCCATGGCCCTCGCTCTTGCGCTCATCGTTCTCGCCTCCGCCTACCGGATTTTTGCCGCATGGGTTCCGGCACTCGTGAATTTCTCGCCGCTGATGGCCCTCGCTTTTTGCGGAGCGGTGTATTTCCGCTCGCGCGCCATGTGGCTGGTGCCCTTTGCCGCCCTCACGCTCTCCGACCTCTACCTCAACCACTACTACGCCACGCAGTTCGGCTACGAGTGGACCGCCGGCGGCGCCCTCGTGCGCACGGCTTGCTTTGCCGCCGCGCTCGGTCTCGGCTGGCTGGTCGCCCGCCACAAGAACTGGCTCAACTTGTTCACCGGCGCACTCGGCGGCGCGGTGCTGTTTTATCTCGTCACCAACACCGCCTCATGGGCCGGTGACGCGCTCTACGCCAAGTCGTTCGCCGGCTGGTGGCAGGCGCTAACGGTGGGCCATCCCGGCTTTCCACCCACGCTGATGTTCTTCCGCAATTCGCTCGCGAGCGATCTCCTCTTCACCGGGCTTTTTGCCCTGACGATGGAATACGCCGCGCTCCGTCAACAGCAACCCAGCCTGCTACAGCCGGTCCGGGCCTGATTCGTTCGCAATTCCTCACAAAGGCGCGGCCTACCAGCCGCGCCTTTTTTCTGCCGACTTCACAGTAGATCCGCCGCGAGTTCAGCGAGCTTGGAGCGTTCGCCTTTCATCAGCTTCACATGCGCCGCGAGGCCTTGGCCCTTCATGCGGTTGTGTGCATACACGAGGCCATTGCTGCGGGAATCCACGTAGGGATTGTCAATCTGCGCGGGGTCGCCGATCAGCACGATCTTCGAGCCCTCGGAAATGCGGGTGAGCACGGTCTTCACCTCGTGCGGCGTGAGCTGCTGGGCCTCGTCGAGAATGAAGAACCGTCGCGCGATGGAGCGGCCACGGATGAAGGCCAGCGCCTCGATCTCCACGAGGCCGTTGCGCAGCAGCCGCTCATAGGGCTTCACCGCCGGGCCGTTGCCATGGTGGCCACCGTGGGCGGCATGACTCGGCTGCGGCGCGCTCATCCGCGCGAGGAACTGATCGTCGCGATGCTTGTGTTTCTTTTTTGAAACCTTCTTCGCGGCAAACTGCGGTTCCTTCATCGGCTTCGAGGGGATTAGCACCTCGAGCGCATCATAGTAAGGTTGCAGCCAAGGCTTCATCTTTTCCTCCAGCGTGCCCGGGAGAAAACCGATGTCCTTGCCGAGCGCCATCACCGGACGGGAGATGGAAACGCCATCGTAGAGAGAATGCTCATCCTGCGTCTGGTGCAGGGCACACCCGATGGTCAGCAGCGTCTTGCCCGTGCCGGCCTTGCCGAAGCAGGTGATCATTTGAATGCTATCATCGAGCAACGCATCCATGAGAAACTGTTGCTCCAGATTGCGGGCGCGCACCGGAATGCCACCGGGGGCCTTCACGAAATCCGGTAGCTTCAGGCGACGCACAAAACCATCGCCGTAGTGGCGTGCGGGCATCGTCTTACCCTCGTCCGAGCGCAATAAAACATATTCATTCAGGTAAAGCGGTTTGGCCGCAGCGTCCGCGAGCTCAAAGACACCTTCCGAGCAAAAGCGCTGCATTTCGTAGATACTGATCGGTAGCTCGCGGTAGCTGGCCTCATCATCAATCTCGGGCACCTTGTCGTTGAGATAGTCCTCCGATTCCAGCCCGACCGCCCGCGCCTTCAGCTGCACATTGACATCCTTCGTGACTAAGACGGTCGGCGGGGGAAACTGCTCCTGCACAAACAGCGCCGCCGCGATGATGCGGTTGTCCTTCTTGCTGAGGTCAGGCAGAATCGCCCGCAGGCGAACCATCGCCGGCGAGGTGCGCGCCGGATCCACCAAGTAAGGGTTGATGATCACAGAGAGCGTGCCGCCATTCGGTAGCTCGACCCCCTCGTGCATCGCACGGGCATCAGGCAACAACTCCTGCAAGATGCGGTGCACCCGGCGGGCGTTACGGCCCCGCTCGGTGGACTGCTCGCCCTTGATGGCGTCCAGCTCCTCGAGCACCTCCACAGGAATCGCGAGGTTGTTCTCCTCGAAATTGAAGATCGATTGCGGATCGTGGAGTAAAACATTCGTGTCGAGCACGAAGGTTTTCACCTTAGCCGAAGTCCTTATCCGCGAAATTGGGGCTATCGCCCCGCGCAGTTTTTCCATCGGTGAGTATCTTGTGAATGACTCTGCACGTTCCGTGCCGGTTGTCGATAATGGAGTGAAATGATTCGGAAAAAGTTGCCTGTCCGTCACCGGGCGCCGCCAAAAATGAGACGGGCCGCCTACCCCTAGGCGGCCCGTCGTTGCTTGCTGTATTACCCCAAAGTCCCCCGCTAAGCGGGGAAACTAGTAAGCGGGTGGGCTCAGACGCGCGCCGCCGACAAAGGTTCATTCAATTTTGTCCGCGACCGGTTTTGGTTTAGGCCGGGGCGCCATCCATAGCCGGATGAGATACTCGGCGAGATTGCGCATGCTGGTGCGCTGGAGGCCTTCACGCTGCGCGGCCTCCCGGAACGGGGTAACCACCGCACTGCGCTCGATATAGTAGCGCCACAGCTCGACCTGCAAACGGTCTGCTGCCGCATGGTCATCTGGTGACCGTCGGGCTTCCGCGCGAACTTTTTCCTGCCAATATTGTCTCTCCTCCACGTGCTGCTGAAGGTAATCGAATATCATTTGCTCGCTGCGGTTCAGACTCATTGCGCCGGCATGCTGTCCGCCAGCCGGTCCGCGACAATGGCAAACGCACGCCAGAGCCCGGCGTTGCAATTTCGGTCCTTCTCCTGTTAACGTCCGCTACGAAACCCGCTCAACCCCGCGAACCACCATGTGGCAAAAACTCAAAGAACAAATCCCCACCATCATCCTGACGGCCATTCTCATCGTGGCCGCCGCTTACTGGATCCATACCAAGACGGTCACCGACATGGCCGCCAGCCAGCAAACCGAGCTCGCGCCCTTGCGCGATCAGAACGACGCCCTCCGCCAAGCCTCCGAGGACAACCGCCGCCAGATCGAGGCCGTGGACACGCTCCTCAAGGACGCCATTTCCAAACGCGCCGCCGACGTCTTCATGACCGATGACGAGATTGCCAAACTCAACGAGGAAAAGGTCAACCAACTCGCCGAAGCCATCGCCAAGCGCTTGATGCCCTACAACACGCTGCCCAGCACGCCCGAGGAGGCCGAGTCCATGCAGAATGAACAGGTGGATAAGGTTTCCGCCCGCATGGCCGAACGCATCCAACCCATCCTCGCCGAAATGTCGGCCGATCAGAATCTCACCCGCGAATCCATCGCCGCCTACAGTCAGAAAATTTCCGACCAACTCGGCACCGTGCTGACCTCCGAACTCGCGAAGAACCAGCAGCTCAACAACAATCTCCAGGCCACCCAAGCCATCGCCCAAGAATCGCTCGCCCTCTCGCATGAGGTCACCGCGCTCTACCTTAGCTCGTTGAAGGATCAGGGACTCATCACCCGCCTCCTCACCCTGCCGGCCAACGTCGTCAAGGACGTCGCCAACTTCAACATCGTGGAAAAGCGCGATAAGGATAAAATCGCGCAGGACCTCGTTGAGAAGATGGGTCAGATCGAAAAACGCCTCGCCGAGATCCAAGCCCAGCAGCCCACACGCTGAACCGATCGGCTCCCTCCACTCAGCCGCACCTTGTCGGTGCGGCTTTTTTTGCGCCCGGGCGGGGTAGCCGCACCCCCTCCAGATCAAAAGCTACGGGCACTTGGTATTAACTTCGTGGGCTTCATGACCTTTATGGTGAAATCAATCCGGGTTTATCGGGGTAATCCGTGGTCTCACTTCTGTAA
>JBDNGL010000221.1:0-3592 GCA_041689285.1 Opitutaceae bacterium
CGTGTTGGCGCTGCAGTGGTGGCGAGCATTCCCCACAATCACAGCGGGGCAAAGCGCGATTGATTCGCAACCAAACCTCACCTCACAGGTAATCGACCAAATCAACACGATGGCCTTGCGCTGCTATGTCGATGGCGAGAACTACGACCTTTACACGACCCTGGTCCATTAGCGAATGTAAAGAAAATAACCTAAATAATCGAGGCCAACCTTGAGCTCGGCGACGTCAATATCGTCATGCAAATGGCTTATATCAGCCGCATTCGCAGTGACCAGCTCCACTTGTCAGTGCAGCGAATTGTCAGTCACTTGCTGCTACGTAAGTGTTTATCGTTAGCGGATCAAAACCGCGCGAAATCCCACTGATTCAAGCCAATCGCAAAGCCCGCACCGCCATGTCGTCAGCGACCAACACGCCAGGCGTGCATCACGTTGATCAGCCATCGAAGCAATTCACGGGCAATAAAACTGACCGTGGACGTCCCGACCGTTGCGAGAATCCGCCTTGAATGTTCGGATCCTTGGAAAGTGCTCAGCCTTTCGGCTGGGCCTTTTCTTACTCTCGGACAAGGTTTCATCCTTCACATCACCCCCATTCCCTTCGCATCGCACTACCTCGACATTCCCGGAGCAGAAGTGAATACGGACTTGGTTTTGCTATGCGAGCCGTGCCGCGCCATCGATCACACCAGCATCGACAACTTCCCCTCTTGTCGCAGAACCGTCCGCAGGATGGCAACCTAAGCGACCCTGAAAGAAATAGAGTCCTCAAATATGAATCAGACCCACTCATACACGGTGAAAATGAGTGATAACTTTTGGTGTGGAAGTTCACCGCGCAAATCAACCCCACTGGGCGAGCTTGAACATCCGCTCAGAATCATTGAAGCGGAAATGGCAAGAGCAAATACATTCGAACTACTCTTCACCTATTCCCCATTATCGTCGTTGTTACTGTGAATTGATAAATTAAATTTGCTCGAGTCAATAGGTGCCCTCACCCATCGGAGCGCCGGACAGGCACGAGCATGGCTCTGTTATCCGGGTCGCGAACACTCGTGGCCAATAAACCCAAGATCGTTACCGGAGGGCACCCAACTTTTTCCAGTGCTTGGGCATAGAGCGTGAGTTGGTTTTCGTATTTGTGGGCCAGTGCCGGAAGTCCCTCGGCAGATACTTGGTCTGTTTTAATATCGTAAATCTCGGAGTGATCCTCTTTAAAAATAACGATATCCACAATGCCACCACCGATGAACGGACCCGTATTGTTCCCGTCCTCTAGCGATACTAAAACAGGAAATTCGAATTCCACTCCAGGCTGATGGACCAACGGATTGCGATTGATACTCGTGGCGGCATTCGCAGCTGCTTCAACAGAAATATCTGATCCCCTACAAAGATTTGCAGCAATTTTCACCGCCTCGATTTCGACTTCATGGAGAGGCACTGCCCGAGCGTGGAGAATCTGAGCGCAGCGGTGCACAATCGTTCCGAATTCTGCGCCCGCCTTCCGTTCCAGAGTTGAACTCTCTTCGTCTTCTAGGATCACGTCAGTTATCAAAGCGACTAAGTCAAGGGCAGGATCGAATTTCCCGGCACTTTTTTTAACCCGCGATCCAGTGATTATTCGCTGCGCGGGCGCCACATCTAGCTGAGTCGGCATGGTTGCTGGGGTGATCAGTTGTGATTCAAGTTTCAACCCACTATCAGTTTCAACTGAAACCTCAATTGTTTGAATAGTGATGCTCGACTCCGCCAACTCCGTTGGGAGGGATTCACTAGTTAAAGAGTCAATCGCGCGCAACCGGTCCGCCAGAATATCGGGCATGGCGGCTGATTGCGGTTTCCTTGCCTTGCCCCACCAGAAGGCCGCAGCTTGGCTGGCGTCATCGGTTTCATCAAGACCAACAGGAATGAGCACACTTGCATGTTCCTTTGCCCGGGTCAGTGCAACGTAGAGCTCCCGGTCTTTTGAGAAACGAGCTCGACGAGCAAGGCGCTCTTTGAATTGCTCACCTGTTTCACTCTCGTTCATTGGGGCGAGATAGTGAGAATTGATGTAAGCGCCAGCGTAAGGGTCCTCTCCCAAAGACGGCCAAAGTGAAGCGGGTTTCAAATTTGATTGCTTCTCGTTCGGAACCACGAATACGAACTTGTATTCCAAACCTTTTGCGCTGTGTATGGTGGTTAACTGAACGGCGTCAACGAGTTCACCGCCATCTACACTCTTGGCCTTATTGAGTTCCTTTTCGCCCTTTTCGCCTGACTCCGCAGCGCGAACAAACCCACGAAAACCTTTCCCCGTTTGGGCAGTGAAGACACTCGCTTCGTCAACGAGAAAGCGGAGATCGGCAAAGAGGTCCAAAGCGAGTGACGGGTCGGATTTTTCCACCTCGCGGATTAACGCATAACAATTCAGTTCTTCGATGACACTCAGCACGGTTGCGTCAGCGTTGCCGTTTCGGACAATCCGGTCTCGAAAACTTTCCAGCACGCTTGCACGCGACATTACGACTGCTTCACCGCTCAGTGGCGCAGTGAGTAAAGAACCCAATGCCGCTTCCTTTAGCGTCCCACCAATCCAGACTGAGAGCAAGGCGCCAACTCGATCGATATTGCGACCGGTCGCCAGGTAACGCAAAACCGCCATGAATCCCCGCACACCCTCGGTGTTGTCAACAGTGCCCCCAGCTGTGACGAGATAAGGAATCAGTTTGTTGGTTAGCTCAGTTTTGATCTCCCGCCAGGAGTTCCGTGTTTCAGTCAAGATTGCAAATTCGTTGAGGGAATCTCCTGGGTTCAGCCGTTGAATTTCAAGGATTTCTTGGGCGATGACTTTCGCTCCCACCGTGCGTCGAACTGCCGCGTTCCCCACGTAGGGAAAAATGCGGATACCGATTCCCGAATTGGATTGCTCACCATGCACTTCGCGGAAAGGAATTGCGTTCGGCGCAGTGACACCGCTATTTGCGATTACAGCAGAAAAAACTGCGTTTAGCGCGGTGACCAGCACCGGATTATGTCGAAATGTGACGTCTAAATTGGCAACAAGTTCCGGCGATGCCTGCTGAGTCTTGGAGAGTCTATTGGCGAAAAGTTCCGGGGTAGCGCCACGAAACCCGTAAATAGATTGTCGCTGGTCACCGACCGTGACAACTTCAAGCCCAACACCCTCAGCAGCCTCAAGAAAAGCATGCTGAATTGGATCACTGTCTTGGAACTCATCAATGACTAGCATGTCTAAGCCACTTTCTCTGCCCTGCGAATTCGAGAGAACCACGCAGGCAAGATCAATCAAGTCGTCGTAGCGAAGGACGCCGTTATCCCGGCGATCCAGTACTCCTTGCCGGGCAATACCAATCGCGGTGTCTAATAACTGTGCCGCTACGAGTGGGGCTGCAGAGATGGGAGCGAGAAGTGGCTCAATTCGATCAAGGATACCTTTTAATGCGCTCTTGACCTCAGCTTTTGAAAGTGATGCTTCATTGCCCTTGGCATTGAGCTTCTTGCGCGTAACTAGTAGTGCAGTCTCGATGAAGGACTGCGATTCCGGCTCGATGTCCGACTTCGCCAGCTTCTTGTTTTTCAAGGC
>JBDNGL010000222.1:0-14852 GCA_041689285.1 Opitutaceae bacterium
AAACGCGCCGTTGTGTATGTGCAGATACCGGACTCCCTCGCCTATGAGGGCCGTGAAGTCACGCTCGGCCCCAAGACCGACAGCGGCTATATCATCACCGCCGGTCTCAGCGCAGGCGATGCCGTCGTCACGCACGGCGCCTTCAAGATCGACAGCGCACTTCAGATTATGGCCAAGCCGAGCATGATGAATCCCGCCAACGAGGTGGTAACGTCTGCAACCCCCGCAACCCTCCGCATCGATTTGTCCACCGCTCAGGCGATTCTCCCCGCGTATCTGCAACTTCAAGCCGCGCTCGCGGGTGACGACTTGGTCGCTGCCCAGACCGCATTGAAGTCAATGATGGCCGAAACAGGACACCACGGAGACCTGCCTGACTTGATGCACCGGATGCTGGAGGCCGACAATCTCGACGCGCTGCGCGATCCCAGTTTCAGGCAAATCTCCGACTCGCTGATTCCGATCATCAAGGAGGCCCCCGACGCGTTCAGCGGCACCGTCGTGCGCATGCACTGCCCCATGGCCGCCAACAATCAGGGCGCTGACTGGCTCCAAGCCACCGATGACGTCCGCAATCCCTACTTCGGATCCATGATGTTTCGCTGCGGCGAAATCGTCGAGAAACTGAAGTAACCGACGCACGGAGACCTCCTGCGATGATCAACAAACTCATCCGCTTCTGCCTCGAGAACAAACTCGTCGTGCTCCTCTTTGCCACCGGCCTGATCCTCTGGGGCACAATGGTAGCGCCGTTCGATTGGAAATCGGGCATCCTCCCCCGCGATCCCGTGCCGGTCGATGCCATCCCCGACATCGGTGAAAACCAACAGATCGTTTTCACCGAGTGGATGGGGCGCTCGCCTCAGGATATTGAGGATCAGATCACCTATCCCCTGACGACTGCATTGCTCGGACTTCCCAGCGTCAAGACGGTCCGCAGCTACTCGATGTTCGGGTTTTCCTCGATCTATGTGATCTTCAAGGAGGACGCGGAGTTTTACTGGACCCGCACGCGCATCCTCGAAAAACTAAATAGTCTGCCCGGCGGCACCCTGCCGACCGGAGTGCAGCCACGCCTCGGCCCCGACGCCACCGGCCTCGGCCAGGTGTTGTGGTATACGCTGGAGGGTCGCGATGCCCAGGACCGGCCAGCAGGCGGCTGGGATCCCCAGGAGCTGCGCAGCACCCAGGATTGGTATGTGCGCTACGCTCTGCAAGGGGTCGATGGCGTGGCCGAGGTCGCGTCGATCGGCGGATTCGTGCGCGAGTATCAAATCGACGTCAACCCGGATACCCTGCGGGTCTTCAACCTCACCCTCGCCGATGTGTTTGGAGCCGTGCGCACCAGTAATCTCGATGTCGGCGCCCGCACCATCGAGGTCAACAGTGTCGAATACGTCATCCGTGGGCTCGGCTTCATCAAAAGTCTGGAAGATCTCCGCAAGACCGTCGTCACCTCCCGTGACGGTGTGCCCATCACACTCGCCGAGATCGCTACCGTCGAGTTCGGTCCGGCCCTGCGCCGCGGGGCGTTGGACAAGGCGGGGGCCGAGGCGGTTGGCGGAGTCGTCGTCACCCGTTTCGGTGAAAACCCTCTCGAGGTCATCAAACGCGTAAAAGCCAAGATGGCCGAAATTTCAGCCGGTTTACCCAGCAGGACGCTCGCGGACGGCACCGTCAGCAAGGTCACCATTCAACCGTTCTACGACCGCACCACGTTGATCTACGAAACCCTCGGCACACTCGAGGACGCAATCAGCGACCAGATTCTCGTCACCATCATTGTCGTCGTGCTCATGGTCATGCATCTGCGCAGCGCCCTGCTTATTTCCAGCGTGCTGCCCTTGGCCGTTTTGTTCGCGTTCATCTCGATGAAACTGGCCGGGGTTGACGCCAACATTGTCGCCCTCTCCGGCATCGCCATCGCGATCGGCACCGTCGTGGACATGGGCATCGTGCTGATCGAAAATATTCTCAAACACCTCGATGACGCCCCACCCGGCGAGAACTCACTGGAAACCATCTACCGCGCCTGCACCGAAGTCGGCGGTGCCGTCGTCACCGCCGTGGCAACCACGGTCATCAGCTTCCTCCCGGTTTTCACCATGGAGGCGGCCGAGGGTAAGCTCTTTCGTCCACTCGCCTACACCAAGAGCTTCGCTCTGATCGGCTCGATCATCGTGGCGCTCACGATCATCCCGCCCTTGGCTCATTGGCTCATCGCCGGTCGCTTCCGCGCGCGTCTATCTGCGGTAATTTTCTGGGCCCTCCTCACCTTGACCGGGTTGATCGGCCCATTCGTGATCGCATGGTTTCCGGCTTGGCTTGGCCTTCTCCTGGTGGGCGTCGCGGCATTCAATTTCTTTCGCGAGCGCATTCCACCGGTCTGGCGTCAGCGCGCGATCTATGCATTCAACTTCATCTTCGCGGTCGTCGTAGCGCTCATTCTGGCCAACCGCTGGGCACCTCTCGGACCCGAAGTGCCCGGCCAAAACATCGCGTTCGTGCTCATCACCGTCGGCGGCCTGCTCCTAGCTATGTGGGGCTTCGTGCATTTCTACCCCGTCATTCTCGCGCGCCTCCTTCGCACCAAGGCACTGTTCATGGCCCTGAGCAGTCTGCTCTTGGTCTGGGGCTTCAGCTCGTGGCTCGGAGTCGGCCAGGTATTCGGCTGGTTGCCCGGCTGGATCAAGGACACCTCCGTTTACAGTTCGGCGTATCACGCATTTCCCGGCCTGGGCAAAGAGTTCATGCCCGACCTCGACGAGGGCTCCTTCCTCTACATGCCGACAACGATGCCGCATGCCTCAATCGGCGAATCGATGGATGCCGTCCGCAAGCAGAACATGGCCATTCGGGCGATCCCGGAAATCGAAATGGTCGTTGGCAAAATCGGCCGCGCCGAGAGTCCGCTTGATCCCGCGCCCATCTCGATGGTGGAGACGATCATCACCTATAAAACAGAATACTGCACCGACGCCAACGGTCGCCTGCTCACCTTCGCTTACGACGAAGCCAAGGGCGCGTTCGCCCGCACCGACCACGGCGCCCTCGTGCCCGACCCCAAAGGCAAACCCTATCGGCAATGGCGCGACTCTATCCGCACGCCCGATGACATCTGGCGCGAGATCACCCGCGCTGCCACTGTGCCTGGCAGCACCTCCGCCCCGAAACTTCAGCCCATCGCGGCCCGTGTCGTGATGCTCCAAAGCGGCATGCGGGCACCCATGGGCTTGAAGGTTTACGGCCCGGACTTACTCACGATTGAAAAGGTCGCCTTGCAGATAGAAGGCCTCCTCAAGCAGGTGCCCGGTATCGAGCCCGCCGCTGTCTTCGCCGACCGCATCGTTGGCAAGCCCTACCTTGAACTCGCGATCAATCGTGAGGCGATTGCCCGCTACGGCCTCAAAATACAAACGGTGCAGGACGTGATTGAGGTCGCCATCGGCGGCAAACCCATCACCACGACCGTTGAGGGCCGTGAGCGCTATCCCGTTCGCGTGCGTTATCAACGCGAGCTGCGCGACAGCATCGACGGAATTGAAAACATCCTCGTAGCGGCGCCCGACGGGCTTCAAATCCCGCTCAAGCAACTTGTCCACATCGACTACGTGCGCGGACCGCAGGTGATCAAGAGCGAGGACACCTTCCTCGTCGCCTACGTGATTCTCGACAAGAAGGCCGGTTTCGCCGAGGTCGAAGTGGTCGAGCAGGCCACGGCCTTTCTCCTGTCGAAAATCAAATCCGGCGAACTCATCATTCCGGCTGGCGTGAGCTACAAGTTCACCGGCACCTACGAAAATCAAATCCGCGCGGAGAAGCGACTGAGCATCGTGCTGCCGCTCGCCCTTTTCGCGATTTTTCTCATCCTCTATTTTCAATTCAAGCGGGTCTCCGTCACCCTGCTCGTCTTCTCCGGCATTGCCTACGCGTGGGCCGGCGGCTTCGTGCTCGCCTGGCTCTACGGTCAACCGTGGTTCCTCGACGCCACCCTCTTCGGCCACAATCTGCGGGAGCTCTTCCAAGTGCATCCCATCAACCTGAGTGTGGCGGTGTGGGTCGGCTTTCTCGCCCTCTTCGGAATCGCCACCGACGACGGCGTGATCATGGCCACCTACATCGGCCAGCGGCTCAAGAACGCACCCACCAAAACGATCGCGGATCTGCGGGCTCGCGTGCTCGAAGCTGGCACCAAGCGTGTGCGACCCGCAATGATGACGACCGCCACCACCGTGCTCGCGCTGCTGCCCGTGCTTACCTCCACCGGCCGCGGCGCCGACGTCATGATCCCAATGGCGATCCCCACTTTTGGCGGCATGATGTTCGCCATGGTCACGGTCTTCGTGGTGCCCGTGCTCTACTGCTCCTTGGAGGAATTCAAACTCCGGTGGAGCTCCTTTTCCCAACAATGAAACATTTAATCCAAATCACTGCCATCCCAGAGCGATGGCACTGAATTCATAACCCGTTATCATCCCATGCCCACTACCCTCAAGACCTCCACGCCTTCCCGGTGCGGCTGCACCCGGTGCCATTGCCAACACGGTCCACCCCGCCGTTGCCATGCTCTCACCGCCCTGAATGCGCTGGCCCTTTGTGACTACAGTCGCGCTCTGCATCGCCGTCGGATTGGCTCATAATCGGCGTTCGCGAACATCACCCTGTGAACATTCCAAAATTGAGGACCCCTCCTGTCGTCACGCTTTTCCTGACCCAGCCTATCGCCTTCGCTTTTTCCGCCGCCGCGCAGGCCGACGCGCGCATCGGTGCCCGCACAGGCCAGTCCCTCGATCTGTGTCATCCATCCACCCAAGTCGCCGCCGAAGGACCGGCCTTGCAACCCAATGCTCGCATCAAGACCACGCCGGGCTTACCTGCTTCGGCATGAAGCATTCTCATAATCCATCACCGGATGCGGACTCAGCCGTCCCGCCCGATCAGCCTGTTTACATGGGACTGCCGGACGAGCGTTTTCTGCGGCCGCGGTTTTACGTCGCCCTCGCACTGACACTGCCAGTGTTTGTGCTCTCGATGGGACCGATGGTGTGGGCGGATTTCTATGACCACCTCACCATGCGGGACTCCGCTTGGCTGCAGCTCGTCCTCACCACCCCGGTATTCTTCTGGTGCGGTGCGCCGTTCATCCGCCGGTGGTGGCAATCCCTTCTTACCCGCGACCCCAACATGTTCACGCTCACGGTCACGGGCACCGGGGCTGCATATTTTTTCAGCTTCGCAGCCGCGGTCTTCTGGGCGCACCTGCCCGGTCATTATTTTTCACATCACGGTGGCCCAATCTATTTCGAGGCCGCGGCCTTCATCACGACTATCGTGCTGCTCGGCCAGATCCTCGAACAACGCGCCCACGCCCGCACCGACGCCGCCATCCGCGCGCTGATGCAACTCGCGCCGAAGACCGCCCACCGACTGCGGCCCGATGGCACGGAGGAAGAGGTGCCGGTTGACCAAGTGCAGCCCGGTGACCGTCTGCGCGTCCGCCCCGGCGAGCACCTGCCGGTGGACGGCGTCTTGCTCAATGGCCAAGCCGAAGTGGACGAGTCCATGCTCACCGGCGAGCCGCTGCCCGTCCTGAAAAATACCGGCGACAAGCTCAGCGCCGGCACGCTCAACCCCACCGGTTCCTTCGTGCTTCGCGCCGAACGAGTCGGCGCCGATACGCTGCTTGCGCAGATCGTCCGCCTCGTCGAGGAGGCCGTCGAAAGCGAGGCACCCATCGCCCGGCTTGCCGACCGCGTATCCGCTTTCTTCGTGCCCGCCGTGCTCGCGATCGCCCTCGCCACGTTTTTCATCTGGGGGCTGCTGGCACCCGAGCGCGGCTGGCTCTTCGGCCTGCTCAACGCCGTCGCCGTGCTGATCATCGCTTGTCCCTGTGCCCTCGGCCTCGCCACGCCCGTCTCGCTCGTCACCGGCATTGGCCGCGGCGCGCAGGCCGGCGTGCTCGTGAAGGATGCCGCCGCTCTTGAACGCCTGGCTGCGGCCACCACGGTGCTGATCGACAAGACTGGCACGCTCACGGCCGGTCGGCCACAGGTTGTCGCCTTGCAACCGGCCGCCGGGTTCGACGATGCCAGTTTGCTCATATTGACCGCCGCCGCCGAAGCCTCCAGCGAACATCCACTCGCCCGCGCCATCGTCGCCGCAGCCCATACCCGCGGCTTGGCTCTCCCGCCTACCCACGATTTCTCCGCCGAGCCCGGTGCCGGCGTGCGCGCCACGGTCAACGGCCGCATCGTCACCGTCGGCCGCGCCCCCGCTTCCGCCCACGCCCTGCATGCCACCGCCACCCTGATCGGCGTCACGGTGGACGGACGTGAAGCCGGCACGCTCGCACTCGCCGATACGATCAAGCCCACCACCCCCGCCGCCATCCGCGAACTCCAACAACTCGGCATCCGCGTCATCATGGTCACCGGCGACCGCGAGGCCACCGCCCGCGCCGTCGCAGAGGAACTCGGCCTCGATGGCTTCCACGCCGGCGTCACCCCCGCCAAAAAGCAGGAACTCGTTCGGGAACACCAAGCCAATGGAGAGCGAATCATCTTCGCCGGCGACGGGCTCAACGACGCCCCGGCCCTTGCCGCCGCCGATGTAGGCATCGCGATGGGCACAGGCACGGATGTCGCGATGCACAGCGCCGGCATCGTGCTCGTGCAGGGCGATCTCGCCGCCCTCGTGCGCGCCGTCCATCTCAGCCGCGCCACGCTCCGCAACATCAAGCAGAACCTCTTCTGGGCCTTCGCCTACAACACCGCCGGCGTCCCCCTCGCCGCCGGCGCGCTCTATCCGTTCTTCGGCTGGCTGCTCAACCCGATGTTCGCCGGCGTCGCCATGAGCCTCAGCTCCCTGAGCGTCGTGGCCAACGCCCTGCGCCTGCGGCGCGTGAAGCTCTGAGCACCTCCGCCGCCACACCTTCAGTCAAAATTACGCAACGGGGTTAACCGCTAGTCTTCACTAATCAGCGCTAATTCGCTTGGGCATTCAGATTTAACGGCGCGGCGAAGTGCAGGAGAAATTTTTCCGCAAAGAACTCCCGCGGCACCCACGCGGCCAGCGGCCACACCGCCATGGGCTGGACCGCACCGCCCGCGAGTTCCTCGCGCCACAACGTGCCCTTGAAATACAAGACGCCGTTATCCGGCGCGCCCGTGCGGCCCGCCCGGAGCAGCGGTCGCGCCCAGCCTAGGAATTCCGGCAGCGCCGTCACCGCGCGCCCGGTCACATAGTCGAATTTTTCCCGGATCGTCTCCACCCGCACCGGCCTCCCGCACACATTTTTGAGTCCAAGCTCAGCCACCATCGCCTCCACCGCCGCCACCTTCTTGGCCACCGAGTCGATCAGGGTAAACGAACATTCGGGATAAACGGTCGCTAGCACCAACCCGGGGAAACCGCCGCCCGTGCCGATGTCGGCAAACGTCGCGCCGGCCGCCGGCCGCAGCACCTTCGTCATTGTCAGCGAGTGCAGCAGATGCCGCTCCTCGATGTTCCCGGCATCCTTGCGCGAGATGAGGTTGAGCCGTTCGTTCCATACGCGCACGCCCGTGGCGAGCCGGCCCAGTTGCCCGACCGTGGCCTCCGGTAATTCCGGGAAATACTCCCGCACCAGCGGCAGGTCCATCGGAACGTCGGCATTGCTCATCAATCCACCTCACAGCAGGTCCGGCGCGCCGGCAAATTATTTTGCACCGGTCCGCGCGAGGCAGCCAAACGGCTCCCACCCCTTGACACCCGCGGACTCCGGATGTGCTGTGCCTGCAGTGAAACGCCTTTTCTCTTTCGCCGGGCTGCTCCTGCTGGCCGCTTGGCTGCCGGCGACCCAACACTGCGGGTTGGAAGCGGCTGGCTGGCTTCCCGAGACCGATGTCTGTCATCAGGACCAGCACGCTGATCAGGCGCACTCCTCCGAAAACTGCAGCCTGATCGAGGAAGGTGCCTACCAGTCCTTTTCCTTTGGCTTGAAGGTGGCCGAGCCGGCCGCGCCCTGCGCCTGCCTGCTCCAGCTCACCTTTTTGAGTGAAGTCCGGCTGCCTTTGTTTGAGGCACCGGCGGTGTATCCGCCGCCCGACCTACCAGTCTGCTGGCGATTCCTCACGCGCGCCGCGCCGCCCGCCCGCGCCCCTTCGCTGAATCTCGCCCGCGCCTAAGCGCCGGCGTCTTCCGCAGCCTCCCATCAGGAGGCCCTGCGTCCCTGCGCGGCCCTTTGGTCGCGCGCGTCTGTCCACCCAGATTCAGCCATGAAAACTATCCCATTCTTTCGCGCCTTCACTTTGTCGTTTTGTGCCCTCGCCACCCCGCCCGCCATGTCCTTGGCGAACACGGGGACGCCTCTCACCCTCGCCGAGGCCCTCGCCCGGGCCTCGGAACATCCCAGGCTCGTCGCCCACCAGTCCAACGGCCGCGCCGCCGACGCGCTCGTGGCTCAGGCCGGCCTCAAGCCGGTGCCCGTGCTTGGCCTGAGCCTGGAAAACTTCGCCGGCACTGGCGCCAACCACGGCTTCGTCGGCTTTGAGGGCACCGTCGAACTCAGCCAGACCATCGAGCGCGGCGACAAGCGCACGCATCGCACTGCCCTCGCCAACCGCGCCCGGGACATCGTGGCCGCCGAGTTCGCCGTGCTGGAACGCCAGACGCGCACCGCCACCGCCGCCGCTTATGTCGCGACCCTCTCGGCCGGCACCCGTCTCGCCCTCGCGGAGATCCCGCTGACACTGGCCCGCGAAACTCTTGCCACTGTTGATGACCGCGTGCAGGCCGGCGCCGCCTCCCCGGCCGAATCCGCCCGAGCCCGCGTCGCCTTGGCCACCGCCCAGGCGGAGTTTGCCCGCGCCACCACCGCCTTCATCTCCACCCGCCACGCCCTCGCCGCCGCGTGGGGCCGCGCCCCCGAGGCCACCCTCGAAATCGCCGGCACGCTGACGGTGCCCGACGAACTGCCCGCGCCCGGCAACTTCCTCGCCCGCCTGCCCGAGCATCCGCAACTGGCCCTCCAGCAGGCCATCGTGGCCAGCCGCCGCGCCACCCTCCGGCTAGAGCAGTCCCACGCCGTGCGGGATATCACCGTCGCCGGCGGCGTGCGGTTTCTGCGCGACGGATCGGACGCCGGTCTGCTGGCCGGCATCTCGGTCCCGCTGCCGGCGCGAAACCGCAACCAAGACCGCATCTGTGCCGCGCGCGAAACCCTCGCCGGCACCGAACTCACGACCGCGATCGTGGAACAGGAGTTGCGCGCGGAGTTTACCGCCGTCTGGCAAGAACTCACCACCGCCCACCACGCGGTCATTGCCCTGCGTCGCGATGCCCTGCCTGCCGCTGCGGAAGCCCACACGATTGTCCGCCAAGCCTATGTTCAGGGCCGCCTGCCGCTGCTCGACGTCCTCGATGCTCAGCGCGAGCTCGCCGCCCTGCGCCGCGAAATTATGGCGCACGAAGCCGCCTTCGCCGCCGCCTTCGTGCGCGTCGAGGCGCTCACCGATCCCACCTTCACCGCCACTTCCCTGCTGATCTCATTCCCATGAAACTCTGCTTCCTCCTTCCGTCCTTCCTCCTGCTGTCAACTACCCTCGCCGCTGCGGCCAAGCCAGACGTCGTGATCCTCGACGCCACCGCCGTCCGCAATCTGCGGATCGAGACCACCGTGGTCGAATCTGCCGACTTTGAGGAAACCGTCTTTGCCCTCGGCCGCATCGAACCGCTGCCCGGGAGCGTCGCCGCAGTTGCCAGCCTGATCTCCGGCCGGGTCGCCGCCCTCACCGCCCTGCCCGGCGATACCGTGACTGCAGGCGCCGAGGTGATTCGCATCGAAAGCCGTCAGCCCGGTCAGCCTTCTCCGGTCATCGGCCTTCACGCCCCGCTCAGCGGACTCGTCACCCGGCTCGACGTGCGCCTCGGCGACCCGGTGGAGCCCGACCGGGCGCTCTTGGAAATCACGAACCTCGACGAGGTCCTCGCCATCGCCCGCGTGCCCGAGCACGAGGCCGGCCGCATCCCACCTGGGGCCACCGCCCACATCCGCCTGGCCGCCTGGCCCCAGCGTTCCCTCCAAGGCAGGTTGCTGCGGTTCGGCACCGCCGCCGATCCCGCGGGCGGCACGCTCGACGCCGTGTTCAGCGTCGCGAATCCGGACGGCCGCCTCCGCCCCGGCATGCGCGCCGAATTTTCCATCGTCGTTGCCGAGCGCCCCGACGTTACCGCCGTGCCCCGCGACGCTATCCAAGGCCCACCAACCGACCGCCATGTTTATGTGAAGGACTTCGATCTGCTCCACGCCTTCATCAAAACCCCCGTCGTCACCGGCCAGGGCAACGACCGCTTCGTCGAGATTGTCAGCGGCCTTTTCCCCGCCGATGAGGTCGTCACGCGCGGCGCCTACGCCCTCTCGTTCGCCGGCGCCGGTTCGGTCAGCCTGAAGGAGGCCCTCGATGCCGCCCACGGTCACGCCCACAACGACGATGGCTCCGAGCTGGGTGGCACGCCCGGCCAACCCACCGATGCGGGCCCGGACCACGACGACCACGGCGCATCCCACCCGGCGCTGCCCTGGATCATCGCCACCGGCGTGCTGACAGTCGCCCTCATCGTCAACTTGCTACGCCAACGTGCCGTCCGCCGGTGAGAATCCTCCCATGTTAAACCGCCTCATCCAGTGGTCGCTCGCCAACCGCGCGATCATCCTCGGCCTCTCGCTCCTCGTGCTCGCCCTCGGCCTGCGCTCCGGCCTTCGCCTGCCCGTCGAGGTCTTGCCCGACCTCACCAAGCCCACCGTCACCATTTTAACCGAGGCGCCGGGACTCGCGCCGGAGGAGGTCGAGACCCGCGTGACCCAGCCGCTCGAAAGCGCGCTGCTGGGGGTGGCCGGTCTCACCCGCCTCCGCTCGAATTCCGACGTGGCCCTGTCGCTGATCTATGCCGAATTCGACTGGGATACCGACATCACCCAAGCCCGCGTGCTCGTGCAGGAGCGGCTTCAGTCGGCCCGCGAGCAACTCCCGGCGGGCGTGCAGCCGTTCATGACGCCGGCCGCCTCGCTGATGGGCGAAATCCTTCTCGTCGGCGTCCGCTCGACCGTGCCGGCCGGCGCCGCCGACTACTTTGCCCCGAGCGATGTCCGCACGCTCGCCGATTGGACGATCAAGCGCCGGCTCCAGAGCATCCCGGGCATCGCGGAGATTCTCAACATGGGCGGCGGCGTGCAGCAGATCGAGGTGCAACCCGATCCGCACCGGATGCAGGCGCATGCCGTGAGCCTGGCCGAATTGGAACTGGCAGTCGCCACCGCGGCCAGCACCACCACCGGCGGTTTCCTCAACACCGGCCCCACCGAGATCATGGTGCGCAATCTCGCGATGACGACCGACCTCGGGGCCATCGCCCGGACAGTCATCAAACGCGTCAACGACCGCCCGGTCACCGTCGCCGACGTGGCCACCGTGGCCTGGGGCATTGCGCCGATGCGCGGCGACGCCACCGTGAGCGTCGCCCCGGAAACGGGGCCCACCTACGGCGTCATCATGTCGATCACCAAGTCGCCCGGCTTCGACACCCGCGCCCTCACCGGGCAGATCCAGGCCGCGCTCGCCGAGTTGCAGCCGTCGTTCCCCGCCGGCGTCGAGACCACCCTGCTGTTTCAGCAGAAGGACTTCGTCGACCTCGCCATCGGCAACCTGCGGGCAGCGATCCGGGACGGCGCGATCATGGTCACCGTCGTCCTGTTTCTCTTCCTCCTGAATTTCCGCACGACGTTCATCACCCTGATGGCGATGCCCATGAGCTTCGCGATCACGCTGCTCACGTTTCAATGGCTCGGCCTCTCGGTCAACTCCATGACGCTCGGCGGACTCGCCGTCGCCATCGGCATGGTCGTGGACGACGCGATCGTGGACGTGGAAAACGTCTTCCGCCGACTCCGCGAAAACACCGCCGCGGCCCAACCGCTGCTGAGGCTGACCGTGATCGCGCGGGCCACGGGCGAAGTGCGCAACTCCATCCTCTACGCGACGGTGCTGATCATCCTCGTTTTCCTCCCACTGCTCGGCCTGAGCGGCGTCGAGGGCAAGCTCTTCGCCCCCATCGCCATCGCGACGATCATCAGCATGGTCGCCTCGTTCGTGGTCTCGCTGACGCTGATCCCCGTGCTCTGCTCGATGCTGCTCAACCCCCAGTCAGGCCATGCGCACGAGGACGGCCGCTTCGTCCGTTTTCTCAAGAGACTGTTGCAGGCCACCCTGTTGCGCGCCGGCCTCAATTTTCCGTTGCCCGTGCTCGCCCTCGTGCTCGCCGGCATGACGGGCGCCTTTTTGCTCTATCCGAAAATGAGCAAGGATTTCCTCCCCGCGTTTCGCGAGGAGACCGCCCTCATCGCCGCCACCTCGGCCCCCGGCACCTCGCTTGCTGAGATGAACCGGATCTCCGACGTGATCGAGGCCCAGATTCTCGCCGTGCCAGAAGTGCACAAGGTCGGTCGACGCCTCGGCCGCGCCGAACGCGGCGATCACGTCGTGCCAGTCTCCACCGCCGAGTTCGATGTGGATTTCCGCCCGGCCGGCCGCGCTTCCGGCGACCCCGACCGCAGCCGCCAGGCGATCCTTGATGACCTCGACCGCCGCCTGAAAACCATTCCCGGCATCTTCGCCGTCGTGAGCGGGCCTCTCGCCGACCGCATCGGCCACATGCTCAGCGGCGTCTCCGCGCCGGTCGCGATCAAGATCTTCGGCCCCGATCTCGACACCCTGCGCCGCCTCGGCACCGAGGTGCGGGCCGTGGCCCAGACCATCCCCGGCTTCGAGGACGTGAAGCTCGACCAGCAATCCTCCATCCCGCAACTGCGCATTGAGGCCGACCGGGATCGGGCGGCGGCTTACGGCCTCACGCCGGGCGCGCTCAACGCCCAGCTCAGCACCCTCATCGGCGGCAAGGAAATTGCCGAGCTCCGCGAGGGCCGGCGCACGGTGAATCTGGTCATCCGCCTGCCGCTGGCATGGCGCGACTCGCCGGCAAAGATCGCCCGGCTGCCCGTCGAAACCGGTGACGGCCGCCGCGTCCCGCTCGCCTTGGTCGCCGACGTCCGCGAGGCGAAGGGCCCCAACGTCATCTTCCGCGAGAACAGCCAGCGGCGCTTCACCCTCGCGATCAAGCCCACCGCCCGTGATGTCGGCGCGCTCGTGGCGCAGTTGCAAGCGGCGGTCCGCGCCGGGGTGAGCCTGCCCGAGGGTTACTTCATCACCTATGAGGGCGAATTTCAGGCCCAGCAGGCTGCCACCCGGCGCATCATCATCTTCAGTTCTGTGGTGTTCGTCGTCATCGTATTTCTGCTTTACGGCTACTTCCAGAGTTTGTCGCTCGCACTCCAGGTCATGCTGAGCATCCCGCTCTCGCTGGTCGGCGGACTGGTTTACACTTGGCTCAAGGTGGACAACATCAGCATCGCCACCCTCGTCGGCTTCATCGCCGTCGGCGGCATCGCCGCGCGCAATGGCATCATGATGCTCTCCCATTACCTGCACCTCATGCGGCACGAGGGCGAGGGCTTTACCCGGCAGATGGTCGAGCGCGGCACACTGGAACGCATGGTCCCCGTGCTCATGACCGCGCTCGCTGCCAGCATCGCCCTCATCCCGTTCGTGCTCGCCGCCGATCAGCCAGGCAAGGAAATCCTCCACCCCGTCGCCGTGGTCATCGTCGGCGGACTTGTCTCCTCTACGCTGCTGGAATTTCTCGTCCGGCCCTTGATTTTTTTTCACTACGGCCGGCAAGCCGCCGCGCAAGCCCTCGCCCGCGAGGCTGCCGCCGCCCAGTGAAACCTTCCAGCTCAACCCTCCCCAGTCCTGTTCGTGCTTAACCGATCAAATATAATCCCATGAAAATTAAACTCCTCGCCCTCCCGCTCCTTGCCGCACTCGCGCTCTATCTCCCGGTCGCCGCCGCCGATCAGGCTCATGACCACCAGCATGCGGCCAAAACCGCCGGCCCCAACGGCGGCCGCCTGCTCACCGCTCTTGAGCCGCACGCGGAATTCTTCGTCACCGCCGACCGCAAGGTGCGGATCACCTTCCTCGATGAAAATGACCGGCCGGTCCCCCCGAGCGGCCAGTCCGTGACCGTCACCGCCGGCGACCGGGCCGCCCCCACCCGGCTCACGTTCGTGCGCGCGGGCGACGTGCTCATCTCCGATGGCCCCCTGCCCGCCGGCAACAACTTCCCAGCCGTCGTGCAGATCAAACCGGCCGCAGACACAAAAACCGTGGTCGTGCGCTTCAACGTCAACCTCTCCCTCTGCCCGGATTGCCGGCACGCCGAATACGCCTGCCTCTGTGACGAACACGATCACGCGCATTGAGGCCGCCGCCGCCCGTATACATCCCCAACCCCGCCTGCTGGCATCCGCTCCCACGTTGGCGCGGTGGGCAAATCTTGACGAATCCGCCCAGCCGGATGCTCTTTGGGGTCATGATCCGCGCGCTCCTCCTCCTCGCCTTGACCGCCTTGTTCACCGCCTGCTCCAAGCATGATCACAACCATGCGGCCGACCACGACCACCACGGGCATACCCACACCGCCCTGCACGGCGGCACCCTCGTCGAAATTGGCGAGCACCAATTTAACGTGGAGCTGCTGCTCGACGCGAGCGCCGGCAAACTCACCGTCTGGCTGCTCGACGCCCACGCCGAGCATTTCGTGCGCTCCGCCCTGCCGGCCCTCGAAGTCACCCTGCAGCACAACGGCGCGCCCCGACCGCTCGCCCTGCTCCCGGTCGCCAATGCCGCCACCGGTGAAATCATCGGCAACACCTCTCAGTTTGAGGCCACCGCCGATTGGCTCCAGGGCGTCGGCCCGTT
>JBDNGL010000223.1:0-12400 GCA_041689285.1 Opitutaceae bacterium
GCATGCCCGCCGGCCAGATCTTCGCCTCCAGTTTCTTCCTGCTCCTCTTTCTTGCAGCCATCACCAGCTCGCTTTCGATGCTGCAACCCGGCATCGCGTTTCTGGAGGAAGGCCTCGGCATCGAGCGCCGGGCCTCGGTCGCGCTACTCGGTCTCATCACCGCCATCGGCACGATGTTCGTGTGGTATTTCTCCGCCGACCTGAAGGCGCTCGACACGATCGATTTCTGGGTCGGCACCGTCATGCTCTTCGTGCAGGCCACGATCCTCATAATCATCTTCGGCTGGGTCGTGGGCATTGAGAAAGGTTGGCAGATCGCTCACGAAGGCGCGGAGCTGCGGATCCCCAACATCTTTAAGTTTATCATCAAATACGTCACCCCGGCATTCCTGATCGGCATCTTCGTGATGTTCACGCTGCAAAACCTCTTCGGCTGGAACTTCTCGTTCAGCGCGCCGGAATTCAACCCCACCAGCTATGTCCGGGACTTGGTCGGCGAAAATCCCAACCATGTCGCCCGCCTGAGCGTGGGCCTGATCATCATTATGTCGGTTTTCTCGCTGCTGCTCGTCAACATTGCGGGGAAAGTCTGGGCTCGAAAGGAAATCAAGGAAATGGAGAACCACTGACATGACCACCGGCGGCTGGATCAACCTCATACTCTCGGTCGGCTTTGTGACCCTCCTCTTTGTCTGGTGCATCTACCGCGTCCTGCGCGGCCCGAAGGATCCCACCAAGCTCGCGCACATCGAGCCGTTGGATGAGCAGGAAGCCGACCGCCGCTGAGCGGTGCGGCCGCGCGCTCCTTTCCCCTAATCGAATAGAAGCACGCACACGCCGGCCTAAGCCAGGGGGCCATTCCACCAAGCCATGGTCGAGCATCTCTCCGCCCTTCATATCTATCCCGTAAAGTCGCTGCGTGGCATTGCAGTGACCACCGCGACCGTGGATGATTTCGGCCTCGTGGGGGACCGGCGGTTTCTGGTGGTGGATGCGCAAAACCGTTTTCTCACACAACGCACCCTGCCCCGAATGGCATTGATCAAGACCGCACTCGGTCGCGACACCCTCATCCTGCGCAACCCGCACCATGGCTCGGCCGCCGTCGGTTTGCGCGAGTCAGGCGCACCGCTCACCGTGCAGATCTGGCGTGACACCGTCGAGGCCGTGGACTGCGGCGTGGAGATTGCCGTGTGGCTCTCGGATTTTCTGCGCCAACCCTGCCGACTCGTGCGCTTGGCCGAAAACTTCAGACGACCCGTCACGAAGCCGGCTGCTCAGCCTGGAGACCAATACAGTTTCGCAGATGCTGCGCCCATTCTGGTCATCAGCGAGGCCTCGCTCACCGATTTGAACGACCGCCTCATCGCCCAAGGGGAGGAGGCCGTGCCAATGGACCGGTTCCGCCCCAATCTCGTCATCAGCGGCAGCCCGGCCTACGTCGAGGACACTTGGACCCGCCTACGCATCGGCGAAGTCACCTTCCGCGCCGCCGGTCCCTGCGCCCGCTGCCTTGTCACGACCACGGACCAGCAAACAGGCATTCGCTATACCGAGCCGCTGCGCACCCTCGCAACCTACCGCCGTGACCCCAGCGATTCGACTGATGTCAACTTCGGCCAGAATCTGATCAACGAGAGCAAGTCGGGCTCGGTCCACTGCGGGGATAAGGTTGAGCTGCTGTAAGCTAGAACGCGTTGTCCCGCTGCTCATCTCTCAACCCGAGCATCTTGAGCCAAGCGCCTATCCGGATAACTTCTACCCCAAAGAGCTGACTCGTACCAAATGCCCCTGACTTTTGAACTATTGGCGGAGGTTCGCCGCCTCTAGCTTGAGGCGGGCCGGCAGGTCCCGCTGCCGGCGTCAGGTGTTCAATGCGCAGAGGCACCTGCGCGCCCGCCAGGATCCTTGACCGTGTAATCGCTAGGAGGCACGGCAATGAGGAATTTGCAGTGGGCCGGAGCTCGGCTCGTAGGGACGCGAGCCCGCCACCCGCAAGGTTTTCGGATAGGTGTAAAGCCGCTCCACCTTGGCCCGCCCTTGGGTCCTCACCCTTCGTCGCTAACCCGGCTGCGGCTCGCCTTGTGTTTCGCCCGGTGCTTCTTCGCCTCGATCATCCGCACTTTCTGGCCGCGTGATTTCTGGCGGGTGCGTCTGCGCTCGACCTCGCGCGCCTGTTCCCGGGCCCGCCGCTCCGCGGTCCGGACCGACTCCAGTTTGTCGCAAAGCACCACCCAAGCCCTCTCCCGGTTCGCGGCCTGCGACCGCTCAGCCTGACAGCGCACCTCGGTGCCACTCGGCAAGTGGCGCAACACCACGGTGGATGAGGTTTTGTTGATTTTCTGACCGCCAGGACCGGTGCCCCGCACAAACCGCTCGTCCACATCCGTCGGCCGCACGCCTAGGGCGACCAGCCGACGTTCGATTTGGAGTGGTAATGGCATGGGCGTGACTCTTTTCTGAGTGAAACCATTTTCACTGCTGCGAGTCAAACTCGGCTCCAGCACCAACCCTGCACGCTTTACCCATGATCACCGGTCCCACTTGGTCCCAAAAACTCCGCGAAGAAATCGGCAAGGCCGTCATCGGTCAGGATGAAATCGTCGAGCGCCTCCTCGTCGCGCTCCTCGCCAATGGCCATGTGCTCCTAGAGGGCATGCCCGGTCTGGCGAAAACCCTGCTCGTCAAATCCCTCGGCACCGCCCTCGGCGTGCAGTTCGAGCGCATCCAGTTCACCCCCGACCTGTTGCCCAGCGATGTCGTCGGCACGATGGTGTTCTCCCCCAAGGACGGCGGGTTCAGCGCGCATCGCGGCCCCATCTTTGCCAATCTCGTGCTCGCCGATGAAATCAACCGTGCCCCCGCCAAGGTGCAATCCGCCCTGCTGGAAGCCATGCAGGAGCGACAGGTCACCATCGGCGGCCAAACCCATCCGTTACCCAAGCCATTTTTCGTCATGGCTACGCAGAACCCGGTCGAGCAGGAGGGCACCTATCCACTGCCCGAGGCGCAGACCGATCGCTTTCTCTTCAAGCTCATCGTGGACTACCCTTCCGCTGCGGAAGAGGCCGCAATGATGCAACGCTGGGGTCAGGTCACGCAGCAACCCGTGCTGCTCCCCGCCTCCAGCGGTGAGGAACTGCTATCGCTGCGGGCGGAAGTGGATCGGGTGCACGTTTCTCCCGCCGTGCAGGGCTACATCCTCGCACTTGTCCGTGGCACCCGGGCGCTCGCCGAGCCGGGCGGCACCACCACACGCTACCTCAGCTTCGGCGCCTCGCCGCGTGCCTCGCTGGCCCTCTTCCAGTCCGGCCGCGCCCTCGCTTGGCTGCGCGGTCAGGATTATGTTTCTCCGGCCTTGATTCAGGAAATTGCGCCTGACGTGCTCCGGCACCGCATCGGCCTCACCTATGAAGCGGAGGCCGAGGAAATCACCGCCGACAAGATCGTCGCCCAAGTGGTCACCCAAACCCCCATCCCTGCGCAGTAACCAATCGTTCGCGCGCTCCCGTCCAAGGTGAGGAACGCTGCGATGCGGAAAACGAAGTTCACCCAACTCCGTGCCACTCGAACAACCAGTCTCGAAAATCGAAAATCCCCTGGCGCTCCTGCGTCAGTTGGAGTGGCGCGTGCGCCATGCCGTCGAGAACGTGCTGAGCGGCGAATACCGTTCGGCCTTCCGCGGGCGCGGCATGGAATTCGATCAGGTTGTGAAATATGAATTCGGCGACGATGTGCGCGATATTGACTGGAATGTCACCGCCCGGCTCGGCGAACCCTACCGCAAGAAATTCGTCGAAGAACGCGAAGTTACGTTGCTGGTCGTCTTTGAGGATTCGCCTTCGCTGCAATTCGGATCGGGCGCGCAGTCGAAACGCGAGGCCCTGCTCGAGCTCGCCAGTCTAGTCATGCTGCTCGGTGCCGTCAATCGCGACCGCGTTGGCTTTGTTTACGCGGCGCCGGACGGCAATCTCTTCCGTGAACCCGTGCGCGGCCGCGGGCGCATCCTGCACCTCGCCGCCAACCTGCTCTCGCGGCCCGCCCCGCCGGTCACCGCCAGCGCCCCGATCTTGCCTTGGCGCATGCTGGCCCACGCCGCCCCCAAGCACAGTATTCTGCTCTGGCTCGGCGACTTTCCGCCCCAGGCCGAACCCGAGGGCTGGACGGTCATGCAACGCCGCTACCAGACCATGGGCTTCCGCGTGGATGATCCGTGGGAACGCGCGCTCCCGCCGCAGGAAATGTTCGCCGCCTACGATGCCGCCGCCGGCCGGCTCGTCACCCTCGATGGCTCCGCCGCCGAACGCGCCGCCCATGCCGCGTGGAACGAAGCCCGCGAAGCCACATGGCGCCGCCGGTTCCCCGATGCCCTCAGCCGCCTCGTCGTCGGCACCGAACAGAGCCGGCTCGATGCCTTGGTGAGATTTTTCCACGCCCGCATGCGCGCCGGCGCCACCCGCTGACCGTGAGTGACCTTGTATGGAACGATCCCCTTTGGTTGCTGGCCCTGCTCGCGTTGCCGCTGTTGCTCTGGATGCGCGGTCGGCGGCGGGTGCCCGTGCTGCTAGTGCCGTTTGCCGCCGCTTGGCACCGCCCCTCACTTGCCGCCGCCTCGCGCTGGCCGGTGCTGCTGGGAGTGCTGGGCCTCACCTTGCTGATCGTCGCACTCGCCCGCCCGCAGCGGGTCGAGGACAAACGCGAGGTCCGCACGCAGGGCTACGACATCATGCTGGCGATCGATCTTTCCGGCTCGATGCTGGCCGAGGACTACGAGCGCGGCAGCGAACGCCTCAACCGCCTGCAGGCCATCAAGCCCGTCATCCAAGCCTTCATCCAAAACCGGCCCACCGACCGCATCGGCATCGTGGTTTTCGCCGGCAAAGCCTACACGCTTGCGCCCCTCACTTTTGACCATGCGTGGCTCGCCCGCCAGACGGAGCGGCTGGCCATCGGCTTGATCGAGGACGGCACCGCCGTCGGTGACGGCCTCGGCGTCGCGCTCACCCGACTGGAACAGTCCCAACGTGAAACCAGTGGCCAACGACAGGGCGCTTTTGTGGTCCTCCTCACCGATGGCGCCAACAACCGCGGCGCGTTGCAACCCACCCAAGCGGCCGCCATCGCCCAAGCCCGCGGTATCCCCGTCTACACCATTGGTGCCGGCCGCGACGGTTTCGTGCCTTTCCCGGTCTTCGACGACAAGGGCAACAAGATTGGCTATCGCCGCTTTCCCTCTGATCTCGACGAAGGCACACTCCGCGATATCGCCAACACCACCGGCGGACGGTATTACCGCGCGGCGGACAGTGACACGGTGGCGGCCGCCTTCACCGCCATTAATTCCGCCAAAAAAATTGAATTCCAGGCCAAGAGCTACCTCATCACGACCGAGTTGTTTTACTGGCCCGCCGCCCCGGGGTTGGCGGCGCTCATGTTGGCCTCAGTGCTGATCCGCCCATGGTGGCGCCAGGAGACGGCCCGATGACTTTCGCTTGGCCCCAGCTCCTCTGGCTACTCACCCTGCCGCTCGCCTTGCTGACGTGGGATGTATTCCGGCGGCGGCGGCTGCCGGGCACGACCAGTCCGAAAATTCTGCGCGGCGAAGCCAGCCGCCACCACCTTTCCCTTGCCGTAGCCGCGCCGCGCTCCACCCGCCGGTCGCGTTTTTGGCTCTTGCTCGGTCTCGCGCTCGCCGTGGTCGCGCTCGCTCGACCGCAATGGGGTCGCATCGAGGAACAGGTGTTCGACCAATCGCGTGAAATCATCATCGCGGTAGACCTGTCACGCTCGATGCTCGCCGCGGATATCCGACCCTCACGATTGGAACGCGCCAAGCTGCTCATCCAGTCGTTGCTGGAAAGACTCGCCGGTGAACGCGTCGGCCTCGTGGTTTTTTCCGGCACGGCCTTCCTGCAAAGCCCGCTCAGCGCCGACTACGAAATCCTGCGCGAATTCCTCCCGCTGCTCAGCCCCGAATATCTGCCCGAAGGTGGCACTAACTACCGCGCCTTGTTGCAGACCTCGATCGAGGCCTTCGCGTCCGGCTCCGCCGCCGATCGTTTTCTCATCGTCCTGAGTGATGGGGAAGCCACCGAGGAAGACTGGAAGCCCTTGCTCGCGGATTTGAAAAAGAAAAATATCCGGACCCTCACGCTGGGCCTAGGCACCCCCGATGGGGCCATGATTCCCGACGGGGACGGTGGCTTCGTGAAGGACGAGCGCGGGGCCGTCGTGCTTTCGCGGCTTGAGATCGCCACCCTGCGCGATATGGCGACCGCGACCAACGGGGTGTATCGCGACGCCAACGTCTGGCTCGATCTCGCCGGCCTACTGCGCGACACCGTCGAGGCGAGCCGCAAGGGTGAATTCCTAGAAACGAAAACTGTCCGGCTCGTCGAACGCTTCCAATGGGCCCTCGCGCCGGCCCTGTTGTTTCTGCTGCTCAGTTTCTGGCGCGAGTTCCCGGTGCGCCCAACCCCGCGTGCTTTGAAAATCACCCCCGATAAGCTCGGTGCGCGCATCCCGAGTCCCGGAAAATTGGCCGCCACCGCTATCTTGATAATTTTTCTAATTGGAAGCCATCGTCCGGTTTCCGCCATTGGCGCGGGAAGCACCTCCCCCGAGCCTTCCACTTTGGGCAAAATCGTGGGCCGCTTGTCGAGTCAACCCAAGCCCGCCGGTCGTGATTGGGCCGATTTCGCGCGTGCGACGGTCTTCTGGGGCCAGAAATTGCAATCCGAGCAACAAGCCGTGACCGCGGGCCCGGTCCACGACGCGCTCGCGGCGGTCGAGCTCGGCGTCGCCATGGATGCTGGGGTCGCCGACTGGCCGAAACTGCGGGCAGATCTCGAGGCTTTGCTGCAAAAACCGGATGAACCTCCTCCACAAGAGCCACCGCCCGAACAGAATCAACCAGAGCAATCGGATCAAAAGCAGGACCCAGCGCAGCAATCCGACCCCAAATCTTCGCCACAGGACCAGTCATCCCAGCCGCAGGACCCCGCACAACCACCTTCGGAGCAGAATCAAAACCAACCGGCCCAAAACCAGGAGTCACAGAACCGGCCCCAGGAATCCGCCTTTGGTGACACGCAGGACAATCCCCCATCGCCACCATCATCCGAAACCCAGAAAGTCGGCGGCCCGCCTGAAAAAAAAGAAGGCGAACCCAGTCAACTCGATCCCGCCCTGACAATGCCGCTCCAGAAACTCGATCAACTTCGCAATCAAGACTCACCCGCGCGCCTCTTTCAGCTGATGCAGGGTGAGCAAAAACCCGCCCCCGCCAAAGCTGGCCGCAATTGGTAAATTACATGCGTCTCTTCCGTTCATTTCTGCTGTTCCTCACCCTCGGCTCCATCGGCTCCGCCCAGTCCGTGCAGTGGTTGAGCGCTGACTCCGGCGATCCCTCCGACCTGCAGCTCGTCTTCGACAACTGCACCCCGGATGGCAACCCGGTCTTGCCCACGCTGGCCGATGCCACGCTCTCCTTTGCCGGCCGCTCCGAACAGACATCGATCATCAATTTCAAAGTCACCCGCTCCGTCGTCCTTAACTACCGGTTGCGTTCCCGCGCCGGTGGCAGCGTGTCGATCCCCGCCTTCACGGTGAAGACGGATCAGGGCGATCTCCGTGTGCCGCCCTTCACCACTGGCGCCGTGCGTCAGGCGCCCGAGGTCAACCTCCAGGCCCGCCTGCTGCCCGGCAACCCCACCGTGTGGGCCGGCGAGGTTTTCCCGATGAACTACTCGCTCGAAGTAGGCCGCCGGACTTTCAGCCAGTTTGGCGGTCCCGTCGAATGGGACCCCGCCCCGCTCATCGTCGAGGATTGGGCCAAGCCCGAACCGGTGGAATTCACCAGCGGCGGCGAAGCTCGGCTCAATTTCACCTTCAAAGCCCGCGCCTACGCCCCCAAGGCGGACACGCTCACCCTCAAACCTGTCCAGCAACTCGTGAACCTCGCCGTCGGCACCGTCGGCTTCGGTCTCTTCCAGCAACAGCGCATCGAGCAGGTCGCCGTCACGACCAACCAACCCAAACTCACCGTGCGTCCGCTGCCACCGGCACCCGTTGGTTTCAGCGGTGCGGTCGGGCAGTTTAAACTCGATTCCAAGGTCGTGCCCACCGTCGCCACCGTGGGCGAACCAGTTACCTGGACGCTGGAGCTCACCGGCACGGGCAACTGGCCCGACCTTGCCGGCCTGCCCGCGCGCGAGGTTTCCAAGGATTTTCAAGTCATCCAGCCGCAGGCCAAGCGCACGCCGACGGAGGGAAAACTCTTTGATGTCACGCTCGCCGAGGACGTCGTGCTCGTGCCCACGCGGCCCGGCACCTACTCGCTCGCCCCGGTCGCGTTCATTTACTTCGACCCCATGGCCAGCGAATACAAAACCCTCACCACCCCGCGCACCACGATCAACGTCTCCGCGCCGGTCGCCTCACGTTTCAATGTAATCCCACCGACTGACTCCGAGCCGGCCCCGACCACCACCCCGCAGTCCGCCAAAGCCCCGGCCCCACCGGCCCTGCCCGCCGCCCTGCCGCGCGATCCCTTGGCAGGCAAACCGGTAGCAGCGACTCCTTTCGCCTCGCAAGCCGCGCTCATCGGTCTCGTCGCCACACCCTTCGGCGGGCTGCTCCTTTTCTGGTCGGCCCTGGCCCTCCGTCGTGCGCACCGCACCGATCCGGTGCAGCCACAGCGAGCCGCCCGCGCTCACCTCGGAGTCTTGCTCAAGCAATTCCGTCAACCCGGCCACGGCGATTTGTCCCTCGAAAAAAATCTTCTGCAATGGCAGCACGCTACCGCCCGTCTCTGGCAAATCCCCCACGCTGCCCCTGCGGCAATGACGTTGCCGGATACGAACTGGCAAAAACTTTGGCAGGACGCCGACCGCGCGCTCTACGGCACCGCCACCACCTTGCCCGCCGATTGGATCACGCGGGCCGAGGCCGCGCTCGCCGCCAAAAAGGTTCCGGGCTTTGCCCCTTGGCGCGCCTTGTTGCCGCGCAATCTACTGCCCTTCTTCTTCACCCTCTGCGTCCTCCTCCACGCCCCTTCGCTGTGGGCTGACCCCGAGGCCGATTACCGCGCGGGCAACTTCACTGCCACCGAGCAAGCGTGGCGGGAAAACCTCAAGACCACGCCCACCGATTGGGTGGCGCGCCACAATCTTGCGCTGGCCCTCGCACAACAAAGCAAGTGGCCCGAAGCCGCCGCCCACGCCACCGCCGCGTTTGTGCAAAACCCGGGCAGCGAGGACAATCGCTGGAATCTCGCCCTCGCCTACGAGAAGGCCGGTTACACGCCGGTTTCACTCGCGCCTTTCCTGCATCCCGGCCCGCGCGAGGTCCTCGCTCAGTTTGCCTCCCCTGCTCGTTGGGAATACGTGCTCATCGCCGCCGTCGGTCTCGTCGCCCTCGCCCTTGGCTGGCTGCTCCTCACGGCCTACCACCCGTGGCCGTGCTGGACCAAATTAGTCGCCTGCACCGGCTGCGCGTTCGGGCTCGTGCTCGCCTTCGCCGCCCTCTCCAGCCGGAGCGCCTACGGGGACGCCGCCCACCCCCGCGCCGCCGTCGTGTGGCGCAGCACGACGCTACGCTCGATTCCCACGGAAGCCGACACCGCCCAGCAAACCACGACCCTCGCCGCCGGCTCCGTCGGAGTCATGGACACTACCTTCCTCGGCTGGGTCCGCCTCGCCTTCCCCAACGGGCAGACCGGTTGGGTGCGGAAGCCGGATCTGGTCCCGCTCTGGCAGTAACCGTCTGCAGTCTCCTACCCGACTTACACTGGTCCTCGTAAACCCTAGCCTCGAGCCAATCCGGGCCATTGAGAGCAACTGCGCCGCGGCCCGACCCCAAAGGCTGCCGCTCGACAACGATTCGTTTCTGGTCAGCTATGCTTGGTTCAGGAAACCCACCACCGATGGGCAGACCCGCAAGGCCATTTTGGTGCGCCGGGTGCGCGTCACAAACTAGCCCACCCAAGCTGGCGAATTCTGGTTTTCCGGCGAGCGCGGCGAGGTCCTGTCAACTCAGACCGTCGTGCTGGACTTAACGCCACCGACGGCATCCTGAGCACTCGTCCAAGCTCGTCCGACTTTGTCCTTCAATTGATCCCAATTGGAGGAATTCGCATTGCGCACTTCCATGCCTACGCTCTTGAAGTAAATGCGGGCGGTATCGAGGGCCTTCATTGCGAAATCCCAGTTCTGGGTGTCGGCGGTGCCTTCCATCGCGGCACGCTGCGCGTTCAGCTCCCCGATTTGCGTATCCAACTGGGCTTCTAGCCCGAGCAAACCGGCAAAAAACTGCTCCCGTTGCTCAAATGAGGTGGCCTTCAGCGCAGTCCAAGTGACGCCACCGGGTTCAGCCGGTGGGGCGGGTAATGGCTGAACCTCGGGGCTCGGGGCCGGCTCGGCGACCATCTGGTTTGAATTTACAGTGGCGGATGGGTCAGCTTTTGCGGGATCCTTGGCGGCACATCCCAGCGTTGGGAAAATCGCCAAGATCAAGATGGCCGGCAGTATTCCCTTACGGACTGGTGATGATGGTTTCATGCCGGCATAGACGGGAAATCGGATGACTGGTTCCCTGTGGAGGCAATTACTGCCTAGTGGTTTTGCTGACTCGCACAGGATATGCTGCCATACGGCACAAAAGTGCGCTAGCGGGGAACCGGGGCAAAATTGGGGACACTCTACAGGCAACACCTCATGGCACACCTCTTCGTTGCACTCTTCCTCCTTGTATTTGGACTCAACCTGCTCATCGGCCTATCCATTCCGATGTGGGTTACCGGACTGCTGGCGATCATTGCCGGTAGCTTGCTCTTGATGGAGTATCTTCGAACGCGAAGTGGCCCGAAGCCGTGACCCGCTCCCGGGGGTTAAGCGCCTAGCCGAAGACCTCTATCCTAAACGTCAAACCGATGGGGTCAGGTGCGACGCATGCTCTACACGGCCGCGCTCGTAGCGGCCCGTTTCAACCCGATCCTGAAGGCATTTTATCAACGGCTGGTTGCCGCCGGTAAGCCCAAGAAACTGGCGCTCACCGCCGTCATGCGGAAGCTCGTCATCCTCCTAAACCATCTAATAAAACATCCTGAATTTACGCTCGCCTGAAAGACCGTTGCTGACCCCATTGGTTTGACCACCCCATTGGTTTGTCCCTCGCGGAGGAGGACAGCAGACGGCGTGACAGCGGCTCGGAGCTGGCGCGACGTGCGCCGCAAGGTTGCACGTTATTGTGAGCGCGAGCGAACCGCTGGACTTACCGAGCGAGGCTCTTCGCGATTATCACGGCCGCCGTGCCCATCGACACGATCAACGAAACGATCGCGAGGTTATACCTCACCAGCCCTGATCGCGTGAGGATTTCGCGCTTCGGAAAAAAATTTCTGATCGCACGATTGATCTCGTCCGGGCTCGCGAGCTTCGTGGCGTCGATGTGATATCTGAGTGTCGCGACGCAGAAGCAAAAGCAGAGGAACGTGAGGAAGAACAGCCATCCAGATACGAACTCAAACACGGGAAGGGAGTCTGCGTTGTTCATTGTGAGATATAAATTTATCCGCCGCCGTTTGGCGCCGGAGGTCCGCTCTTCTTGACGTTGCCCTGATTGTCCACCTCGACAGTGCCGAGATTAAACGAGGGATCTGGTCGCCCGATCTTCAGTTCTCCGCCGACGCCAACTCCGAGGAAGAACGACAACCCGCTCAACGTCGGGTATCTGATTCCAAGCTGGCTACCATTCGAGAAGGTGTAGATCGGGACTTTGTTCATCGTGACGTCCGCATTGATGCCGAGCGCCAGGCCCGCGGCCCCCAACACACTGAGGCTGAAGGCCGGGTCTTTCGATGAAGTTACGATTCTGCCCTCAACCCCAGCGTAGGCGATGATGCCGCCACCAGCGATCGCATCGATTTTGGCCGAGCCGCCGCTTAGCGTCCGGTCCACAACGGCACTGGCTCCGACGCCAAACGCGGCATCAGATCCGCCCTTGATCGACATGTTGCTGAGAGCCGCCTTCGCAATATCGCCGGCTGTTAGGCTCCCAATGGTAGAGCCTCCCCTGTTTGGGGCATTGTGCCAAATAACCTGATAACCACCATCTGCGGTAGGACCGCCGGTTTGATAGCCATCAGGATTATACGTATATCCGCCTGCTTTGTTTGGGGCAGTAGTTTGGGTAATCGGCACACCACCCAGCCAGTCATAGTTTTCACCCCCCATGATGTTCTTCAGAAAATTAATTGGCCTTTCCCTCCAATCCAACCCCAGCACATCCCAGCGGTTGACCGGATCATTCCCCACAAACGCATACAGGTTGATACCGCCCTGCTCCCCGATCGGATCGCGGTTGATGAAGCGGCCTAGGCGCGGGCTGTAATACCGGTAGC
>JBDNGL010000224.1:0-5576 GCA_041689285.1 Opitutaceae bacterium
GAGAGGTTGGATTTGACGAAGAGGTTCTTGTAGGTGGGCTCGATGCAGGGCGAGGTGGCCGTGATGTTTGAGATGGTGGCCGTGGGCGCGATGGCGAGGACGTTGCTGTTGCGCATGCCCTGCTTGGCGATTTTGGCGCGGACGGGGGCCCAGTCCATACGGCCGCCGCGGGGCACCTCGACGGGGAGGCCACGCTCCTGCTCGAGGAGGTCGACGGTGTCCTGCGGGAGGAGACCGCGGTCCCACTTGGAGCCCTTGTAAGTGGAATAGGTGCCGCGCTCGGCAGCGAGGTCGGAGGAGGCTTCGTAGGCGTAGTAGGCGATGGCTTCCATGGCCTCGTCGTTGAACTCGACGGCCTCGGGGGAGGCGAAGGCGTGGCCGCGCTGGTAGAGTGCGTGGGCGAGACCCATGACACCCAAGCCGATCGGCCGGTGGCGGCTGTTGGCGGTCTTGGCGGCGGCCGTCGGGTAGAAATTGATGTCGATGACATTATCGAGCGCGCGGACGGCGGTGCGAATGGTCTCGCGGAGCTTCTTGTGGTCGAGTTCGCCGGTGGGCAGGAGGTGCGACTCAAGGACGACGGAGCCGAGGTTGCAGACGGCGGTCTCATCGTTGGACGTGTTGAGCGTGATCTCGGTGCAGAGGTTGGACGAGTGGATGACGCCAACGTGGTCCTGCGGAGAGCGGACGTTGCAGGCGTCCTTGAAGGTGATCCAAGGATGGCCGGTCTCGAAAAGCATCGAGAGCATCTTTTTCCAGAGCTCAAGGGCCTCGATCTTCTGGCCGTGGATCTTGCCCTCCTCGGCGAGCTGCTCGTAGCGGAGGTAGGCCTCCTCGAACTTCTTGCCGTAGAGCTCGTGGAGATCCTTGGCCTCGTTGGAGCGGAAGAGCGTCCAGGACTGGCGGGCCTCCATGCGTTTCATGAACAGGTCGGGAATCCAGTTCGCCGTGTTCATGTCGTGGGTGCGGCGGCGGTCGTCACCGGTGTTCTTGCGGAGTTCGAGGAACTCGAGGATGTCGTTGTGCCAGGTCTCTAGGTAGGCGCAGCCGGAGCCCTTGCGCTTGCCGCCTTGGTTGACGGCGACGAGCTGATCGTTGTGGAGCTTGAGGAAGGGGATGACGCCCTGCGACTCGCCATTGGTGCCACCGATGTAGGCACCGGTGCCGCGGACGGCGGTCCAGGAGCCGCCGAGGCCGCCGGCCCATTTGGAGAGGAAGGCGTTTTCCGCGATGCCGCGGAGCATGATGCCCTCGATGGAATCGTCCACGTAGTAGAGGTAGCAGGAGGAGAGCTGCGAGTGGAGCGTGCCGGAGTTGAAGAGGGTCGGCGTGCTGGAGCAGAAGCGGCGGCTCTTGTAGAGATCGTAGAGCGCGGCAGCCTTGCCTTCGCGGTCGGCCGGCTCGTCGAGCATCAGGCCCATGGAAACGCGCATCCAGAAGAACTGCGGGGTCTCGAGGCGGCGGGCGGGTTTCTTCGTCTTGTCGATGATGAGGTAGCGGTCGTAGAGGGTCTGGATACCGAGGAAGTCGAACTCGAGGTCGGAGGACGGGTCGAGGGCGGCGCCGAGCTTGGCGAGATCGTAGTCGAGGAGGCGGGGATTGAGGCGCTTGATGCTGACGCCGTATTCGAGGTATTTCTTGAAGGCGCGCTGGTGGAATTCCTTCAACTTGCCGATACCGTCGCGCATGATATCCCAGCCGAGGACTTCTTCGTAGATGTAGGTGAGCTGGATACGGCCGGCGAACTTGGCGAAATCGGCGTCGCGCTCGATGAGGGTCTTCGAGTTGAGGATGATGGTGGCGTCGAGGTCCTTCTGGGTGATCTGGTCGTAGGCAGCGCGGCGGAGCTCCTGCTCGATCTCCTCGGCGGAGAGGCAGAGGTCGAGGCCGATCTGGGCAAACTCGATGCGCTTGCGGAGGTCGGCGCCGTCCCAAAAGACGTTGAGACCATCGGCCTGCTTGACGACGATCATGGAGGCCTGTGCGGGCGTGGCGGCGGCGGGTGTATCTTCGAGAATATCGGTATCGCCGCCCGCGCGGGCGACGGAGCGCTCGGCGCGAAAGAGGATGTAGGCCTCGGCGACCTTGTAGTGGCCGGCCTTCATGAGCTCTTCCTGCACCATGTCCTGAATCTCCTCGATGTGCACGAAAGACTGTTTGGTGGCGTGGGCGCGACCGGAGACGGCCTTGGTGATGGCCACGGCGGGGGCGGAGTCGCGCTGGAGGGAGAGGAAGGTCTTGCGGACGGCGATCTCGACCTTCTGCTCGCTCCACGGGACGACCTGATTGTTGCGACGGATGACGCGCAGGGTGGCGGTGGCGGCGGACTCGCGGTCAATGGATATCTTGCGGGCGCGGTTGAGCAGAAGGCTCTTGGCGACGAAGTAGGCGTTGTTATCGACGAGGGTCTTCTCGATGAGCTCGTAGAGCGTGTTGAGCGAAAGGCGGAGCGGGTTCTGGTTGCGGGCCAACTCGGTGAGATTAGCGGCGACCTCGCGGCAGATGCGGGCCAGCCAAGCGCGGTTGGCGTCGTTGAAAATATCCTTCTCGCCCTTGGCAAGGGAGACGTTGGTCAGGGCCTTGCCGAGGGTGTCGGCCACCTCGGCGAGATCGAACTTCTCCTCGCCGTGCGGGCAGAGGAGGACGACGGGCGGGACCGAGATGTCGTCGGCCGCGATGGTATCGCGCCAGGCGTAGTGGGGCTTCTGTTCGACAGGGGTGTGGACGGTGCGCTTAAGGGCAAGGTCGTGCGCGAGGGAAGGATTGCTCATGGGAAAGGGCTGAACGGTGGTGGAGGGAGAAAATTAAAAAAGCCGACAAGCCACCAAAGGTGGCGTGCCCGGCACAGACGGGGATAAGCAAGAAAACAGCGCGAGGGCGGAAACGCGGCGACGAACTTTCAGGGGTTAGAGTTCGTCGTCGGCAGCAACATTCAGGGAGGAGGCTTTTTGGTATTCGGTGACGCGACCCTCGAAGAAGTTTTGCTCCTTCTTGATGTCCATCATCTCGGCGAGCCACGGTAGTGGGTTCTTGATGCCGCTGGCGAGCGGCGCGAGGCCGACGCCCTCAAGGCGACGGTCCGCGATAAAATCGATGTATTGGGTGAAATCGTCGGCACTGAGGCCCACGGAATTGATGGGCAGGCAGTCGCGGATGAATTCCTTCTCGAGCGACACGGCCTCGGCCATGAGGGCGCGCAGCTCCTCCTTGAACTCAGTGGTCCAGATGTCGCGGTTTTCCTCGACGAGATCCATGAACAAGTTGCGGAACACCTCGATGTGATTGGATTCGTCGCGCAGCGTGTAACGGAACATCTGGCCGATACCGGGGAATTTGTTCTGCCGGTAGAGCGAAAGCACCATGCCAAAGAGGCCGTAAAACTGCGTGCCCTCCATGCACTGGCCAAACACGAAGATGTTTTTGGCCAGGAGTTGCTTGTTGGCGGTCTGGGTGAGGTCGATATCGCGGCGCAGCTCGCGGGAGACCTTGGTGACAAACTCGTTCTTGCGGACGATCGTGGGCACATCCTCGAACATCGCCTCGCACTCGTGCGGGTTGATGGCGAGGGACGAGATCATGTAGAGCAGCGAGTCGGCATGGATGTTCTCCTCGTGCGCGTGGCGACCGAGGACGAGCTTGAGCTCGGGCGCGGTGACGAGCTCGCGGACGACGTGCTGAATGTTATCACCCACGATACCCTCGGCGGCTGAGAAATAGCCAATACCCATGCGGATGATCCAACGCTCGGCATCGGAGACGGCCTTTTCGTCGCGCCACTGCTCAATGTCCTTGCCCATGGGGATATCCTCAGGCTCCCAGTGGTTGGCCTTCATTTTCCGGTAAAGGTCGTAGGCCCACTGGTATTTCAGAGGGAGGAGATTAAAGCACATGGTCTCGCGCCCATTGAGGACTCTTTTGGCCGTAAAGGCGGCCTCGGCCTTGGCCTGATCGAGCACGAAAGTCTTGGAACCTACTTGAAATGTCTTTTGCATGATGCCGGAAAGGGATAAAAGGTGATTTTTGAGCGAATTAGACTGAGAAACCGGTGATTTTAGCGCGTTTTCGGCCTTAGCGAACATAAGTTGCTAAAACTTGTTAACGCGTTGTTGACCACAACAGGCTGTGGTCATCAGCGATGACGACCACAACTAATTGGTCCTCGGGTTTTGGCCCGTCAATAGATTTGTGCATAAAACCGTGTGAATTTGCGTGAAATTTTGACTTGCCGCGGCTGGCGAAACTTCCCCCCGAGCGGAAATTTTAATAAAACAGGGAATCCGGCGATCAACCTCTCGGGTTGCGCACCAAGCCGCGCCGCCTGTGGGCTAGACCACTACTCCTGCACTTCCGGAAAAATGCTAGGCCAAAAAGGCGTAGCGGGCGGCCCTTGAAGACGATGTAATTGTAACCATTTATTGGTTACAATATTAACTTTACTGCAGCCCTAACCCGACTTTCGCAACTGCGGTAATGGGCGGCGGAAGTGATTGCTGAGGCGTGCGACGAGGCCAAAGGTCGCCACTACACGGCCGTGCGTGGGTTCCGGATTTTGGGCGGCGGTTGGGCCGGCAAGGTGAGCGCAAGCCGGTCGAGGAGGAGCGCGACGTCACGACTGGGTTCGGTGCGGCGCACGAGCAGCAGTTCACGACCGTCGGTGGTGGGCACCGCGACGTCGAGCAATTGGACGGTGGCGAGTTTTTTCCAAGACCACGCGCGGCATCAAGCCGGGAGCCAGGCTGCGGAGTTGCTGGCGCAGCGTGATCGACAAGCAGTAGGCGAGAAAGGCGACGTGAGGTGGACCCCAAAAACTGGACGGATGGTTAAATCCAAAAGCCAACCCAGTCCCGTGTCGAAGAAACGTCGTCTGCATAGCGCCCAGTTCAAAGCCCAGGTCGGACTCGATGCCCTGAAGGGGATCGAGCCGGTCCACGCGATCGCCGCCAAGCACGGGGTGCATCCGGTTCAAGTGAGCCAATGGAAGAAGGAGGTGACTGAGCGACTGCCAGAGGTGTTCGCCGGCAGGCCCGATGCCGATGCGGCGGCGGCCAAGGCCCGAGAGCACGAGCTGTTCGAGCAGATCGGACGCCTGAAGATGGAGTTGGAATGGCTTAAAAAAAACAGCTGGCGAGCTCGACCGTTGACCAGCGCCGCGGCATGATCGAAGTCCACATCCCGTCCTCTCCGTGACCCGGCAGTGCCACTTGCTGGGGCTGCCGCGCGCCAGCTACTATCACCGGCGGCGACCCGAGCCGCAGGCAAACCTGCGCCTGAAGCGGCTCATTGATGAGACCTATCTGGCGTATCCGTTCTTCGGTTCGCGGCAGATGGCCCGCTGGCTCCGGCGGCAGGGCGAACGCCTCCATCGCAAGCGGGTGCAGCGCCCGATGCGGCGGATGAGTCTGGCGGCGATTGACCAGAAGCCGAACCTGTCGCGAGCCAACGCGGCGCACCCGGTGTATCCGTATTTGCTGCGCCACCCGGCAGTGACGCGACGCGAACCAGGTCTGGGCCACGGACATCACCCACGTGCCCGTGCAGGGCGGCTACGCCTATCTCTGCGCGGTGATCGACTGGCA
>JBDNGL010000225.1:0-2051 GCA_041689285.1 Opitutaceae bacterium
ATGCCGAGCTTCTCGAAAGTCTCCAAAATCTTCGGATCCACTTCGTCCATGCTCTTCGGGCCGTCAGCGAGATTCTTGGGCGCGACGAAGTATGTGATGTCCTGATAGTCGATCTGCGGATAATGCACCTTGGGCCACGTCGGTGCCTCCAGGGTCAGCCAATGGCGATACGCTTTCAGCCGCCATTCCATCAGCCACTCCGGCTCGTTCTTCTTGCCCGAAATGAATCGAATGATGCCCTCGTTCAGCCCCGGCGGCGCGGACTCCGTCTCGATGTCCGTGTAGAAGCCGAATTTGTATTCACTTTTAACCAGTTCTTCAATAGTGTCTGTTGATGTGCTCATGATATTTTGCATCTCGACTTCGATGTCATTTTCTTCTGCTGAGCATTTGCTAACCCCTCAACAGGATGGCGCTGCCCACGCGAGTAACCCTCTGATGCTGACCCATCCAGCAGCCCCAACCAATGGGGTGTAACCCTATCCACGCGGGCGTTTTGAATTTCCAATTTCGGAGTGCCTCTGCTGTAGGCTAAGCCTTGGTGAGACATTCGATAACTACCTTCTGGGTATTCCATGTTCGACTTCTTCGACGCGCTCTCGGCCCTCCCGCTCTTGCATCCAGTCGCCATGGCCTGTGCCTGTGCTACGCTCGGATTTTTCATAAATGCCTCAGTCGGTTTGATGGTTGCTAAATAGGCCGGAACCTGCGGCTCCGGCATGGCGTTACCCTTGGTGATGCGCTTCGCAAGACCGGTCGGTCGGTGCATCCGCGACGACGGCGGTCAGTTGCACCAGTCCCGCATTGAGCAGGTAGGCTTCCACTTCGTCTCCGTTAACATCGGCCAGCATATGCCCATCGACCTCCACACAAGGGGAAAGGCTCTGCCCGCTCTTTGCGATCATCTCTGCGCGGAATAACGGGTTGATGATGATATCGCGATCTTCGTAGTCCAGATTGTATTTGCGCATGATGGAGCGCACGCCCTGGCTCCAGCCGCAGGAGGTTTTCAGGTAGGCAGTGATGATTGGTGTTTTCATGGATGTTTTGCGTTTTGGTTTTTTGGTTTTCGTTTAAGGTCGGTTGTAACCTTGTGGTCGCTTCCTGCGGTAAATCTTCACGCTCCGTCTGCGCCATTGTTCCCGATTGCTTCGACCGGGCATCCCTCCATGGCTTCCTTGCAAAGCGCTTCCTCCTCCGGGGTTGACGCTTGCTTAAACACATAGGAATAGCCGCCCTCCTCACTGCGGGTGAAGTTGGCCGGGGCAGTCTCGCGGCACAAGTCGCAGTCAATGCACTGCTCATCGACGTAAAACTGTCCAGCCACGTTTTCCGCGTATTTGTTTTCAATGTCGGCCATAGATTTCCTTTCGTTTCTTGCACTTTATCTCACGTCGTTGCGGTTCGTGCGCCGGACCCTTCGATTGGATTTCGTTTGCGCGCACTGCCGACTTTCTAAAGTTCTTGCTTGTGAAAAGAGTAACTGCGGTATGATGCCTGACAAGCGATATGTTAAAGTTTCTTCTTTAGAAAAGAATCGAGCGATTAAACTGGCCTTGGAAAACGATTGGCTGTAATCCTCGACTCATGACGAAACGCGGTGCTACTCACAAAAAATCCGATCTAGTTCCCAGTCGGCAAACGATCCTGCGCCTGCTCAAGCAGCAGGGGCCGAGCGATTCCGAAGCCTTGGGCGCGCAATTGGGTATCTCCGCCATGGCCGTCCGGCAGCACCTCTACGCGCTGCACGCTCAAAAGCTGGTGAGCTACCAGGAAGAGCAGCGCCCAATCGGACGGCCAGCCAAGATGTGGTCTCTGACGCCGGCCGCCGAGTCCCATTTCCCCGATGCGCATGCGGGCTTGACCGTGAATTTGCTGAACGCGGTGGAACAGACCTTCGGCGAGCAAGGCGTCAAGCGCGTCGTGTTGCAAAGCACGCACCAGCAGATTGAAAGCTACCGATCCCGCATCCCGGCTGGTGCCTCGCTTCAGATTCGGCTGAAGACGTTAATCTCCCTACGTAACGAAGAAGGCTACATGGCGGAAGTGCA
>JBDNGL010000226.1:0-6571 GCA_041689285.1 Opitutaceae bacterium
CTGGCAGCCCTGCGGCCGGTCCTGCACGGCGCCGTCGGCCGGATGATCCGCTGTAGCGAAGTGCCGCGGCTCAATGATGCCGCGCACGACTATATTTTCCCGCTCAACCGCACGCCGCGCCGCCGGTGGGAACTGCTCAAATTCGGCCTCCGCCGCCGCGCCACCTGGAAGGAAATCGGCTATGGGTTCGTCTGGACCTTGGCCCTTGGCCATTTTTTTGGCACGCTCACCGAGGTGCCACCGTGGACGCTCACCTTTTGGCAGACCCGCGGCCCTTGGCTGTTTCTCGCTGTGATCTGCGCACTGCTACTGCTCGCCTTGGTCTATCTAGGTTCCGAGCTTTACCTCTATACGCGCGAGCGGGCCATTGCCCGACGCGACACCCTGCGCCTTTGGTATCAGCGTTGGTTCAAACCTCCAGCACCCGATCTCAGCACCGATGGCCGGATGCGCGCCGTGCTGAACTCGCCTTTATTACGGCAATTCTCTCCGCCGGAGCAGTCAGACCTTGCCGCCCTCCTCACGCCCCAACGCTTCGGTGCCTGGCGTGTCCTGAATGATTTCGATGTCCCCGTGACCCATGTCTCGCTGATCGTCTCGGGTAAGGTCGGCGTTTACCGTCAGTTAACCTCGGGCCGTCGCACCCTCGTGCAGACCCTGAGTGAGGATCATATCGTCGGCCTGCACGCCGCTGCCGATCCCGAGCAACCCCGCTTCCTCTATCGCACGCTTACGCCCGCCACACTCCTGCAAATCGACTGGGCTCAGGCCGAGGCCCTCATTATCCGGCGCTTGGGTGGCTCCAAACTTTCCACGCTCGTGCACAAGCTGCCCTTTCTCGCCCGCATCAGTCTCTGCCAAAACTGGCACCTGCAGGCCGTGCAACGCTTCGCGGAGCTGACGTCCATCTGCAATTACCACCCGGATGAAACGATGCTGCAGGAAGGCCGCTTCAACGAACACTTCTTCGTGATGCTGGAAGGCGGCGCGCGCATCACCCGCCGGGGCGAGCTCCGCGGTCGCATCGGGCTGGGTGATTTCTTCGGTGAGATTGGCCTGCTCCAAAACAGTAACGCCACCGCGCAGGTGATCGCCACCGAAGGCGCGCGGGCCCTCTGTATCCGCCGCAAGGAATTCCTCCGCTTCGTGGCGCACAACTACGCGGTCGCGCTGGAACTGGAACGCGTGAGTTCCCAACGTCTCGGCCGCCCAATTTTTCCGCTAAGCCACGGTGACTTCCGCAGCACCTGAGTCGCCGGCGCCCGGGGTGTTCAGATCGCTGCCCGCCGAGCCCGACGCCGCGCAACGATCACCACCACCAGAGTGATGCTAAGCGCCACCGGGCTTCCGCCAATCGCAAACAACGGCCACAGGTTCGATCCTTGGGTGAGCGCGTAAAAGCAATAGGCGTAGATCGGCAGCATGAAACTCAGCGGCAGCGCCGACAGCAGCCGCGCTGGCCCGCGCAGTTTCCACAGCGTATAAACCTGCAACAGCGGATACCCCGGCACGCTTAGGAAGGCCAGCGGCACGAGCAACACCAGCAGGAACCCCTTCACTTGCTCCCACGCGGTCACGGGCACCGCCGGCGGCGGGGGAATGCGCGCCTGAGCCGCGAGCGATTCCGCCGCCCACGCCGCCTCCGGCGCCGCCGTCACTCCCGCCCGCCATTCGGCTACCAACGGCACCGGCACCTCCAGCAGGTGCCGCCACTGAGCATCGTAAACTTGCACGCGGACTTCATCGACCCGCGCGCCCGCTTGACCGAAGAGCCACACCACTGCCTCGCCTGAACCCGCTGGAAAAACCGGCGAAGGGTTGTTCGCCATTTGATCACGCTTCGTGCCGTCGTAATAGCCCCTCGCCTGCATGCGCAAGGGTTGGTCCGATTCGTAGGCCACCCGCACATAGAGGTTCTGTCCGGCCGCGAGTCTGCTGCCGGGTTCGGGAGTCACCGCAACAGCCCTCATCGCCGGCGGAGTTTGCGCGAGCGCCGTCCCGAGCATGGCCGCAATCAACAGGCCAGCGGCCAGCCAACGTGGCAGGATTCGTTTCATAAGTAAGCGTGGGTTAGTCGAGCGCGATCAGCGCGACCTTCCCGTCACGCATTTCCAAGGTCACCAACGTCGGCTCACCCTTGCGGTGGCGAACTACGAGATCCTGAGGCACCACCACATAATTAAGGTGGTAGCTCGTGCCGCTCCGCGTGTGACCGTCGAGCGAGTTGGCGGTCATGATGGAGCGTTTCTCCGGTGGATTCAGCGGCGTGGGCGTGCTGCGGATCTCGATACGGTAGTCGCCCGCGAGGCCGTCGGGCCATTCCTTGGGCTGGTGCACAAAGGTGCGCTTCGTCTCGCCGGAACGGCGCAATTCCTGAGCCTCGTCGCGAACCTCATAGGCCAGCCGCGTGGCCGAGTCCGAGACTATGCGTTCCAACACGCTGCAGCCCGTCAACGGCAACATCAAAGCACCCAGCAGGAGCCAAGAGATGTGGACCATGCCCACAGCCTGATACCCCACCTGCACGGTGCAAGCTTGCGGGTGGCGCCTACCCATCGCTTCAGCCCCACCGCCGGCGGAACCAACTGATACCCACCACCGCAAGGCCCAGCGCGAACAAGGCATAGGTCGAGGGTTCGGGAATCGGCACGATCGCCGCGGGTGTCAGGAAGCCGCCAGCACGGGCCTGCAGGAGAAAGCCACCCTAGACGCCGGTGTTGGTGCTGCCGTAGAGCGCGTTTGACCCGTTGTTCAGGAAGGCACCTTCCACGCCAGAGCCGGGCACTTGGAAAAAGAGCGGACTGGAGGTGCTGCCGTTATGAAAGCCCGCCACGGCGTTGCCGTTGTCCCAGGTGATGGTCTGGTAAATAAAATGAATGTCGAAGTTGCCGGCGCCGATGTCGGGGCGACTCACCAGCACGAGGCGGAAGGTGTTAGGCTCGGCACCTTGGAAATATTCGCCCACTTCATCCCAGTTTACGACAAAAGCTGCGAGCCCACCCACCAAACCCGTGCCCCAAGAAACGATGCCGGTGAGCTCGTTGCGCGTGTCCACGTCGGAGAAGAACGGCGCGATGATCGGCAGCCCGGGGGCGCCGCTGCTCACGTAGTTGGCGTCGATGGGGGAAGGAGAGTAGACGCCGCTCCCGGCACCAAAGGTGATGAAACCGTTGTTGCTGACAAAAGTCTCCGTGTAACTCGTGCCGCCAAAATTGATCGCAAAGCCCAAGCTCACCGCCCCGCTGAAGTTGTCGTCATTGCGCGGCAGGTTACCGGTCTCAGTATAGCCCGTGATCACGATCTGGGCCGGCAGTGCGGTCACTGCGGCACAAAACAAAAGTATCGAAATGAGGCGGCGGGGTTTCATTGATCCGGGAATTGTTTAAGCACCCATAGTGCCGGTCGGAGTTAAATTCCAATACATCGTCTAGGGTATATTCCCGATGCAGACCTCTCAGGTGCCTGCGTGCATTTCAGCCCACTCCGCAGCACGCGATCACCACGCAATTGAGCGACCGCGCCTACATAAAACCTGTCCGAAAACCATGCTGGTGGAGGGCTCGCGTCCCTGCGAGCCGAGCTAATTCCCTAGTCCACTCTTTGGGGTGGCGGTTTTCGGGTAGGCGCTTGGCTTCCGGCGATGCCGGCTGTTTTCGTCAGAATTTGATTCAAGCCCACAGATATCCTGCCTAGGGTCCGGCGATGGAATCCCTCCCTTGGCACGATCTCGACGATGATTTGCTGCTGGACCGGAAGATTTCCAGTCTGGGGCTGCAACTGCCGGGCACGCCACTGGAGCCGCTGATTCAGCAACTCCACGCCGAGCTCACCACGAAGGGCCTCACGTTCCTGCCGCCCTGCCATGTCGGCGACGAGTGGTTTGTGCCAGTCGGCATCCCCGCCATCTTTGTGCCGTTCTTCCTCGTGCACGAGCGCCTGCGCAAACTCGAGGCGAAGCTGATGCTCGAGGTCGAGGGCGACAACCCGGAGTGGTTCATGCGCCTCATCCGCCACGAAGCCGCGCACGCCTACGCCTACGCCTACCAGCTCACCCGCAAACGGAAATGGCAGCGGATCTTCGGCAAGACCTCCGCCGACGACACCCCGCACTTCTACCGGCCGCGGCCCTACAGCCACTCGTATGTCGTGCACCTTGATGACTGGTATGCGCAGAGCCACCCCGACGAAGACTTCGCGGAGACCTTCGCCGTCTGGCTGACCCCCGGGCTCGACTGGCGCAAGCGCTACCAAGGTTGGAAGGCCCTGCAAAAACTCGAATATATGGATGAGCTTATGCGCTCCCTCGCCGGCCACTCACCGCCCTACCAGCCGAGCTACCGCGAAAAAGATTTCAACTGCCTCAACCAGAAGCTGAAGACCTATTACGCCAAAAAGCGGAAGCAACACGAGGACACCTACCCCGATTTCTACGACCGCGATCTGCGCCATCTCTTCGCCGGCACCCCCGAGGCCGGCCCGACACTCGTGGCCTCGAACTACCTGCGCTCGCGGCGGCGCCCGCTCATGGATGCCGTGTGCGAGGCCACCAACGAAAAAAAATACCGCGTGCACAAGCTCCTCGCCCGCCTCATCGACCGTTGCGACCAGCTCGACCTCCATCTCACGCCAGCCCACCCGCCGCCCGATATGCCGGTCACCGCCTATCTCACCACTCTGGTCATGAACTATCTGTTCACGGGAAAATTCAAACGCACTAAGTAAGCCATGCCTAAAAAACTCAAGGTTCTCACCCTCTTCGACGCCGTGCGGCCCACGACCCTCGATCAGGACCTGACTCCCGAACTTAAGACCGCGGACTGGAAGACCGAGGCCGCCGTGCTGGCCGCGCTCAACGAACTCGGCTACCCCCATGAGCAGGTCGCGCTCTTCGATGACCTCGATCTGCTGCGCCAGAAACTCCAGACCTTCACGCCCGACGTCATCTTCAACCTCGCCGACCAGTTCCGCAACAACCGCGCCTTCGACCAGCACATCGTCGCGTTTCTCGCGATGCATGACATCCCCTTCACCGGCTGCGGCTCGACGGGTCTCACCCTCTGCAAGCACAAGGGCATCTCCAAAAAAATCCTCAGCTACCACCGCATCCATACGCCGCACTTCGTCATCATCCCACGCGGCAAACGCATCGCCCGTCCGAACTACCTGCAGTTTCCTGTCCTCGTGAAACCGCTCAAGGAGGAGGCCTCCTACGGCATCTCGCAGGCCTCCTTCGTCGAGACCGACGACCAGTTTCGCGAACGCGTCGCCTTCCTCCACGAAAGCAACGGCGGCAACGATGTCATCGCCGAGGAATACATCGAGGGCCGCGAACTCTACGTCAGCCTCATCGGCAACCACCGCCTGCAGGTGTTCCCGATCCGCGAACTCGTCTTCCGCGAAGTGCCGCCCGACGAACCCAAGATCGCCACCTACAAGGCCAAGTGGGACGAGGCCTACCGCCAGCGCTGGGGGTTGGAAAACCGTTTCGCCGAGGGGCTGGAACCCGCCCTCGTGCGCCACATCGAGTCGGTCTGCAAGCGCATTTACCACCTGCTCACGATCGACGGCTACGCGCGCATCGATCTGCGCCTGAACGCGAAGAACGAACTGTATTTCATCGAGGCCAACCCGAATCCCGCGCTCGCGCCCGACGAGGACTTCGCGCAATCCGCGCTACGGGCCGGCATCGCCTACCCGCAACTCATCGACCGCATCGCCCGCCTCGGGATGAAGGCCCTGCGGGATTGAACCCACCAGCACCCGCCCGTGCGCGCGGTCAGCACCCCAGCAGCAAATCAACCTGAGCGGAGACGGCTTAACTCCCGCCGTCGCGCGGAGACGCCCAGACGGGAAGAGTCGGCGGGAATACCGGCGCCGCATCGGGGCTTTCCGGGGTGAGTTTCAGGGATAGCTTCGCTGGCGCGCAGGCGGCGGCGGGACTACGGTCACGGGTCAGCCAGCTATCAACCCACAACCATCCCAATTATGAAAACGAAACAAACTCATCTCCTCACTGCGCTGTGCGCACTAGCCCTCTTCGCCCTGCCAGCCACGTTCGCGGCTCCCGGCGACACGCATTTCAGGAAGACCGTTACCGAGGGCAACGGCTTCATCTCCTTGGCAGAACACACCGTCAGCGCCAAGGCGATGTTTGACCGGATCGACACCGACCGCAACGGCACCATCACCCTCACCGAGATGGAGGCCAGCAAGGGCCTGGGCGACGCGATGGGCATGGGCTAGCCAATGGGAGCGAAGGATTCCAGCAAGCGAATGGACGCCGGTAACATGCCGGTGATGTCCGCTGCCGACAGGATCAAGCCATGCGGTGCAACCACCCCGTGCATTCCTACGGGACATTCTGGTCCAGCAGAATGCTCAGGCCGGCATCAGGCATGAGTGTAGATCTGCTCCTCGCCGACGAGGTGGGCGGCGTATTCGAGAGCCGCGCTCACGTCCTCCTTGGTCAGTTCCGGATAGGTCTGGAGGATACGGTCCACGGTGTAGCCGCCGGCGACGAGACCGAGGACGTTGCGGACCATGATGCGCGTGCCCCGGATCACGGGTTTGC
>JBDNGL010000227.1:0-2596 GCA_041689285.1 Opitutaceae bacterium
ATCTTGCCGAGAGGCCGTTGCCCGCGCCCGCGCCGATGATGGGCAGACCGCGATTTACTTTGGCTCGCAGCCGTTGCAGGATCTGCTCCCGCGAGGATGAAGTGGTGGCGGTGTGTTGCATTTCGAGATTGGCCGTCACGCTACACCCCGGTTACCACAATCACACTGCGACCACGCCATGAAAAGCGACATCCGCTTATCCGAAACGACCGAACGCGTGGTGCGCGCCAGCCGCGCCGACCAGCGAGGCTGGCTTGCCACTGCGCCAGTGTGCGTGGCGCTCGCCCAGCACGGCATTGTGCATATCGGGGTCGCGGCAGTGGTGCATCCCTACGAGGTGCGGCGGCCGGACCTGAGCGGCACCTTTGTCATGATTTGCACCGGCGGTGAGGGCCGCGTGTGGCTGGAAGGTAAATGGCAGCCGATGCGCCCGGGCATCGCGTGCCTCGCGCCACCGCACGCTTTTCACGCCTACCGCACCGTGCCGCGCAAACCGTGGCACATCGCGTGGGTTCGCTATCAGGAACCAGACGGCACCCTGCCCATCGTCAGCGCGCGCGCCCCCGTCCTCGCACCGTTCGGCGGCGGCCCGCTCACCGCCGCCATCGAGGGCCTGCACCGCGAAGCCAGTGGCACCGCCTCTCCCGCCGCGATGCAACTCTGGGCCGACCTCATCCAGCACTACGCCCGCACCTTCGCCGAGCCGTGGCGCACCGACGACCGCCTGCGCGGCGTGTGGCAGACCGTCGCAGGCGACCTCGCCACCGACTGGTCGCTGCCCAAGCTGGCCTCTTTGGCCTCGGTGAGCACCAAACAATTCACCCGTCTCTGCCAGCGCTCGCTCGGCCGCACCCCCGCGCAGCACCTCACCGCGCTGCGCCTGCAGCATGCCGCGTTGCTGCTCACCACCACGCGAGAAAAGGTGGAAACCATCGCCCATCAAGTCGGCTACCGCAGCCTGTTCACGTTCTCGCACACGTTCAAAAGGTTCACCGGCAGCCGCCCGAGCGAGTATCGGGGGAAGGCGCGCTGATCCCGCCAGCAGCGCCGCAGCACGCGACCGGGGTTGAATCGCCTCCGCAATTTTCGCCCGATACTCTTCCAGTGACGCAAACGTAATCCCGCTCTCGCTCTCGACATCCGGAGCCAGCGCATGGTTCGATCCGGGGAGATAGGTGACACTCTGTCCGGGGAGATAGGTTACACATAGGGCGACATGCCCTGGCAAAACTTAACTCCCATGGAAGAAATCAACCGCTTCGTCGTGCTCGCCAAGAGCGGACGTTTTAATGTGACCGACCTGTGCGAACAGTTCGGGATCAGCCGCAAGACCGGCTACAAGCATCTGGCGCGTTACGCGGAGGGTGGGCTGGCCGGATTGGAGCCGCGCAGTCACCGGCCCCACGTTTCGCCGCAGCGCACCGCCGAAACCGTGACGGCGTTGCTGCTCGCGGAGCGGCGGCTGCACCGCACGCGGGGACCGAAGAAGCTGCAGGCCGTGTTGGAACTGAAGCACGCGATCGATCAGCCGCCGGCGTGCAGCACGATCGCCGAGATCCTGCGCCATCACGGCTTGAGTGTCCGCCGGCGGCGACGCCTAGGGGCGTTTGTCGCCGGCAACGATGGGTTGACCCAGCCGACGCAACCCAACCACGTATGGACGGTGGACTTCAAAGGCTGGTTCACCCTGGGCAACCAGCAGCGCTGCGATCCGCTGACGGTGTGCGACCGCTACTGCCACTACCTGATCGCCTGCGACGCGCGCCCGAACCAGCAGTTCACCACCACGCTCCGCGCGTTTCGCGCGCTCATGCGCTAACACGGTCTGCCGGAAATCATCCGCTGCGATCTGGGTTCGCCGTTCGCTTCGCTCGGCTTGGGCCGCCTGTCGAGTTTGAGTCTGTGGTGGATTGAACAGGGCATCGAAGTGGACTTCACGCGGCCGGCTTCACCGCAGGACAACGGCTCGCACGAGCGTATGCACCGCGACTTGAAGGCGGAGGCCATCCAGCCGCCGTCGGCCAATCTCGCCGCCCAACAACGCCGCTTCGAGCGTTGGCGGCACAACTATAATCATGAGCGGCCCCACGAGTCGCTCGCGCAGCTCCCGCCAGCCGAATCTTACCAGCCCAGCGAACGCCGGCTCGGCGAATCCGACAAACCCATGGTCTACGCGGCCGAGTTCAAGGTGAAGGTGATCTCCGTCTCCGGCCACCTCGCGCATGCCGGGCGCAACTACCACGTCGGCGACGCCTTCGATGCCGAGGGTGGCAGCTTCCGACCGGCCGCCTACGTCGCGCCCCTGCGCCCGGCCCCGGAGCCAAACCGGCCGCCTTCGGCGGCAGAGAAGGCGGGGAGAGAGCAAGCTCCCTCCCCTGCGCCCTCCCTTAATATATCTCTCTTCAAACCCGTAATATCATCTCTATAACTACATCACTCACCTGTATCAAAGTGTCACCTATCTCCCCGGACAGAGTGTCACCTACTGAGGAGTCTTTAGTGTAGACTACACTCCGTATTACTCTATAGTTCCGCCCATGGCGAAAATTGACGGACGGACTCTTGACCACACCACGTGCGAGCACCTGAGGGGACA
>JBDNGL010000228.1:0-1511 GCA_041689285.1 Opitutaceae bacterium
AAAGGCAGCCAGCGACGCGGGTCTTGAAAGATAACAGAGTTGGCCCAAAGTTCGGAAACCTTGGTGAGCTTGCTGCTCCCGTGGTGAATCAACCCGGCCTCATTCCACCAACCGGCGCGCGCCCTCGATGAGCTTGTCCCACTGCATCGCCGGGCCGGGATCGACCTTGTTTTCCTGAAGATGGAAGTGACCGATCACGCCGCCGAAGGTCGCCCATGCCTCCGCGGGCATCTTTGCGGTCAGGGGTTCACCGGCGCTATCGCGTGGGTAGTCGAGTTTTAGCTTGGGGAAGATGCGGTGCAGCGCCGCCGTGAGTTTGATGAGGGCGGCGTATTGTTCAGGGGTGAAATCGTATTGCACCAGTTCCCTGCCTTGCACCTTGCCGACCACCGGTTCCCGGCGCGTGGGGCGGCCGATAAAGTCGGGTGTGCGGATGCGCGGAGCGGCCACCTGCGCGGGCAGCGTCAGGTAAGGTGCGCCGGTTTCATCTGGTTGATACCACGCCGCGAAAGGATTTTTTTCACCGATCGGGTAGGCCCCGAGATTGGCGATCTCAATCCCGATGGAGCGGCTGTTGGCGAGGGTCGCGTGGTAGGCGCGTTCCTGTAGGTCGAGCGTCTGATAAATGGTGCCGTCCACATCGAGGAGGAAGTGCACACTCAGACCGCGGCGCTGCAGGATATCGAAGCACGGACCGCTGAGTCCGATCATGTCGTAGTGCAGGACGAATTGATCCACGACCTCGCGCAAGGCCGCGGCCTCCAGCGGCGCAGCGGGCACGGTCTCCACCGGCACACCGGCGGCGCGGCGGTGGCCATGATTCTTGGGCGAGTCGGTCCCCGCCACCGGCGCTTTGTAAGCGTAGGCGTTGTAACCACCGAGCTCATGCCACGTGACGACGCGCGTGCCAGCGGGATAATACTGCCCAGCTACGATGAATTCTTGGCCGATGGGCACAACTGGTTGGGGAACCGTGCGGCAGCCAGCGAGCAAGAGCACGCCGGTCAGAACTGCGATCGAGGTGCGGAGGGCGCTAACCACCCGAATGATAGGGCCCGACCTCCCGGCGGGCCGCGGCAATGCTGAATCTGGAAAGACCATATTTTGTGTTCACCAATCAATCCCGCACGAACGGGATTGGAGCGAATATTGTAGCCCGATTCGTGTCGGCCCGCCCGGAGGTCGGGCCCCACCGGTTGCTTTGGTCTTCATTTTGCCACCACGAGGGGGAAGCCGTTTTTCTTCAGCGCGGACCGAAGACTCGCCACGTGGCTGTGGTCGCGGGTTTCCACGGTGCAGACGGCGTGCACCGCTGAGACGTCGGGGCCGCTGAAAGCGCGGTCGTGCGTGATGTCCTTGATGCTGGCGCCGCTCTCCGCAATGACGCGCGTCAACTGCGCCAGCCCGCCCGGCCGGTCGCTGATGATCGCGGTGAAGCGTGTAAGGCGGCCGTCATGCACGAGGCCTTTTTCGATCACGCGGCTGAGGATCGCGGGGTCTATGTTGCCGCC
>JBDNGL010000229.1:0-10928 GCA_041689285.1 Opitutaceae bacterium
AAGGTCGCCAACGTCGTCGGCGCCACGATGAAGCTCCACCCGCACGGCGACGCCTCCATCGGCGCCGCGCTCGTGGCCATCGGCCAGCGCGCCTGGCTCATCGAGCCCCAGGGCAACTACGGCAACACCCTCACCGGCGACGCCGCCGCCGCGCCCCGTTACATCGAGGCCCGCCTCACCAATTTCGCCAAGGACGTCCTCTTCAACCCGAAGACCACCACCTGGCAGCTCAGCTACGACGGCCGCAACAAGGAGCCCATTACTCTCCCCGCCAAGTTCCCCGTCGTCCTCCTCGAGGGCGCCGACGGCATCGCGGTCGGCCTCTCGACCAAGGTCCTCCCGCACAATTTCAACGACCTCTGCCGCGCGGCCATCAACCACCTCCAAGGAAAAAACTTCCGCATCCTCCCCGACTTTCCGACTGGCGGCACCGCCGACTTCGCGGAATACAACGACGGCGAACGCGGCGGCAAGGTAAAGGTCCGCGCCAAGATCGAGGAGCGCTCCAAATACCTCCTCGCCGTCACCGAACTCCCCTACGGCGTCACCACGGAAAGTCTCATCGAGTCCATCCTCGCCGCCAACGCCAAGGGCAAGATCAAGGTCAAACACGTTGACGACAACACTGCCGACAAGGTCGAGATCCTCATCCACCTCCCGGCCGGAGCCGAGCCCGACAAGGTAATCCAGCAGCTCTACGTCTTCACCAGCTGCCAGGTGCAGCTCAACCCCGCCGCCTGCGTCATCGTCCGCGACCCGAAGACCGGCGCCGACAAGCCGCACTTCCTCGGCGTCCGCGACATCCTCAAGACCAGCGCCGAGGCCACCCGCGAGCTCCTCAAGCGCGAACTCGAGATCGAGCTCGGCGAACTCAAGCAGCAGTGGCACTGGGATTCCCTCGAGCGCATCTTCAGCGAGGAGCGCATCTACCGTCTCATCGAAAAGTCCAAGACCTGGGAAAGCGTGCTCGCCGAGATCCGCGGCGGCCTGAAGCCCTTCCTCAAGCAGCTCCGCCGTGAGGTGACCGACGACGACATCACCCGCCTCACCGAGATCCGCATCAAGCGCATCTCCGCCTACAACCGCTTCCAAGCCGACGAGGCCATGAAGAAGATCGAGGAAGGCATCAAGGAGACCAAGGCCAACCTCCGGAGGCTCACCGAGTATGCCGTCGCGTGGTTCGAGATGCTCCAAGAAAAATACGGCAAGGGCATCAAGCGGAAGACCAGCTACGATGAGATCGAGCAGATCGACGCCTCGGAGGTGGTTTCCGCCAACCAACGCCTCTACGTCAACCGCGAGGACGGCTTCATCGGCCTCAACTGGCGCCAGCACGAATTCGTCACCGAGTGCACCATCCTCGACAGCGTGCTCTGCCTCATGAAGGACGGCTCGCTCAAGGTCACGAAGGTCTCCGCGGAAAAGACCTTCATGGGTCTCGGGATCATCCACGTCGCCATCTGGCCCAAGGACGGCGACACGAACTTCTACACGATGATCTACCGGGACGGCCCCGAAGGAAAATGCTACGCCAAGAAGTTCCAGATCGGCGGCCTCAGCCGCGACAAACTCTACCCCCTCGCCAAGACCGAAGGCTCGACCCTCGTCTATCTCGAAGTCAGCGCCAAGGAGAAGGACATGCCCAAATCAGTGCATGTCTCCCTCGACGGCCGCAGCGGCGCCCGGGTTAGGGAGTTGGATTTTGATTTAACTCCCGTGCCAGTAAGCACTCGAACCTCGAAAGGACTCACGGTCACCAAGTGGGCCATCAAGGAGGTCCGGGTCAACGACCTCACCCTAGGCTGAAAATTTCGTGAACCGGGGGAACATGGAGAAATTTCCACCGGCCTGCGCCGGGCGACCCAAGTCGCGGATTACCCCGACAACTCCGACTGTGTCGCGAGTTACGTCGGCCGCATGCGGCGGATATTTCATGGTTTCATGAAATGTCCGGGTTAGGTTAGGGCGCGACCGCCGGGCATCCCGAAATCTCACGCGGAGACGCAGAGGCGCCAAGGAGGAAGGAATCCAGGCGGGCCAGCCTCGCCATCTCGTTCTCGCCATAGCCTTTGAGGCGGCGGCGGGTCCACATTCGGGTAAGGTCTGCGGGTGCCAAACAGCCAGACCACCTCACCCAGTCGCGTGCCGCGTGCGTCAGCTTTACGCGGCTATACGCGACCAGCCACCGAACCCTTGCCGCGTCGACTTGTCTCGCCGAAGCCAATCAGGCGAAGGTGGCAGCCCCAAGGCGCAGACGGACGCCCTCAAGAAATTCGGAGACAACCCCGACGGAGTCGGGGTGTCCGCCGTGAGGCGCAGGACCTCTCCTCATCATCGACCCTGAGCCTGCCTGTGGTGAGCTGGTCGAACCTGCCGAATGGGCAAGAACAGCTCGCCGAACGCGCCAACGCTCCCGGCCCGAAGCAGCGGTGCGCCTTCCTGCCGGATCATCCAGAAATAGGTGACTTTCACGAATTGTCTTACTAATTAATTCTTGCCTTACTTTTGTGCATCATCCTACGTTTAAGCAATGGTCACCCTGAACACAGAATCCGCTTACATGACATCCAAAGGGCAGGTTGTCATCCCGGCCCGGCTTCGCCGAAAATACGGCCTGAAAGAGGGCACTAGGCTAAATTTCGCCGAGGAAGAAGGCCGCTTTGTCATCCAACCAGTCACCAAGGAATACATCAGCTCCTTCCGGGGTATCTTCAAACTGAAGTCCGGCGAGATATCCGCCGTGCAGGAACACTTGGACGACCGGGCGAAGGAACGGGCGCGTGAGCGTCGCAAACTGGAATCTGATCGCAGCAAATGAAGGCCTTGGTATTCGACACCTCGGCCCTGCTGGCGCTGCTCTTTGATGAACCTGGTGCCGAGGCCGTCGAGGCCTTGATGCATCGCGCTTCTGAAAAGGATCAGCCGATGCTGATCAGCGCCGTGGACTGGGCCGAAGTCTGCTACAGTGTGGAACGCAAACGGGGGGCCAATGCCCTCGCCCAAGCCAAGGAGTTCGCCACCAATGCCCCTCTTGGGATTGTCCCGGTGGATCGCGAGCTTGCCGAAGCTGCCGCAGCCTACCGCGCGAGAGATGTGCTGGCTCTAGCCGACGCTTTCGCCGCTGCTCTCGCCAAGAATCGCAAGGCCGAGCTCGTCACCGCCGACCGTGAGTTCAAGTCCGTTGAGGGCGAAATCAAAATCATCTGGCTCAAGAACCAATAGCGCCCGTCAGCCATAAGCTTGGCGACAGCTGATCGCTTGCCCTGGGTTTGTCGAAGGCACCGCCCCAACCGGAGCCCCACCCCAGACCCAAGACCCCAGATCCCATCCCCCATTTGTGCAGTCCCCGCACAAATTGTGACTCACGGTCCGTGGTCTGATAGTCCACAATCGGCTGAAGTCTGCGGGTGCCAAACAGCCTGACCACCCCGCCCAGTCGCGTGCCGCGTGCGACCGCCATACGCGGCTAGCCCAAGAACCCGCCCTCAAGAATTCGGAGACAACGTCCGTGCCCGCCGCGAAGCGCAGGACCTCTCCCAAGAACAACTCGCCGAAAGCGCCGACCTTGATCGCACCTATATCAGCGGTGTCGAGCGCGGTGTCCGCAACCTCAGTCTTCTCAGCACCGTTCGCCTCGCGAAGGTGCTCAAGACCTCCGTCGTGAATCTTTGCGAGGGGATCGACTGCTGCCCAGCAAGCCGACATTCATCGATCTCTTCTGCGGCTGCGGCGGCTTCACTCGCGGCATGCTGCGCGCCGGGGTTCACTGCCTTGCTGCGATTGATTTCAATCCCGAAGCCGTCACCAGACTTCGCGCAGAAGCGAGTTTACTGAGGCCGAAGGCCTCTGGACATAAAAAAACCGCCTTGGCGAGCGGCACGGTCGGTAAAGGCAAAAAATACAATAGGCATAACGCGGTTACCGTTCATCGACGGACTTGTTGAACAGGAGTCGTGTTGTCGGCTTCGCGACAACACAACTCACGGGGTCCTACAGCCCCGTCAGCTTCAGATACTGAACGCGGACGCCTGACCTTGAGGCCTTTTGGCGTTTCACGGTCCGGCGCGAAGGAACTGGAAGGCGATTGTGCCCTGCCACGAATGATTGCGCGTTTTATCTCGCAAGCTTCGGCGCAGTTTGTGCGCTCCCGCGCTCTTCACGTGGGCAGTTTCAATCGTGCGTGATCACCTTACCGTCGCTATCCATCTTAAACTCGACTTTCTTGCCGTCTTTTTGCGTTTCGACCTCATACACAATCTGGCCCTTTTCGATTTCCTTTTCGATTTCGATTTTATCAACCGGTACATCTCCTACTTGAACCTTGATCGCGGCCTGCACAGCGGGCGGTAGATCGGTGAAGGCGACTTTCGATTCGATCACCTTACCGTCGCTATCGATCTTAAACTCAACTTTCTTGCCGTCCTTTTGCGTTTCGACCTCATACACAATCTGGCCTTTTTCGGTTTCCTTTTCGATTTCGATTTTATCAACCGGGACATCTCCCACTTGAACCTTGATCGCGGCCTGCACAGCGGGCGGTAGATCGATAAAGGCGACTTTCATTTCGGATTTTGAGCAACCGGCGAGTGCGGATGCGGCTATTAAAGCTAAGACGATTGGACCGGTGAGGCGTGTTTTCATAGGACTGGCTGTCACTATAGCGATCGCGTCGCCATCCGGGAATGGGGTGTTCACCGTAGCGCGAGCACATCGTTGCACCTCAGGATTTCGAATCCGAACGAGCGTCGCCGCTGCCTTTGTCGCAAGAGTCCGACAGGATTTTCAATCGGCCTACAATGTCCTGATTGATAGGAAACTGGATTTTCAGGGACTGGACCGGGAGGGGTTTATTCGAGAACGGCTACCTGACGGGCGTCTACCTGCTCGAGGGCGACCGGATGGCGGGGACGAAAGGGTAGGGCGGCGAGTCCATTCACCGCCGTGGCGCGGCGCGGAGTCCGCGCCCTACCGTATTAAGCCTCGGCCGTCGTCGGATCGATCATGCGCCGGACGGCCGAAACCCGGTTGGCCGGGAAGCCGCCCCGCTTGGCATGTTCGTGCACCATGGCCTCGTTCGGGGCGAGGTAGACGCAATAGATTTTGTCGTCGGTGACGAAACTTTCGATCCACTGGATCTGCGGGCCAAGGTCTTTCAGGACACTGCAGGATTTCTGCGAAATGCCGTGCAGCTGTTCCGAGGTGAGCTTTCCGGCGCCGGGGATTTCGCGTTCAATGATGTATTTGGGCATGATGGGCGGAGGGTTGGGTGTTGGTGGAGGGAGGGAGGGTTTGAATTATTGATAGGAAACTGGATTTTCAGGGACTGGGCCGGGAGGGGTTTATCGATCAACTATTGTCGGCCCGACCATCCCACGTCACTTAGAATTGCCCGCAGTGGGCGAGTTGTCTTACTCTGATCATGGCTTTTTAGGCGGGATTATCGATACTATGGCATCCGTAACAGTGAGGCCAAGGGCCGCGCAGCTGGAGTGCTCCACCCAGTGCTTTACCTGCTTGATCAGAAAGGTGTCATTCGGGTGAAATTAAAGCGGGACGGTTATCGTGAACGCCCGGCAAGCGCCGAGATCATCGACGGGGCCAACAGTTACTAATTTGGCGATGCTGCCGTGGTTTGGGGTGCCATCCGGCTGATGCGACACCACCGCAACAATATCGGCGCTGCTAAAGCCAACTCTGGCACGTTTGAGCGGATCGTTGCCGCATCATCACCCCCACGTCATGCCGCCCAATATTTTGTTCATCATGACCGACCAGCAGCGGTTCGATACGATCGCTGCGCTCGGTCATCCTCACGTCCAGACGCCCAATCTTGACCGGCTGGCCGCGCGGGGCGCCGCGTGCACTAACGCCTACACGGTCTGCCCTGTCTGCGTGCCGACCCGCTACACGCTCATGTCCGGTTGTGAGCCGTCGTCCACCCGCTGGCTCACCAATTGGGCCCCCATCTCCAGCAGCCCCGGCTTGGAATCGGGCAGAAATTTCACCAGCAGGTCCACATCGCTATCCCGGCGCACCCGACCGGCGGCTTGGGAGCCAAAAAGCTCAAGCCGGGCCACGGGATGCCGTGCGCACACGGCTCGCGCCACCGACCTGAGATCGGCAAGGGACAAGGGCGCGATGACGCTCGGCTTTCATGCCGCGACCCCCGCCCGCCGCCTGTTGGAGTTGAGGGAGACCATGCTGCCGCAAGCCGATGCTGCCTTGGTGGACCAATTGCTGGTGAACCCCTACATCGCCATTAGCAAAGCTGCCACGGTCATGGATGTCAGTCAGCCCACCGCCACCAAGGTGCTGCGGAAGCTGGAAGCCGCCGGCATGCTGAAGGAAATCACCCGCCGCAACTGGGGCAAAGTCTACGTCGCGCCCGGCGTGCTCGCGGCGATCGAGCCTCCGGCCCGCTGATAGCTGCTTCGCGGCCTGGCCACGAAATGTGACTCATAGTCCGTGGTCTGATAGTCGTCAATCGGCTAAGGTCTGCGGGTGCCAGCCACCGAACCCACCCTCAGGAAATTTGGAGACAATGTCCGTGCCCGCCGTGAAGCACAGGACCTCTCCCAAAAACAACTCATCGAACGCGCCGACTTAGATCGCACTTACATTAGCGGTGTCGAACGCGGCGTTCGCAACCTCAGCCTCAACAGCGTCGTTCGCATTGCGAAGGCGCTTAAAATCTCCGCTTCGGAGCTCTGCAAGGGAGTTTAGAGTGCTACGCTAACACTTCGCACCCCGCCGCGACCAAATAGTTGTAGGCCTCATCTAGCTGACTCAACCCATCCGGCAGGCAAATGAGAACTCCCTCTCGACCGCGCGTCAGAAGCACGCGATACGCATTTCTCCTTAACTGCAATGGGTCCTTTACTGCAGATTTGCTAAGATATTTCTTGGCGGCAGACGCATCCCACTGTCCATTTGCCAAGACGAAGTCTCCGCCCCAAACCAGCAACGTGTGATCCAACTCGAGCCCTTGTGCGGAAAACTCTGTGATCGCGTCCTGCAATCGGCGACACGAACTAGGCGAATCTTCTGAATCAGAATACCAAGGACCCGGCCGGAAGAATCGCCCGTCCGATGGAATTACACCATAATCCTTGAGGGCCTTGTCCCGGCTGGACACGAGCAATCCAAATCGTGCTTCCGGCAGCGTGCGATACTTCGCCCACAAAAACTCTTTTGCACGCGTCAGGTTCCGTGTGAGGCGAAGCTGATATCCTTGATTCCTTAAAACCGATGCGATTCGGGCCAACTCTTGCACAGGTCGATCTGCGGTTAAAAGGCCCGCCACCCAATCGCTCAATCCGGCCGCGAAATTAAAGCGAACCGAACGTGACAGATGCAGCTCTTCATATCCCTGATAGGCAACTCCTCGATCGCTGAACAGCCGCTCAAAACGACTAGGGCCAATCACCTCCCATCGCACACCACCTCGAGTCGCGGCCTCGGCCCAGAGCGCCATGCCACCCTCTTCGCCAACATGAATCTCCTGCCCATCGCCAATCAGTCCAATGACTACGCTCCATCCCGGGATACGTTCGGCAAACCTTACAAAGGCCTCCGGCTCTGAAGTCGCGCTATCATCCTTGTGTGACGCTTGCGCCTTGCGAGCATCCCATGCCCGCTGCGCTTCATCAAAAATCAAGACGTGATGTGGGGGCACAGGCGAACGCTTTTTCGAATAGCGCTCCACAAAATCTTTAATCCCGCGAACAAAAACACGCCCAGCACCGCCCGCCTTTTTCAATTCGTATTGCAGCACTTCCACTAGTGGACCGTTGCATGAAAGATAAACCGCAGGTGTTGTCGGTTTCTCGCCGTTAGCCATTGGCTCTGCCAAGTCGTCAAGAAACGGCTCATGGGCGATCTTAAGCCCAACAAAAGTCTTTCCGGCTCCGGGAACGCCACTGACCAAAATCAGCTTCCGCTTCTGCGCCGCGTGCGTGGCTCGAATCTCGGCAACAATCCGCTGAACAGCTGCACCAGTGATATCATCAATCCGTTTGATATGCGGTAACGCATGATCTGCAAAAAAACGTCGCGCCGCCTGCACTAATGACGGCGACGGCTGACACAGTGCCGGAGAAATGAACTGTGAGACCGAAATAGGTGATGCTTCTTTCGGCCGATCGAATCGGCGCACTACATCCAATAGGCTTTCGATGTTTGTCTGGGTATGCCATTCGCCAGCGACCTCATTGCCTTTGCGACCATAGGAAACCAAAACTGTGTGCACACGCACATTTTCTTCCCCGCATAGTGAATGATACCAGTAAAGACGCCGCGCGTAGTCCGCTGCTTGCTCAAGATATTCTGGCTGCCAATTGCCATCACCCTTCAATTCGAGCACGAGCACGGCCCCAGAAACTAAAAGGATAGCATCGACCCGATGTGGGCCATCCGGCATCCGATATTCGAGAATCGCCCCATAGTGCACCGCCTTGGGTTCCGCTTTGCTGAGCTTCATGCATTCGCCCTTCAAAGGCGGCACTGACGCCTTCCATGCTCGCATTTGTTCCGGTGTCGCAGCTTCCACGAATGCCGACAGCGAATTTACAATCTCCTCCAGCGACGCGGCTTCAAATACAGGAATCTGACTCGCCCAACCACAACTCTCGTTGGCTAGATTCTCGCTCCGATCTGTCATTGGTTCCTTTATCATGAACTAGCCTCAAAGTGTCGAGAGGCAGTTTGTTGGGCAGCATAGAATTTGCTTTCCCAACGGCCAGATCCTGGCCAGGTGGGAAATGCCGCTGCTGCCACTAATGCAATCGACCAAACAACCCGTCCGTTCGGCTTACGTCATATTCATCCAGACGATATGCGAGGGGCTTGTGCCGGCATGGTATGATGAGAGCAATTACCCTGTAGTCTATACGACCGAGCTAGAGGCTCAGCGGGAGATTGCCGATGATCTCATGGAGCACCTACAGCAATTCTTAGACGGGGAACGCGAATTTGAAGATGCGATAGCCATTGAGGACATCATAATGCCGGTTGATGTGTGGCCTGACGGCAGCATATCGATCGAAGACGGCAGTACCTTCGGGAAACGTAACTAACAGGCAACAAGGGCACCGAACTACGGTTAATTCAGATTTCCCGGGCGAAGGACATCATTGGCTGGCGACGTGGCTCGAACCTCCCCGGCAAACCGGACTTTGTTTTCCAGAAGTCGAAGCTCGCCGTCTTCGTGGACGGCTGCTTCTGGCACGGGTGTCCGAGACACGCAACATGGCCGGAAGACTCACGCCGTCTTCTGGCGAAAAAAGATCGCCGCCAACCGCACCCGCGACCGGCTCGTCAGCCGCACGCTCTGCCCCCGCGGTTGGTCCATCCTCCGCCTCCGGGAACACGCGCTCAAACACCGCAACGCCGCCCGCCTCCTTGCACGCCTGCACAAATTCGGTCTGTAAAAACCTCGGCTTTGCCAAATCCCCATTGACTGGTTAAACCATACTGTCGCATGGTTAAACCATACAATATGGAATTACTTGAAGTCATCTTCCCCAAAGTGCGAGCGGAGGTTTTGCGGCTCTTGTTCGCCGATGGCGGTCGCGAATTGCACCTGCGTGAACTCACGCGGCAAAGCGGCCTGTCTTTGGGCACGTTGCAAACCGAAGTGAAAAAGCTGTGTGCCGCCGATCTCTTGCTCAGCCGCCGCGACGGCAATCGTCTTTGTTTCCGCGCCAACGCCGACCACCCGTTGTTTACCGACCTGCGGCAGCTCGTGCTCAAAACCGCCGGTCTCCGTGATGTGCTGGCGGTGGCCCTGAAAGACGTGGCGGGAGTGGAACTGGCCTTTGTCTTCGGCTCCCTCGCCGCCGGCATGGGCAAGGCCCGCAGCGACATCGATCTGTTCATTATCGGCGACGTCGGCCTGCGCACCCTTGCTTCACGTCTGCGCACCGCCGGAGAGCAACTCGGGCGCGAGATCAACCCCGTGACCATGACCGCGAGCGAGTTCACGCGAAACCGTTTTAAAAAGCCGTTCCTCGGCGATGTGCTCGCCAAGGATAAGATCTTCATCAAGGGAACAGCCCATGAGCTTGCACGACTGGGCTAATGCGGGGTGGCTCCGGCCACATCAAACCTCACGGCGCCAGATTGCGGACCTGTTCGCCATCGTGGATCGAGACCTCGAAGACGCCGCACGCGGGCTATCGGCTGATTGGCAATTCGGCATCGCCTACAACGCCGTGCTCAAGCTCTGCACGATTCTGGTCCACGCCGAAGGCTGGCGGCCGGAAAAGAACCTCGCGCATTATCGCACTCTGCAAGCACTGCCGATCATCTTGGGTGCCGAGCGCCAAGCGGACGCCGACTATCTCGACGCCTGCCGCGCCAAGCGAAACACCGCCGAATACGACACACCCGGACAAGTCAGTGCAAACGAGGCTAAAGAGCTGGCCGCTTTCGCCGGCGAACTGCGTGAGGACGTGATTGCGTGGCTGGAAAAGCGGCATCCCAAGCTCTCGCCGTTGGGCAAGTAGCGCCGCCCATCCGCGCCCGCCGCGATCAGAATTCTCCGGCAACCTGTCTTCATTCCCTGCCCGCGAATCGGACCGTCGTCATCGCCGCTGTGCGTTCACGCGGCAACGCCGCCACCGAGCTGCGGCTCATCGCGGTCTTCCGCGCCCGCGGTATCACCGGCTGGCGGAGGGGAGCGGTGCTCCGGTGGAAAGTTGCACGCGCGAAGTCGAAGCCCTCCCGGGTGCGGCCCGATTTCGTTTTCCGCGCGCGCAAACTCGCCGTCTTCGTCGACGGCTGTTTCTGGCACGGTTGTCCGCTCCACGCCACGCAGCCGAAAACCAACGCCGCCTTCTGGCGGAAGAACGTAGCGCGGCAGCGCGGAGATGGTCACACCGGAGGTGTGGCCCCGAAGGGGTGAGTGTCTGCGGATGCCCTGAAGGGCG
>JBDNGL010000230.1:0-14753 GCA_041689285.1 Opitutaceae bacterium
GAATCTAAAAGACTTCGCCCACGTGGTTGGTTGGCGAGGGCGGAATCGCGAGCAAGGGAGCTTCTACGTCGATCCGCTGGGCCTTGGCGACGTGCTGGTTTTTTTTAAAAACGGCCTAAACGGGCGTTGCTTATTCCAAGCGCGCGGGGAGGTTGGATTTGAGAAGGGTGCGCATCTGGGTGATGGCTATTTCGTTGAGTTTGAGCAGACGCTCCGGTGCGGGCAGGCCTTGGCGGATAAGCACGGAGTTGAGGCTTTCCAGATTGGTGAGGACGACGAGCTGCTCGATGGGGGCGTGGTCGCGGAGGTTGCCCTCGGCATCGGGCTGGGCGTCGCGCCACTGTGCGGCGGTCTGGCCAAAGAGGGTGTCCTTGACGTTCGCGGCACCACGGTGCCACTGCGCAAGGGGCGGGAGATCGCGCCGTCGCTGCTCCGGCAGATCGCTCGGGACATCGGTGTCACGGTCGATGAGTTATTGCATCGCGGCTGAATTTTGCAGCAGGCCCATAAGTAAAACGGCGGTCTTTAACCCGGCGTTTCGTTTCCAATCGCACACTTCGACGGCGCGTTATCCTTAACGCGTCGGGAGATTCTAAAATTCAGGGGCGACGGCGGATTAGGGACAATCCGCCCTGCCTCGGATGGGCGCAAGGGGCGGACAGGCCGGAATCTCCGTCCTACATTTCGTTTTCGTGTGTTTGTTCCTCAGCCGCCCAAGGGCACCTGCCTCGTCACCCCTTCGGGGCTCGCCCCTAAGGGCACGCGCCATCACGCGCAAAAGCACTCCGTCGTGGTGAACCGGATTGGGCTCATTCGAATTTCGGCCAGACGGCGCCGGGGATGGGGCGCCAGAGGATGTCCTTGTCGATGCGCGGTTTGTGGTGGCGGTATTTTTTCATCAACCGGATTTTCTCGCGGAGGAGGTCGGGCAGGTCTTCGCCGTAGCAGAAGGTGTTGTTGCCGATGGCGGAGAGCGCCATGAACTCGGTGCGGCCGGATTCGAGGAGCGCGATGAGGTTCTGGGTGTTGACGAGTTCGTCATCGATGGCGGCCTGGAGCGCCTGCACGTGCTGCTTTTTGTCGGCGGCCTTGGTGCTGTCGAGGTAGCCGTAAACATGCGCGCACCAGGCAGTGACCATGCGGATCGAACCGCAGACGGCGCGGTAGCCGCGGGCGCGATCGAGCAGATCGGCAAACACGGCTTGCGCCTGCGGTGCAGCGGCGGTTTGGGTTTCGAGTTTCTCCAATTGCGCGATGAGTTTATCGATGCGCGGCAGGCAATGCTTGTCGTAATTCGCTGTGGCCTTGATGCCTTGGTCCTTAGTGATGATATCGAAGAGCACGTCCTTGCCGAGATCGTTCATCCCGGGGTTGTTGTGCTGGAAGCAGCCATGGCGCTCGTAGTAGGCGCGTTCTTTGGCGGGAATGGCCTCGATGTCGGGCACGTAAGGGCGGTCGAAGGTGCGCTGCCAAGTGAACGCGAAACCGCTGAACAACATGACGGGCGGCTGCCAGGCGATGGCTTCCTCAAATGCGTCCCAGCACGCGAGGAGTTTGGGGGCGGATTGCTCGCCGACGAAGCTGCGGGCGGTGTTGAGCAACACGTCGTCGATCGAAATTTCCGGCGTGAATTGCGTGGCCCGCAACACGGCGAGGTTGGGCCAGTAGGGAGATTGTTGTGGGTTGTTGATTCCGCCGAGCGCGCTGGCTCGCTTGATCCCGAGGTCGCGCATGGACTCCAATTTTTTGCGCAGCAGGCGCGGGTAGGGAATGCCGAGCAGCGGCTCGAAGCAGTTGGTGGAGCCGGCGGCGTATTGCAGTGTGGGTTCGGCGCCGCGTGAGCGCGAGTCCGCCAGCACGGCGCGTTCGGCCGGGTCGATCTCGGTTTGCAACGGGCCGCCGGCGGCGCCGCTCATCTCGGGGTATTTCGGATGCGAATACGGCAGGGCGTAACCGCGCACGAGGAGACTCGGCGCTTCCCACGTGAGGTGCCGGTTCATGCCGGCCTTGATGTGGTCCTGCTCCAGCTTGAAGGGTTCGAGACGGAGGATGACGTCGAAGTCGGGGTTGATCTCGGCGGCGGCGGTTTGGATGTTGGCGAGGTAGCGCACGATGCTTTCGCCGGCGGCTTGGGCGATCTTCTCGTGGTTGCGCCATTCGCGGATCATGTAGGGGCCGCCGTTGCGGCCGACGTAGAGCGAGCCGGTGTGCTCGAAGCCGGAACCGCTGTCGTTGCTCCACACGCTCAGGTAGCTCAGGTCCGGCGCGGCCTTCATCAGGTTTTGAATCGCGGCGCGGTAGTGCTGCTTGGTGACGGGGTGATCTTGCGCGAGACAGTAACGCGGCAGGCGCGAGCGGAAGGGGTGATCGACGCGGACGCCGCGGAGCGTCGGATAGCGTTGGAAGAAGCGCTCTGGCAGGGTGCGCGGCTCGAACATGCACACGCCGGGCTTGAGGCCGTATTTGCGGCCGAGCTCGACGAGGCTTTTCAGGTTGTTGAGGTTGGCCTCGAGGTAGTGCGGTTGCCACAGGCCTGCGGTGAGCGGCGTGTCAATGAAGTGGTTGAAGCCGGGCGTGTAGGTGTAGAACTGCGAATAATATTCCGACTGCACCGAGTCCTCCAACGGCATGTGCGCTTGGAGGCCGTTGACTTCGACGTGGGTGAAACCCGTTTCGGCAAGCGTGGCGATGTAGCGCTCGCGGTCGAACTTGCGGATGCTGCGCCAGTATTGCGTGAGACAACTGTCCCAATGCGGACGATGCCAAGGGAAGGTGGCGGCGATAAAGAGACCGCGGTCGAGTTTGGCGCGGGCCGTGTCGGTCAGGCCGTGGGCGAGCAGGCGCACGGCGGCGTAGAGCATGGCGCCTTGGTCGGCGATGATTTCGCCGGTGCCGTCTTCCGCGAGCTTGAGCCACATCCAGCCGGGCTCGGCGGCTTTGGATTTGGGGAGAGACTTGGCCCAGTCGCGCGGGGCGAGGGCGACGTTGACGCCTTTGCCGGGTTGCGAGGCGGGGCGGGCGACGCCGCCGGTGAGCCGGGCGAGTTCCAAGGCGGCGGTCTGCTCGACCAGCTGAAACTTGGCGGGATAAGTGATGCTGCGCACGTTGAGCGCGGTGAGGGCGGGGGCGGCTACGGTGTTCATTAAAGGCGAGTAGCCACCATGTCAGACGGTCATGCCCATGGGTGCAAGGACCCCTGCCCAATCGGGTGATAATTTACCACCATTGACCACTGGAGACCAATGGGGGGTGGGGGACGTGTGGGTCCTGCCCCGCGTCAGTGGATATCCGCGCAGGGCGCTGCACTCACGGCAAGTAGAGGGACCTGCCCGCGCCCTTTGGTGGCGCCAGCGCGCCTGTGTTTATTTCTGATGGGGAAACCCTTCCGGCCAAGGCTGGCCGAGAGCGGGACGCCAGAGGATGTTGCGATCGATGCGCGGTTTATTGTGCCGGTATTTTTTCATCAGACGGATCTTGGCGCGCACGTGCTCACCGAGGTTTTTGCCGTAGATGAAGGTGTTCTCGCCAGTGGCCGACACGACCATGAACTCGGTGGGTGAATGCTCGAAGTGATCGAGGAAGCCGCGCGCGTTGGCCAGTTCGAGATCGATGGCCGCCTGCAGGAATTTTTCGTATTTCTTCTTTTGGGCGGCGGTCTTACTTTCAAGGTAGCCGTAAACGCCGGAGCACCACGCCGCCACGCTGCGGAGGGTCACCGCCCAGTGGCGGTAGCCGCGCAGGCGGTCGCGCAAGTCGGCGAAGACGGCGGTGGCCTGCGCGTCCTCGGCGCATTTCGCGAGGATGGTGGCGACGAATTTCTCCGCCCGCGCGATGCGCGGGAGCAGATACTTGTCGAAACGCGGAACCATCTTGTCGGCGGACTCGCGGGTGATGAGGTTGAAGAGCACATCCTTGCCGAGGTCATTCAGCCCGGGGTTGTTGTGTTGGAAGCAGCCGTGGCGCTCGTAATAAAAACGCTCAGCGGCGGGGATGGCCTCGATGTCGGGCACGAGCGGGCGGTCCCAAGTGCGTTGCCAGCAGAAGCCGAAGCCGCAGAAGAGCGGCACGATGGGCTGCCAAGTGACGGCGTCTTCGAAGAGCGCCCAGGCTTGCGCGAGGGCAGGGCCGAACTTCGCGCCCGCGAAGCGCACGGCTTCGTCGGCGAGCACGTCATCGAGGCTGCGCTCCGGCGTGAATTGCGCGGCGCGGATGGCGGCGGGATTAGGCCAGTAAGGTGTGGCGGCGGTGTTCGCGAGACCGCCCATGGCGCTGACCATGTTGGCGCCGATGTCCTTCAACTGGGTGAGCCGTGCATGGATCATGCGTGGCCACGGGATGCCGATCAGCGGTTCTTGATTCCACACTGGACCGGGTGAGTAGGTGAGAATCGGTTCGATGCCTTGAGCGCGCTCCTTGGCGAGTTCGGGTTTTTCACGCGGATCCATCTGGGCATGAAACATGCCGCCGGCCACGCCCTGTTGATCCGCGTAGTGCGGGTGGCTGTAGGGGAGTGCGTAACCGCGGGCGAGCATGGACGGGCCTTCCCAATGGACGCCGCGACCGAGTTCGGACTTGAGGTGATCGTGCTCCACCTTGAAAGGCTCGATGCGGAGACTGAGCTTGAAGGCGGGATTCACCTCGGCGGCGGCCTCGTGGAGGTTGCGGAGGAATCGGCCGATGCTCTTGCCGGCCGCCTCGGCGATTTTGTCGTGGCTGCGCCATTCGCGGATCATGTAGGGACCGCCGTTGCGCCCGATGTAGAGTGACGCGGTGTGCTCAAAACCGCCGCCGCTATCGTTGGTCCAGATTGACATGGCGTCGAGGTCGGGCACGGCGCGCATCAGGGCCTGTGTCGCCAGCCGGTAGTGATGCTGGGTGACCGGGTGATCCTGCGCCATGGTGTAGCGCGGCAGGCGCGAGCGAAACGGATGGTCGATGCGCGCGCCGCGCAGGGTGGGGTATTTTTGGAAAAAACGCTCAGGCAGGCTCCGCGGCTCGTAGAGACAGACGGAAGGCTTGAGGCCGTATTGGCGGCCGAGGGCGGCGAGGTTTTGCAGCCGCTCCAAGTTGGCGTCGAGGTATTGGGCGGGCCAGATGCCGCGCGTCAGCGGGGTGTCGATGAAATGGTTGAAGCCGGGGCAGTAGGTATAGAACTGCGAGTAGTATTCGCCGGGCACGGAGTCCTCGTAAGGAAAGTGCGTCTGCAGGCTGTTCACCTCGATGTGCGTGAAACCCGCCTCGGCGAGAGTGGCGGCGTAGTGTGCGGGCGAAAATTTGCGGTTGGATTTCCAATACTGGGCAAAGGAAGCGTCCCAGATCGGCCGGTTGAGAGCGAAGCTACGACGAAGCAACAAGCCGCGGGCGAGTTTTTCGCGGGTGGCGCCGGTGAGGCCATGCGCGAGGAGGCGCACGGCGGCGAAGAGGCTAGCGCCCTCGCTGGCGATGACTTCGCCCGCACCGTGATCATCAAGCCGCAGCCAGAGCCAGCCGCTGGCGGACGGGGCCGCCTGTGTCGCGGCGGGAGCCCAGCCCCGGGCGGCGAGGGCGATATTGAAGCCCCGGCTAGGCCGGGCGGCCGGAGTGGCGAGGGCGCCGGTAAGTTGGGCGAGTTCTAAGGCGGCGGTTTTTTCCACCGGTTGAAACTTCGCGGGATAGGTGATCGGGCGCAGGACGAGGGAGGCACTCATGGGAAATGGGATCATGGCGAAACGGGCTTTAGGGGAAAGTGCAAGCTTGCGGCGTGTCAGCCGTTGGCCCGCGAATTTTCAGAGCGGTTCGCCCTTGCATTTGCAGGCGACGAAGGACACGGAAACAGGCTCTCATGCGCGCCCTGCATTACCCGGCATTTGATCAACTGGAAATTCGCGACGTCGAAGTCGCCCCGCTACGTCCCGACGAGGTCCGCCTCAAGGTCGCCGCCGGCGGCATCTGTGGGAGCGAACTGGAGTCGTTCAAGAACCGCAGTCCGCGGCGCCCGCCGCCGCTGGTGATGGGCCACGAGTTTTGCGGCACGATCGCCGAGCTCGGCGCCGAGGTGCGCGATTGGAAAACCGGGGCGCGGGTGGTGAGTAACTCGCTCGTGCCCTGCGGCCAGTGTGTGCGTTGTCGGCGCGGCGATACCCACCTGTGCGCGGAGCGGCAGATTTTCGGCATGCACCGGCCGGGCGCTTTTGCGGAATACGTCAACGTGCCCGCCCGCTGCCTCATTCCTTGGCCGGAGAACCTGCCGGCTGAGTCCGCCGCGATGGCCGAGCCGCTGGCCAACGGCATCCATGTCGTGCGCGTGAGTCGGCACCTGCCGGTGGCGGTGGCACTGGTGATCGGTGCCGGGCCGATCGGGCTTTTCTGCCAACAGGCGTTGCAGGTGCTGCGTGGCGCGCGTGTTTATGTCGCCGATCTCAGCCCCGAGCGGCTGGCGGTGGCAAAAAAACTGGGTGCGGTCCGGGTGATCAATCCGCGCGAGGAAGACGTGGCCAAGGTCATGCTGGCTGAGACCGGTGGTGAGGGCGTCGATCTGACAGTGGACGCCGTTGGCGCCGCGATCACGAAGAAAACCTCGCTTGAGGCTCTGCGTCCCGGCGGGGCGTCGGTGTGGATCGGCCTGCACGAGAACACCGTCGCGCTCGACACCTACGGCATCACCCTCCCGGAGAAGCAGGTGCTTGGCACCTACGCCGCGACAATCGATGAGCTCCGGCAGGCGTTGGACCTAATGTCGGCGGGCAAGGTCGAGACCCTCTCCTGGGTGCAGCGGTTTTCGTTGGCCGACGGCGTGACCGCCTTCCGCCGCATGCTGGCCGCCAAGGGCGCGGACATCAAAGCGGTGGTCTGCCCGTAAATTTTAACCACAAATGGACACGGCTAAACACGGATTGAAGAAGGGGCCGTTCATCCTCAATGCTCTGTGCTAATATCAGCGCGATTCCCAAGGCGCTTAGGAATCAGCGCTCCTAACAGTTTTATCCATGCTCAAAAACCCCACCCGCACCCCCATCGCGAACCGTTTCAAAGGTAAGGTCGCTCTGGTCACCGGCGGCACGAATGGCATCGGTCACGCCATCGCGCTGGAACTGCTCCGCGAAGGCGCGCAGGTAGCGGTCAGCGCCCTGCCCAAAGACGTGGAGGCAGGCTGCGCGGCCTTCGCCGCAGCCGGCTTTGCGCCGCTCATCTTGGGCGGCGACATGAGCGAAGAGGCGTTTTGCCACCGACTCGTGGCGGATACCGTGACGAAATTTGGTCGGCTCGATTATCTGGTGAACAATGCGTTTTCCTTCATCGCCAAAGGGCTCGATGCCACGCGGGAGGACTTCATCTACTCGTTCAGTGTGGGGCCATTCGGTTTTGCGCTCATGATCCAACTCGCGGTGGTGCCGATGAAAAAGTCCGGCGGCGGCGCAGTCGTGAATGTCTCGAGCGTCTCCTCTTGGGTTGCCCAGCCGAACCGCTGGACCTACAACGCCGCCAAAGGCGCGGTCGCGCAGCTCACGCGCTGCGCCGCGCTCGACCTCGCCCCGCACCGCATCCGCGTCAACAGTATCAGCCCTGGCTGGGTCTGGACCCGCGAGGTGGACAAGGCCGCCGGTGGCGACCGGGAAAAATTTGATCCCCTCTGGGGTCAGTATCACATGCTCGGGCGCATGGGTCATCCGGTCGAGATGGCCGGACCCGCGCTTTTCCTACTCAGTGATGACGCCTCGTTTATCACCGGGACCGACCTGCCGGTGGACGGCGGCTATAACGGCATCGGCCCCGAGGGGCTTGGGCAGACCAGCAAGATCGCCGGCTCGAAGTAATCCATTCTCCTGTATCATACTGTGCAAAGCGAAGAATCTAGTGCGACCACACCAAACCCCGGCGCGCCTCCCGATGGATCCTTCGCTGCGCTCAGGATGACATTCCTAAGATATTTTTTATGATCCAACTCCACGCAGTCATCACCGATCACGGTTTCCCTAATCTCCGCCACGAGGAAAGCATTCTCGGCGCGGCCGGCGTCGAGCTTACCGTCGCGCAATGTAAGACCCCCGATGAAGTCATCGCGGTGGCGCAGGCAGCGGATGCCCTGCTGGTGCAGTGGGCGCCGGTGAACGCAGCGGTCATCGCGGCCCTCACCCGGTGCAAGGTCATCGTGCGTTACGGCATCGGCGTGGACAACGTGGACCTCGCGGCGGCCAAGGCGCGGGACATCGCGGTGTGCAATATTCCCGACTACGGCGTTCACGAGGTGGCCGCGCACGCGGTCGCGCTGGCCTTGGCGCTGGCGCGGCAACTGCCGCAGATTGATGCCCGGCTGCGCAGCGGAATATGGAAAATCGTGCCCGACCGCCCGATGCCCTCGCTGCGCGAAATGACTTTCGCCACCGCGGGCTTCGGGCGCATCGCCCGCTCAGCGCAGGCGATGATGCGCGGTTTCGGCGGCAAGCGCATCGCCTACGATCCATTCGTGCCCAAGGACATCATGGCGTTGGAGGGCGTGGAGAAGGTGGAGCTCGACGATCTGTTTACGCGGGCCGACATCCTGTCGCTGCATCTGCCGTTGATCGCGGAGACGAAGCATTTCGTGAATGCCGCCCGGCTGGCCGAGATGAAAAAGACCGCGATCATCGTGAACACCGCGCGCGGCCCGCTCATTGACACCGTGGCCTTGGCCCAGGCGCTGCACGACGGTGTGGTGGCCAGTGCCGGCCTGGATGTGTTTGAGACCGAGCCATTCCCGGCGGATGATCCCCTGCGCACCGCGCCGCGGGCGCTGCTCACCTCGCATGTCGCGTGGTATAGTGAGAGCAGTATCCCCCGCCTGCAGAAAATGGCCGCCGAGGAAATCGTCCGCGGCCTGCGCGGCGAACCGCTCAAGAACCGCGTGAACAAGTGATTTCCAAAATAGGCTGAAGCATGAATGTGGAACTCACGAAATCATGAACACGCATTTTTCCGGTATTTCTGATTTCCGCCTTAGTCGTTCAGTTGGCTCCTGAATTTTTCTTACCCCGATCTCCGTGCCAAACTTTCCCATCGTTGATCCGCACCTGCACCTCTGGGATCTCCAGCGGCTGCGCTATCCGTGGCTCGCGGGTGTGCCCCTGCTCAACAAGGATCACCTGATTGAGGATTACCGCAAAGCCTGCGGGCCGGTGCAGGTGGCGAAGCTGGTGTTCCTTCAGTGCGAGTGTGATCCCGCGCAATTCCAGGCCGAGGCCGACTGGGTGACGGAAGTCGCGCGGGTTGATCCGCGCATCCGTGGCATCGTGCCGTGGGCACCACTGGAGAAAGGTGCTGCGGCCGAGGCCGAGCTTGCGCGGCTGGCGGCGAATCCGCTCATCAAGGGCATCCGGCGCATCATCCAGTTTGAGGCTGATCAGGAGTTTTGTCTGCGGCCGGATTTCGTGCGCGGGGTGCAATTGCTCCCACGGCACGGGCTCTCCTTCGACCTCTGCATCAACCATCAGCAGCTCGCGAACACGCTCAAGCTCGTGCGGCAGTGTCCGAACGTGCGGTTCATCATGGACCACATCGCGAAGCCCGACATCAAAGCCGGCCTGCTTGATCCATGGCGGGCGCAGCTGCGTGAGTTGGCCGAGTTCCCCAATGTGTGGTGCAAGCTGTCCGGGCTTGTCACCGAAGCGGATTTTGCGAAATGGACCGCCGCCGACCTGCGGCCTTACATCGCCCACGTGGTGGACTGTTTCGGCTTCGACCGGGTGATTTTCGGCGGCGACTGGCCGGTGTCCACGCAGGCGACGGACTACCCGCGCTGGGTCAACACCGTGGACGACGCGCTCCAAGGCGCGTCCCCCGACGAGCTGCACAAACTCTATGTGCGCAATGCCGAGGGGTTTTACCGGGTATGAACCTGCTGGTGACCAAAACTTTTGACGACTGGCCGTGAACGTGCATTTTAGCAGTGGCTATGAACCGTCGTTTTATCCCACTCCTGTCGCTCCTGCTGACCGGCTTTGCCATGTCCTTGGCGGCGGCCCCGGCGAAGTCGAAGGACGGTCATCTGCGGCTGGGTTTTGATCGGCTGGCGGGCTTTCGGTTTGTGGCGCCACCCTACGATCCGACGGCCGATCCGGGAAAAATTCTGCCGACCGGCGAGGAACAGATTCCCGCTGAGGTTAAGTCATGGAACGGCAAGCAGGCCATCGTGGCGGGTTTCATGCTTCCGGTGAGGATGGAGGGCGGTTTGGTGACGGAGCTTCTCCTGATGCGCGACCAGATGATGTGCTGCTATGGCATCATCCCCAACATGAACGACTGGGTGGTGGTCCGCCTAAAGAAGGGGGTGCGCCCGCTGCTGGATGTGCCCGTTTCATTTTACGGCGATTTCAAGGTCGGCGCGATGTTCGAGCAAGGTTACTTGGTCGGCATCTACCAGCTTGATGCCGACAAGATGGTGCCGCTTTGAGGCGGCGGCCTACTTAGCGCGAGATGTCCCGGCGGGTGAGCACGCGGAAACCCCGGCGGTTAAGCGACTGCGCGCCGATGTCGGCATCCTCGGCGTTGATTGCGAGGGCGGATTTGCCGTCGGGTCGCTTGATGAAGCTGTAGAGATAATGGACGTTGATTTCCGCTTCCAATAGAGCGGCGAGCACGCCGCCGAGCTGGGCCTCGTCGCGGATCTCGACGGCAAGCATCTCACACTCGGTGTAGGGAAAATCATTGTTCACGAGCAGCTCGCGGGCCGTTTCCACATCGTCCACGATGATGCGGATGATGGCACTGTCGGTCGTATCGAGCACCGTCATGGCCATGATGTGGACCTGATGCTCCTTCAGGCGCGCGGTCAGATCATGCAGGCGCCCGACCCGGTTTTCGGCGAAAACCGAAAATTGAATCACAGGATCGGCGGCGGTGACGGTTTCAGGGGCATCCATGGCAGGGAGAGAACCCTGAGGCCTGCAACGCCGGCGGTCAATTGCGGCCTCGCGTCGGGGTGACGGGCCGGCCTAAAAAGCGGGGTGGCTCAACCCCTGCCTTCTCATCATTCATTCGCCCGGGAGCGGGCCTATGCCGGGGCGCGGTTGGTGCTGCGCGGCATCGTGCTGAATGCACTGCTGGCGGGGGCAAAGTTTGCCGGAGGGGTTCTGGGCAATACCTACGCACTCATCGCCGATGGGGTGGAGTCTCTGTTGGACATCCTGTCGTCGGCGCTGGTCTGGGCGGGCTTTCGTGTCGCGGCGCAACCGCCGGACGAGGATCATCCTTTCGGGCACGGCAAGGCCGAGCCGCTGGCGGCGATGGCGGTGGCCGTCTTCGTGCTCGCGGCTGCGGGCTGGATCGCCTGGCACGCGGTGAAGGAAATCATCACGCCGCACCAGGCGCCGGCGTGGTGGACTCTGCTGTTGTTGGCGGGAGTGATTGCCGCGAAAGTCTGGTATTCCAGCCGCATGCGCTTGGCGGGCGAGGCGGCGGGCAGCACGGCGCTGGGGGCGGAGGCGTTGCACCACTGGTCGGACGCAATCACCTCGGCGGCGGCGTTCATCGGCATCACCATCGCGTTGTTGGGGGGCGAGGGCTACGAGGCGGCCGATGACTGGGCGGCGTTGCTGGCCTGCGTGGTGATCGCGGTCAATGGCGTCGTGATGTTCAATCGTGCGGTGGGCGATGTGATGGATATCGCGGTGGCCCCGGCGGTGGAGGCAGAGGTCCGGGCGATTGCACTGGCGGTGCCCGGAGTGGCGGCGCTCGATAAATGCCGGGTGCGCAAGAGCGGATTGAATCACTTGGTGGACATTCAGGTGAGGGTGGATGGCAACCTCACCGTCCGCGCCGGCCACGCCATTGCCCATGCCGTGAAGGATGCCTTGCTCGCGTCTATCGCCCACGGGATCACCGATGTGTCCGTCCACGTGGAGCCGACGGAGGGGTAGGTTTGTCCCCTATGCGCGAGAGCCGCCGGGCGCGTTTAGTCGAAGTGCTGCGCAACCTTCCAGCCGACCCAGACGCCGACGATGCTGCCGAGGCCGCTGATCAGGAAACAGCCAAAGAACTCAAACCCCAGCAGCACGCCGAGATACCAGAAAGCGTAACCTACCACGGTCATACCCACGAAGATACAAAGCCGTTGCATGGTGAGTAGAATGGGGCGCAAGATTTTTGACGCCAGACGAAATGCGGCGCAACTAATGCCGACGCGGACGAAACTTAATCACCGCAGGCGGGTAGTCTTTCCCGTTTACTCACCTCGGGAGTCGGCTCAGCGTAGGGCCATGAAGCTTACCTCAAGGCCCCTGAGCAAGAATCCGCATCTTATCCAATGGGTGAAGAAAATGGCCGCGCTCTGCCGGCCCGACGCGATTCACTGGGTGGATGGGTCGAAGGCGGAATATAACGCCCTGTGCGCGCAGTTGGTCGCCGGCGGGACTTTCATCAAGCTGAACCAGAAGAAATGGCCGGGCTGCTATTACGCTCGCAGCGACGCCAGCGATGTGGCCCGCGTCGAAGACCGGACTTTCATCTGCAGCCAATCCAAGGAAGCGGCGGGACCGACCAACAACTGGGTCAACCCCTACGAGATGAAGAAGACCCTGCGTGGCGTGTTCAGCGGCTGTATGGCGGGTCGCACGATGTATGTGCTGCCGTTCAGCATGGGGCCGGTCGGCTCGCCGATGTCGCAGATCGGCGTGCAACTGACCGATTCGCCCTACGTGGTGGTGAACACGCGTATCATGGCGCGTATCGGTAAAAAGGTGTTCGAGCTGATCGACAAGAATTTCAAACGCGTCGTCCCCTGCGTGCATTCCGTCGGTGCGCCGCTGAAGAAGGGCCAGGAGGATGTGCCTTGGCCGTGCAACAAGGAGAAATACATCGTGCACTTCCCGGAGACCCGCGAGATCTGGTCTTACGGCTCCGGCTATGGTGGCAACGCCCTGCTTGGTAAAAAGTGCTTTGCGCTCCGCATCGCCTCCGCCATGGTGCGGGACGAGGGCTGGATGGCCGAGCACATGCTCATTCTCGGCGTCGAAAACCCGGCCGGTAAAAAGACCTATATCGCGGCGGCGTTTCCCAGCGCCTGCGGGAAGACGAACTTCGCCATGCTCATCCCGCCGCCCGCCTTTGCGAAAAAAGGCTGGAAGGTGTGGACGGTCGGCGACGACATCGCGTGGATCAAGCCCGACGCCAACGGCCGGCTGCGCGCCATCAATCCCGAGGCAGGTTTTTTCGGCGTCGCCCCGGGCACGTCGATGCAGACCAACCCCAACGCGATGGCCGCCCTCGCGAAGAACACCATCTTCACCAATGTCGCGCTCACCCCTGATGGCGGCGTGTGGTGGGAGGACATGACCGCCACGCCACCTGCCGAGTGTCTCGATTGGAAGGGCCATAAGTGGACCCCGGAAATTGGCAAAGCCACCGGGGCCAAAGCCGCGCATCCGAATTCCCGTTTCACCGCGCCGGCGAAGCAGTGCCCGACGATGGACCCGGCCTGGGAGGCGCCGGAGGGGGTGCCGATCCACGCGATTGTTTTCGGTGGCCGCCGTGCGGCCACGATGCCGCTGGTTTATCAGGCATTCAATTGGAGCAGCGGCGTGTATGTCGGCGCCACCGTGGGTTCCGAGATGACGGCGGCGGCCGCCGGCACGATCGGCAAGGTGCGGCGCGACCCAATGGCGATGCTGCCGTTCTGCGGCTACAATATGGGCGATTATTTTCGCCACTGGATCAACATGCAGCGCAACCTTACGGAGACGCCGCGCATCTTCCACGTGAACTGGTTCCGCAAGGACAAGGACGGCAAGTTCATGTGGCCGGGGTTTTCCGAAAATATGCGCGTGCTCAAGTGGATCGTGGACCGCGTGCGCGCCGGCGGCCGGGCGAAGGAGACCCCCATCGGCTGGATGCCACGCTATCAGGACATCGAGTGGGAGGGCTTGAACTACCCGCGAGAGAAATTCGAGGAGATGCAGACCTTCGACCGCGCCGCTTGGCGCGCAGAGGTGCTCGGTCACGAGGAGCTCTTTATCGACCTGCACGCCCACCTGCCGAAGGAGATGATGTTCGAGCGTGAGCTGCTGATCTGCCGCATGTGAACTTCCGCGCAAGCCTGCCCGCCCGATGTTCCGAGAGCGGGTGGACACTGGCAAACTCTGGCGCACAGGTTGCTGACTGGCCTGCCGCAGGGTCCGCTTTTCAGCATGGCTCTCGATTTTCCGGTGTCACCCGCTTCACATCTGGAAAGTAGGTCCGGTAGCGACCGGCAGCTCTCGTCACCAAGGTAAACCCGGCATGTTCCGCGTGGGCTCCGATATAGAAATCGGGCAGCGGTGAGGTCCGGATGCCGCCGGCTTTTCGATATTCGAGAAAGGCCCGGCTGGTGGAGAAGGCGGCCGCGTAGGGCAGCGGCAGGCGTATGAACACGGTAGGCCTCAGAAAATGATCCAGATCCTCCACGACGGAGAAGTGGGCCGCCAGTTCCGCATAGAGGATCGGATTGAGTGCAATAGGGCCTTCCGCCAGCGCGGCCTTGAATTGGCGTTGCGACCAGTCGGCCCACCGGGGATCGTCGGTCAGAATGTCCAGCAGCACATTTGTGTCGAGCAGCCGGGGCATCAGTCTTCCCCGCGGGTGACCTTCATCAGCTCGGCAGTGCTTTTGCCCCGCAGGAACCCGCGGGCTTCATTGAGCCAGTCGTCGCCGCGGTCAGGCTTGTGGGGCTTGGGCCGCAAAACGACCTGCTTGCCCCCGGTGATGAACTCAACCCAAGTGCCGGGTTTGAGCCCATAGCGGTTGCGGATCCGCTGGGGGATGGTGAC
>JBDNGL010000231.1:0-10266 GCA_041689285.1 Opitutaceae bacterium
CGGCGGTATTTGCAGAATCTCAAGGTGATTCAGGCGGGCGGGTTCACGGTGGAAGCGGCTACGGAGATTGTGGATGCGGCTTCTGCGGGTGATTTGGGCGGGGCTGAGTCTCTGGTGAAGTCAGGATGGACAGACCCGGCGAAGCGGCCACGGGCGGGGCTGGAGGCGATGAACGCTGAGTTTGCGGCTGACCTTGCGACGATGGATGCAGCTAATCAGGAGGCGAGTCTTGCGGCGTTCGCGGAGCTGGATGCAGAGATGCAGGAAAGCTATCAGGCGACTGTCAACCCGGTTGGGGCCACGGCTGTGATGCTCGAAGATGGATCGTGGGAGGTCCGGGACGAACAGGGCAACTCGGTGGACATTACGAGCTCGGCGGATTCGGCGATGGAGCTAGTCAAGCAAGTCGATGAAGCGGCTGACCTGAACGTGGAAACGGCGGTGGACGATCTGGTGAATTACTTTGAGCTGCGGGCAGAAGAGGGGAGCACCATTGAACTGCTCGGCCAGCGTCCAATGTTGTCGGAGCTGATTGACCGTGGAGAGATTTCGCGAGAAGAGGCAGAGCACGCGATTAGGCTGGCGATTCAGTTTGGTCAGGTTGAGGCGGGCGCGACGGTGGATAACACGGCGGCACCGGGAGAGAACATGGCGGCGTTTAACGCCAAGACCAAAATCTTTGAGGACGTGAGCCGGATTTACGAGGGGGCAGATCCTTTGGTGGTCGTGGAGGAAAAGGCGGAAGGATACCTGAAGCGCCGGGTGCAAGATGGCACGCTGGACTTGGCTGAAGTGGTGGCATGGCGTGAAAGCGTGGACGGCGTGCAAGCGGACAATTCGACTCGGGCGTTGACGGAATGGTTCTCCAAGTGGTCACAGGCTTACATGGTCGGCCATGCTGACCAGTCTTCGATTCCATCGAGCTTCCGGGCGTTTCTGTTGAAGCTCAAAGCCTACTTGGGCGAGGTTATGGCGCTGGCTGCGCGTTATGCGGAGCTGGACAAGGCGGATAAGCTCCCGGATGGCTTCAAGCGGCACTTGGCGCGGGCCGTGGGGCTCGATGAGGCGTTTATCAATACGCAGAGGCGCAAAGAGGAAATGGCGGGCTTAAATGAGCGCGGAACGGAGCTTATGGGCTGGCTCAAGGGCAAGCTGACCCACCCAGTGACGGCCAAGGCGAACGGGGAACAGTTGGCGGCGGAGCTTCAGTCGGTATGGGAAGGGTTCAAGTCACCGCAAGCGGCTCGGGCGTTCTTTGCGCCAAAGGGCAAATATGTGCCTTTGGATCAACTGGCGGGGATGGCGCGTGATGACGGGTTCAACGTGGAGACGGCGGACGACCTACTTCAAGCCATAGACTCGTCACTGCGCGGCGAACAGGTGTTTGCTGAAGGGGCGGCTGACACCACGTTCAGCTTAGGGCGTGAGAGCGACGGTTTTAAGTGGGCAACTAAAGCGGTGAATTTTTTCGGTCAGGCACCGGATGAAGAAACGAGAACTTTGATCGGCGAAACGCTTGTTGCTTACTCGGCGAATGGGGATCGTGTAAGATTAACCTCTCCAGTTCCTTCGCGTGAAAACAATTACGATAGATCGGAAAACTGGATTCTGGATATTGGTGCAACTGGTTTAATTGCATTTGAAAATGGAAACATTCCCGAGAAAGATAGAAATGCGATTATTGAAGAAGGCGTTCGTCTATCACAAAGCAAAGGGCCATTTAAGGACGAGGTGTTTTTGAGATTTGGCTCAATTCCTAAAAGCGGGAAAAGCCGCAATTATGTCACTGGAACTGATGAGCAAGGCGTGTCGGTATATGGCGCAAAATGGAATCCAGCGGTTGGGAGCTACCAGTTAGACAACGCAGACCATGCGGGAACGGCGATTGACCTTATTTATCAAGGTAAGGCTCCTATGTTCATAAAGGGAAAGTGGTTGGTCGCGGTTCAGATGGAGAGCCGGTAATCTCTGGTGCTAAAAAAGTATCAGGTGCGGTGTTTTCCGGTAATGGGTTCATGCCAAAGTCGAAAGCGGCTGACACCACGTTCAGCTTAGCGCAGACGGAAACCCCTGCGTTCAAGGCGTGGTTCGGTGACAGCAAGGTGGTGGACGCAGAGGGTAAGCCGCTGGTGGTTTATCATGGAACCCCTGAAGCTAATTTTAGTTCATTTAATGAAGGGGCGCATTTTACTGAATCACCTGATTATGCGGCGGTTTACATGAACCCGTCTGCATCGAGTATAAACACAAAGGCAAAACGAGCAGACGCGGCGGCGGTTTTCCCTGTTTACCTGAGTATCAAACAACCATTCGACACTCGAAACCCTAAGATCAAAAAAGTATTTGAACGGGAGTTTCTAAATAAAAGGGGGAATGGAACTGCTTTATCGGATCGCGGGCTTCCTGACTGGACCGATAGTAGGGACTTGCTGGAATGGATTGAGGAAACAGGGCAGGCGTTCGATGGGCTTATTCTTGACGAAGGCGGAACACCGGAGGGCGGTGGGCGTGGTTTTTCGTATGTTCCTGTAAAGCCCACCCAAATCAAATCCGCCACCGGCAACCGAGGCACGTTCGACGGGGCTAATCCTGACATTACCTTCAGCCTAGCGCCCGGTGCGTTGATGGCCGTCCACAACACAAGCGGGCGGGCGATTAGGCTCATGAATCAGCTTGGTGGAATGGCTGCGCCTTCGATAGCAGTCATTAAGCCGGGAACGTCGCGCTTTACGAGCTTCGGGGACATTACTCTGATTGTTCCTCCTTCGGTGATTGACCCTACGTTTAGCAAAAAAAACAAGGTGTTTAACGCTGATGTTTATTCGCCACGCTTTCCAAGGACTCGCTCTAAGGTGTCCATGCCAGCGCTGCGGGCGGCGTGGAAGTCGCTGGATTCTGCAAGCGAAAAGCTGGGTAATGTTTTATCGAGCACCTTAGACGCCAATGAAATCGAGCGTGAGGGACTATCCGCTTTTGAAAATGCGCCTGTGGTTCAACTGGCGTTCTTGGAACAGTCCGGGATGAACACGGACATCATTCAACGCACGAAGGTAGTAGTGCCTGCCGAGTGGTTGGCGTTAGTGAGTGAGTCGGACAATCGTTGGACTCTTTCTGAGAATCCTGAGTTCGAGAAAGCGGTGTCTGCCTTCTTTAAGGACGCGATGAAGAACGACGTTGAGGCGTTTAATGAAATGCTACTCGACGGCAAGATCGGTCGTAGAGAGTTGGAAAAACAAGCTACGCGAGCATTTGAGGCAAAGAACCCGACGATTGATAGGTATCGCACGGATGCGGCAATTTCTGACGCGATTGGTAAGGCAGATTTATGGGCGACGTTCAGAGACTGGGTGAGTAAGGAGTTCAGCAATGTCATCACATCGAAACAGGTGCAGTCTTACAGCGAGCGCACCGAGCAAACGAAGTGGCTGGCTTACGACCTCGCAACGGTGGCAAGAGTTATGTCTCGGGAGCTTCGCGATGGTGAGGGTTTCAACTATGGCGTCGGGTCTATTCGCTCAACGGTAGCCAAGCAGTTCAGTTCATTGGCTGCGATGCGTAAGGCCGGTGATAGCATCGTGACGGAAAAGGCGATGGAAATAGCCAAGAAGGAAGCAAGCGAAGAGTTTGATTCACTGGCAACAGAGCTGAAGGATTACTATAAATACGACGCATCTGCCTTTGGGTATTACGACCAAGCGAGCAAATCCTTTAAGGAACTCGGTCAGTTCGGGATGAGAAAATGGGAAGAGAATTACAAGGACACGCCTGCGGAACTACTCGGGCGAGTGAGTCAATTCCTGACTAAGCTGGCGAACATGCCGACTGAGTATTTTGAGGCGAAAGTTCAGCGTGGTGTTCAGTTCAGCGAGCTGGCGGGTGCGGTGGTCCCTTCGGGCACGGATGCGGATGTTTTGGCGATACTGGATAAGGCTGGGGTTCAGGTAGTGGAATATCCATCTGGCGACAAAGAGGCGCGTGCGGCTGCGGTCTCAACCTTTACAGGCCAAACCTTCAGCTTAGCACGTCACGCCACCTTAGAGAGCAAGCACAACGCCGGGACGATCACGCCGGAAGAAACGGCGGAGGCTCAGAAGATGGTAGATGAGGTTGCAAAGAAGGCTGGGTATGGCCCTCGGGTTGCTTATCATGGCACGCGACGAGAATTTACAGCATTTGATTCCTCCGCAAGGACGCAAAATGATCAAGGACGATTTGGTAAGGGCTTCTATTTCACGGGATCAAAAGAAATTGCAGAGGTTTATGCTGGTGTTGATCCATGGAGCAAAGGGGAAGATCGTTACAAACTACCGACAGAATCCTCTATCATAGCAGCTTATTTATCGCTAGAGAATCCAAAAATAATTGATGCCAGCACCTTTGATTCCTTGCCGGAAACAGCAGAGGAGGCACGCGCCATCACACAAAGAGCGATTGATGAAGGTCACGATGGAATCATAGGGACCGTGGCGAATAAAATCGACTCCCCAAATACTGAGATCGTTGTTTTCTCACCTTCCCAAATCAAATCCGCCGACCCCTTCACCGGCGTCCCGCTGTCTGAGCGTTTCGACGCTAGCACGCCTGACATTACAATGGCGTTGGTGGGTGTGAAGCGGGCCAATGAAATTGAGCAAGTGATGCGGGAGCGTCGGGTGTCTCAACGCATTTCGACGGGTGAGCACGAGGGCAAAGCGTTTGATCCACGGCTTCAGGAGCGGATGAAGGATAACATGTATCAGGTTCAGTCGCTGCCTGAGACGGTAGCGGAAGCGATGGCGCTGATTGGCTCGAAGGATGTGACAGAGGTGACGCGGATGGCGCTGAGCGAAACGCCTAGCGTGCCTCGGGCGGTGCAGGTGGCGTTGTCGGCAGCGCTGCTGGAACATTACAATGCGACGGGAGACATGGATTCTGCGTTTGAGGTCGGTGAGCGGCTTTCAGAATTGGGCACGGAGCTGGGGCGGGCGGTGAATAGCTTCAAGCTGCTTGGCAAGGTGCTCGACACTCCTGCGAAGGCGGCGGCGTTCTTGGCGCGGCAAATCAAGCGCGTGGAGGTGGCTTTTAGGGATCGGCAACCGGCGATAGACGCGGCGAAGCACACGGTGGGGGATGTGCAAAAAGAGGCGCTCAAGCTGCTCGCCGTGTGGATAGACGAAATCAACGGCTTTAAGCGGGCGAATCAGGTCGGTCTCCGGGTAGAGGACTTGCCCGACGTGACGTTTGCGCTGTCGGCTGAAGTGCGGGCTTCCGGGCTGGTGACCGTGGTGGCGAAGATGCTGCAAACGGGCGGGGCCAAGCAAACCTTGGAGCTGCTGGAAGGCAAATATGGCAAGGACAAGTCTGAGAAGCTGGCGGAAGTGATGGTCGCGGCCCAAGGGCAAATCATGCAGGGGCTCCAACGTAAGGCGCGTAAGGCCGCTAAAAAGAAGAAAGAGGGTGCTGATAAGGGCGAGACCGACAAAGAGGCTCCTGAGACGGTAGCTGAGGGCCTTTCGGGGGTTCCTGAGCTGGTGGACAAGGCGACTGACGAGGTGGTGAAGCGCTTAAAGATTCGCAATCTGGAGACGCCTGAGTCTGTGCGCGACGTAGTGAAGTCGTTGTTCGAGAAGCACGGGTTGGCGGTGACGCCTGCGGTGATTGACCGGGCCTTCAAGGAGAAGTTTAAGATTCCGAAGTTGAGTGCTGAGAAGATGGCGCGGCTGGGAGAGCTGGCGAAGAACATTGCGAGCACGCCTGACAACTCGGCGGAGCGGACTGATGCGACCATGGAGCTGACGGACTTTATACGGGAGGCACTCGGGGATATTGACGCGATGGATCTGGCTTGGTCGGTGTGGTATCCGAGTATTCTGAGCGGCCCGAAAACGCACAAGAAAAACATGTATGCCAATCTGTGGAGCTTAACTACGGAAATTCCGTTGGCGGCGGTGTCGGGCAATCCTCGGGAGACGCTGGCAAAGCTGCGAATGATATTCAGCGGGGGCAGTCGTGGGCTGGAACTCGGGCTTGGGGAGTTCATTTATCAGGTTAAGACCGGAAAGACTTCGATTCTGAAGAGTGGAGAAAACAAGTTCCGCAACAGTGGCTTGCTGGAACGGAATCCCTTCAAGGGCAAAATCGGGTGGGCCTACAATCAAATGAAGTATGTGGGTCGCTTTTTGCAGGGTGAGGATTTGTTTGCTTTCGCGCCTGCTCAAGAGATTAAGGCTCGGATGGTCGCGTGGGAAATGGCGAACGCCAAAGGGCTGAAGGGGGAGGCGCTGGCGGATGAAATTGAAATGATTCTGAATCTGACAGACACCCAGCAAGCGGACTTTGGCGAACGGGCGGCTGGTGAGTGGTCAAGATTGGTGCCTGAGCTGCAAGCGGGTCGGACCGAAGAGGCATGGGTGAAGCGCCGGGTGCAAGAACTGACCATGAACGAACGCGATGGCCAGTTGCTTGAACGGTCTTCCAGCTTCGCCTCGCGAGCCGTGTTCAATTATACGCCCGATGGGGTTGTGGGTGTTTTGTCCAAGTCGGCTATGGAAACGATGAGTGCGGCGATGGCGACTAAGGTGAACGACAAGGGAGATATTCTGAACAAGGCCATGGCGACTTCGGCAAAGTTGATTATCCCGTTTGTTCGGATCGGGGCGAACGTGCTGAACCGGGGCATTGATTACAGCGGGGCCGGGTTGCCTCTTTCTTTGCTTAGCAAAAAACTGACCGGATCAGCCAAGCAGGGATTTTTTAAGAGCGAGGCCAAGACGGTTGATGAGATTCAGATGGAGCGAGCGCGGGGGTCGCTGGGCTTAGCAGTGATGGGGTTGGTATATTTGCTATCTGACCCGGATGACCCGGATGCGTTATTCCAGATTCACGGTGGCGGGTCCGGGGTGTGGGCGAAGAACACGTCTCTGCATGGCCCGGCGTTCAAGCCTTACTCGATCGAGATTAAAAGCGCTGATGGGTCTCGGCGGTTTATCAGCCTGCTTTATTCGCCCTTCGCGATTGGTTTGGGCATCATCGGAAACATCAAAGATCAGCAACGCTACAAGAAGTTTGCGGATGATGAGCTGTTTGAGCGCACGGCGGCGGCGTTGTTGGGCGGCGGTGCGATTTTGTTGGAACAGTCCTTTCTCGTTAATCTGGCCGACTTCCTGAAACTGTGGAGCGGGGACGGTCGGGTAACAGAGGCGGCCTTAGTGAGCTTCATTGCGCGGACCTTCAGTCCTGTTACGGCGGTGCCGTTCTCTAATCTTCTGCGCCAAGTCGATTCGTCTTTTGATGACAACAAGCGGGATCGGTCAAGCATCGTGGCCGGGTTGATGGCGAATGTGCCCTTCGCTCAACGGTTCGGAATGCCTTCGGTGGACATTCTCGGGGATGAAATCACGAACGGGATTTTTGATTGGCTCACGAAGTCGGAAGCTGGGGGCACGCCTGAAAGCCGAATCTACCGTGCCTTTGGCAGCAAGATGGCGACACCCTCCTCGCTGAACACCTGGCGGGGCAAGATGGAGCCTGACATGTTCTACGCCTTCAAGGTGGCTCGTGGTCAGATTCTCAAGGATTCGCTGCTCGGCAATGATATGGATTACTTGCGCGAGATTGAGGCCGCTACGCCGGAAGAGGCGAAGGCGATTATGAGCGACTTGAGCGCGTGGGCAACCCAACAGGCGGCGGACAAAGTGGGCTACGTCAAGCCATTGCCAAGGTAGCATTTATCTGAGACAAACAACCAAGGAGAATTATTATGATCAGTTCACAAACTAGCAGAACGGCCTTCACTCTCACGGGGACGAACCAAGTGCTGACATTTGGTTTCCCAATCAAAGCGGCGGAAGACATTGAAGTGGTCTCCACCACGCCGTTGGGCGTTGATACAACGCTGACACTCTCGACTCATTACACAGTCAGCGTGAGTGCGCAGACGGTGACCATGGTGGGGGGAACGGTGAATAATGTGGTGTCTGTTTATCGGGCAACGCCGATCACGCAGACGACTTCACCGGCATTCAACAGCCAATTTTCCAGCGCGGGTTTTGAGGCCGCTCTGGATCGTCTGGTGATGCAGGTTCAGCGCATCGCCTTGGAAGTTGCTCGGAGTTTGAGGTTGCCCAACAGCAACGGGGCGCTGGCATCACTGTCGAAGGCGACAAGATCCAGCAAACTCCTGGGCTTTGATGCGTCTGGCAACTTAGAGCTTTCGGCATACTCGCCCGGTGCTGTGGTTCTCCCGGTCTCGGTTGCAAACGGCGGCACGGGATTGACGGCCATCGGCACCGCATTGCAGGTGCTCCGTGTCAATGCTGGTGCGACTGCTCTGGAGTATGCGGCCCCAGCGGCTGGCGGCGTGACCGATGTCACAGGCACCGCTCCGATTGTATCAAGTGGTGGAGCGACTCCGGCGATGAGCATTACTGCGGCCACCACCAGCGTAGCGGGCAGTCTGTCGGCAGCGGATAAGACGAAGCTGGATGCGACCAGCGGCACGAACACGGGCGACAGATTACCTGAAGAGGTGAACGTCAAAGATTTTGGTGCAACCGGTGATGGAACGACCAATGACACGACAGCAATTCAGAACGCGGTGAACTCTATGGCCGCGTCTTCGGTGATAAACGTCACCCTAGTCGTGCAAGGGACTGGTTACATCACAATCCCCACTGTGACGTTTTCAGCGCCTCCGTCTGGCGTTACCGCCACGGGAACCGCGCAAATCATTTGGTTAACGGGAGGGCCGAACGGTCGTGTTGTCACGGTCATCATGACTAACCCAGGGTCAGGCTACACTAGCCCGCCAACGGTGACCATCAGCGCTCCCGCCTCTGGTCCGACGGCCACGGCTATCGCCTATCTAGGCAAACCCGGTGTGATTTATTTCCCAAAGGGGAATTACTACATGGACGGCGGTATTGGATTAGGAGCGCACAGCAATCCCATCGTGGGCGGACTGACGTTCCGGGGCGACGGGGCTCGGTTGATTCAAGGTGCGCCATCCCAGTCGCATTTCGTGGTAGGCGAATTGTGCGGGTTCTTCCGTTTCACTGGTTTCATTTTCGATACAGTGACCACCGTTCGCAACACTGGCATGGCCGCACGCGTCAGGGGGTCTTACGTTACGTTCGACAATAACACCTTCCTTCATATCAGTGAATTTGTGGTGGGTTTCGGCGATGACGCGACGGCAACGCGTCCTGCCCGTTTCGGGCGTTTCACGGACAACACTGTGAAGGACTGCTACGGCGATGGGTGTCACGTAACCTACGGAGAGGACATCTTGATCGCAAACAATCTGTTTGATGGTCTCGGCGACGATGGGGTCGGGATAGTCAATGACCACGGCGGATCACAGTTCCCGCGACGGGTTACGATTGAGGGAAACAAGTTCCGAAACATCGAGGCTTGCGGCATCCGTGTGGCAGGCGCTGAGAGCGTAGTTGTCAGGGGCAACGACATCAGCATCACGGAAGAATCTGCGATTCGGGTCATAAATTATTCGGGGAAAAACTTCTTCGACGTCCGCGTTATCGGGAACACCATCGATGGCGTGTCTCTGGTAGGAAACGCTGGCTTGCAGCACGGCATTGAGGTCAGCAACGGGGATCTGTGCGTTGTTCAGGGGAATATAATCTTGGGCACCGTAGCCAGCACGGTCTATTCGGCGAGCGTGACCAATTTGACCCGGCTGCACAATACGCAGGCGCACGATACGGCCGAGAGCATCGGTGGCACCACCACGCTCACCGGCACGGTCAACACTGATTTAGCGTGTCCCCAGGGCTCCAGCTTCGCGGCTATCTATCTTCCTCCCGGCGTGTGGGCGGTGCGCGGGACAATTGCTGTGAGAAGCTCCACGGGTAGTTCGGGGTCATACTATCCCGTCTTTTACGACGGCACAACGGAGTATGGTCGGGGCGCGACGACGGCGTGTTTGGCTGACGGATCTGTCCGCGTGCAGATTAGCTGCGACGCGGTCATAGCCAACACGGCAGCAATCAATCTCCTTTACTTCCGACTGAAAAATGGAGGTGGCGGGTTGACGCTCGACGCGGGTTCTACCTTTGGGCCCAACAGTTACATCACTGCCACGCGGCTAGCCTAACCCTTCCCAATGAAGCTACTCGCGGTAATTCTGGCGGTGTTCCTATCAGGTTGCTCGGTGCTGCCGAAAATGACGGTGTTCCAGAAGAAGGTTCCGACGGAGCTGGTAGCCAAGCCAAAAGAGCAGACGGAAGGGGAGCGGGCTGCGGCGGCTTACATCGCTTTTGTGACCACGCC
>JBDNGL010000232.1:0-1287 GCA_041689285.1 Opitutaceae bacterium
TCAGCGTGATAGGTGAAGAGATCGGCCTTCGTCGCATCAGGCTCTCTGATGATCCGTCCGGTGGAGTCCACGCGCACGAAATCCCCGGCTTCAAAACGCGTTGCCTCCACATCACGATAGGTCGCGAACCCCAAGTCCACCACCGGCGCGCCCGTCACCGCGATGACTTTGCACACGCCCGGCGTGCCACGCTTCGGGGTGAGCGGCTTCGGCGGGTTGCCCGGCAGCTCGATGGCCGGCGATTCGGGTGGCACCAACGCCCGGAGCCGCTCCTCCAGCCGGTGGACCGACCAGCATTCGCGGTCGGCCTCGGTCGCGAGGGACTGACGCAAGCGAGCATCCTCGATGGGGATGAGCACGCGGTAGTGCGCCCAAGCCAAATTGGGCCACGTGGCCCAATTTGAGATCGTAAGTGCAAAGCGCACGCAGCGTTGCAAAACCGACCGGTCGATTCCCAGGTCCGCCGACAGCCGGGCGACGGCCTGCGCTCCGTAGCCGGCCCGCCCCCGGTGGTTCATCACATGCGCACTGATCAACCGCCCGGCTTCATGGTAGGTGCGCACCTTGGCGAGTTCGGCCGCCCGCTGGCCCTTGATGATCACATTCGCAACCGCCCGCCGCAGCGCGGCGTAAGTCTGGGGCACAGTAAGGTCGGAGCGAGCCATCGCAGAGTCGGGGTTGCCCGGAGGTTGACCACCCGCCCCCTCTTTGTCGAAGCCGGAAACCGGCGCCCGCCTCGACTGGAACAAGGCGCCAACGGCCGGGCGCCATTAAATTCCAACTCAGACCCACTCCGCACACAGCAGCTCCGCCTGCTGGAGCACCGTCTTCACCGCTTCCTCCTGCAAATCCGGCGGATAGCCGTATTTGTTCAGGATGCGTTTCACCATGACGCGGATCTTCGCCCGCGCGCCTTCGCGGAGATTCCAGTCAATCGTCACGCCTTTTCGAACCTGGGTAATGGGCTCGGCGGCGATGAGCTTGAGTTTGTCGGCGAACGACTGGCTCTGCACGAGGTTCTTCGCCCACCAGCGCCTCCAGCGCGACCCACTTGGCCGTCAAACGGTGGCCGCGGCTTCTGGTTCGGTGTAGGTGGTGCGGAGGGTTTGGTGGAGGGTCTCGATGCCGGGGAAGTTGGTGTGCGTTTCGAACTTGGCGGCGATGTCGAAGGCGGCGCAGATTTCGATGTCTTTCGGGGAAAGTAGAGACCGTTTATGAGGACTTCGCGGATTGGGTCGGCGGCGTCGGAAAACTCGCGGTCGTCGGGGCTGTGGCTCTCTTCGAGAA
>JBDNGL010000233.1:0-15637 GCA_041689285.1 Opitutaceae bacterium
CCCGCGTTGTTCACCAAGATATCAATGACGGGAAACTCGGCGAGCAGAGTCTCGGCAGCCTTGGCGATGGCCACGCCATCCGCCACATCAACCGCCAGCGCGCTGGCCTTGCCGCCAGCAGCAGTGATGGCGGCAGCGGCGGCACCACAGGAATCGGCGGACTTGGAAACACAAATGACCGTGACCCCGTTTTGGGCCAAAGTTTCGGCGATGGCTTTGCCGATACCGCGGCCAGCGCCGGTAACGAGTGCGGTGCGATTAGTGAAGGTCAGGCTCATGGGTTTTTAGGGTTAGTAGACATCGCGCTGGTAGCGCTTTTCTTTTTTCAACTGTTTGACGTAGTCCGCGCCAGCGGTGGCGTCCATGCCACCCTGCTGGGCAATGATTTCATGCAAAGCCAAATCCACGTCCTTCGCCATGCGCTTCGCATCGCCACAGACATAGAAATACGCGCCGCCCTGCAGCCAACGCCAGAGCTCAGCGGCGTTTTCGCGCATTCGGTCCTGAACGTAAACCTTGCGGTCCTGATCGCGTGACCACGCCAAGTCGAGCCGGGCCACCTGCCCTTGCGTCGCGTAGGCCAGCCATTCGTCGCCATACAGGAAATCCGCCGCCTGTTTCTGGTCACCGAAAAATACCCAGTTGCGACCCGTGGAGCCAGTCGCCGCGCGGTCCTGCACAAATGCTCGGAAGGGCGCGATACCCGTGCCAGGGCCCACCATAATGCAATCCCGGGCATGGTCGTCCGGCGGGCCAAAATGTGAATGGGAAACGAAGACCGGCACCGGATCCGCATTCAACGCCACGCGGTCGGAAAGATAAGTGGAGCACACGCCTACCCGATCCCGATTGTTGGTGCGATAACGCACGGCGGCAATCGTGAGATGGATTTCTTCAGGATAAACCTTTGGTGATGAGGCAATGGAATACAGCCGAGGCATCAGCCGGCGCAACAGGCTAACAAACTCCTGCGGCGCGAATTTTGCGGTGGGAAATTCGAGCAGAAAATCCACAAAGCTCCGATTATAGAGAAAGGCGTCGAGTTGCTCCTTCGCCTCCGGCGCCAAGAAGGCCAGTAATTGTTGCCGTTGGTGTTCATCCGTCACTTTATTAGCGACGAGTTCAACCATTTTCCTAGTCGGGCTGTCCAGATCCAGTCCGGCAGTCAGCGCCTCGCGTAAAGGCAGGGGCTGGGGCGAGCGAACCGGTGTGACCGGTTCATCCCCGGTGGCCCCGAGCAGGGCAATTACCTCGTCGACCTCTTCGCGGCGGTTGGTCGCATAAACCCCAAGCGAGTCGCCAGCTTTGTAGTGCAAGCCGCTGCCGGCGATGCTTACCACAAAATGCCGGGTTTCCTTGGCCGAGCCAAGCTGGTTCAACACCCGGTTTTCGGTGATCTTGGCCGGAAAGGGATAATCCTTGGTATAAATGGAAACGTCGGCGTTAGCAGCCATGACTGCCGAGTGAAGCGGTCGCTTCCGGCGACGCGCAAGCCTTTGTTTCTGTTCACCGCCGGGCTTGCTCCTTGGAGGAAATTTCAGCCAACTGCCCGCGCACCATGAATTCCACCGAACCCATTCGCCTGCAAAAATTCCTCGCCGAGGCCGGGATTTGCTCGCGTCGCAATGCCGAGGCTCTGATCGCGCAGGGTGAAGTCTGGGTCAATGGCGCTCCGGCCACCCTCGGCCAGAAAGTCGTGCCGGGAGTGGACAAAGTTACCACGGGCGGCAAGCAGGTGCGCAGCACGCCCCAACCCAAACTCACCCTCGCCCTGAACAAGCCGCGCGGACTCGTTTGCTCCAACGACGATCCGCATAACTCGGAGACGATCTTTGACCAGTTGCCTCGGGAGCTCTCGCGCTTTCGCTTCTTTTGTGCCGGCCGGCTCGACAAGGACAGCGAGGGTCTCGTCATCATTACGACCGACGGTGAGCTCGCGCACCGGTTAATGCATCCCTCCAACCTCGTGGTAAAGCGTTACCACGTCGTGCTCAAGCAACCGTATCCTCGCGCCCGTTTGCGGCTGCTTCTCAAGGGCATCATGTATGAAGGCGAACGTCTTAAAGTAGAGCATGCCGTGCTCGTAAATCCCGGCATGGATGAGGCTGCGACCAATCTCGACGTGCACATGCACCACGGTAAAAAGCGCGAAATCCGCCTGCTGTTCACCGCCCTCGGCTACGACGTGAAACGTCTCCGCCGTTACCAGATCGGTTCCTTCCGCCTCAAGGGAATCCCGTTGCACGCCGCGAAACAACTTACTACCAAAGAAGTCTCACTCCTCTTCAAAACTCCGCGATCCCATCGCGATGCCGCGGAGAACCCTGTTCATGATGAATAAAACCATACTCGCTCTCATATTATTTCTGCTCGGCAACCTCGGTATTACGGCCAACCCGCTGGCGCAGACCGCTGCCGTGCACACTAGGCCTGATCCGGCTGCACCCACCATCACCTTTCTCAGGGCCGGCATGACCCCAACTTTAGTTCCCGACCCTCTTGGCACCACGCCTACAGGTTGGCTGGCCGTGCGTCTCTCCGGTCCCTTCGAGGCTTACGTGGAAAACAAGGCCATCGGCAAAAGCTTGGCAGTGCGCGTAGGTTCATCCTTCCACCTGCAACCTCGCGCCGGCGCGACCGTAATCAGCCTGATGGAAGCAGGAGACAAAGCCAGTATCAGCGGCTTGCACGGCCGGTGGACCCAAGTGCAATTGGAAAAAGATATCATCGGTTACGTGCGGTTGTCAGGTGGCGCGACCCTCGCACCGGCAGAGCCGGTCCTGCGGGATGTGCCCGCCCTTGGCCTGCAGTCACCTTCTGCCATGCCCGCGATGCGTCTCCCCGTCGAAACCGGGCGCCCTGCGCCGATGACCGATCTCGGTGACGGTGGTTCCAGCGCCCTGCCGCGACTTTTCCAAGGTAAATTTGTCTCGTCCAAACGTCCCTTTGCCCCGCGCCGACCCTACGATTGGCAACTCAATGACGGGGCTGGCGTCCGCTACGCCTACCTCGACATCAGCAAGCTGCTCCTGACGGACCAGATCGAGAAATATATCGATCGCGTCGTGGTCGTTTACGGAACCGCCAAGGCCATGCCGGACGGGCGGGACATCGTCATTCAGGTGGAAACCTTGCAGATGAGGTAAACGCTTCCCTTTGGGGGCCGGCAAATCACACGATTTGCCGGCCTTTATTTTTTTACCCACCATGGAACTCATCGACGGAAACAAAATCGCCAACGCTATCATCGCGGAACTCAAGACCGAAGTCTCCGCTCTCAACGGCCGCAAGCCGTGCATCGCACTAGTGCGTGTCGGCGATGACCCGGCTTCCGTCTCCTACGTGAAAAAAAAGGAAAAGACCGCGGCCGAAATCGGTATCGAGAGCCGAATCCACCTGCCGCCCGATGACATCACGCAAAGCGCCATGGGGCAACTGATCGATCAGCTGAATGCCGACCCGACCGTGGATGGCATTCTTGTGCAGTCACCCATGCCCAAACAGCTCGACGAGCTGCAGATTTTCCGCCGGCTCGCACCTGGAAAAGACGTGGATGGCCTTGGCACCATGAATCTCGGCAAAGTCGCCCAAGATGATGATACCGGCTTCGTTTCCTGCACTCCCGCCGGCATCATGGAGTTGCTCACCCGCAGCGGCGTGGATCTGAAAGGTAAGCACGTCGTGGTGCTAGGGCGCAGCCTGTTGGTCGGAAAGCCCGTTGCTCTCCTTGCATTGCAGAAAAAGGCCGGCGCCAATGGCACGGTAACCATCTGCCACTCGGGCACGGCTGACCTACCCTCGCTGACCCGACAGGCAGATGTGCTCATCGCGGCAATCGGCCGCCAGGAGTTCGTCACGGCCGACATGGTGAAACCCGGTGCTGTCGTGATCGACGTTGGCATCAACCGGGTGCCGGACCGGACCAAAAAAACCGGTTATCGCCTGACGGGCGATGTGCATTTCCCTTCTGTCGCCCCCTTGTGCGCCAAGATCACACCGGTGCCAGGTGGGGTTGGCCCTATGACGGTAGCGATGCTGATGAAGAACACGCTCAAGGCCTACCGGCTGCGGGCGGAGCGTTAAACAGTTCCCGCAAAGGAGTTGCGCCCGAAGCCTAGGCGACTTTAGCTCGGCCCAAGATGCCATTGCCCACAATTCTGGTCGTCGATGACCAACCCATTAACGTCCAGCTCCTGAAGCGCAAACTGGAGCGTGAGGGCATTCGCGTCGTCACCGCCTACAATGGTCTGGAGGCCCTTGACTTGGTCAGCCGCGAAAAACCCGATCTCATTCTGCTTGACGTGATGATGCCCGATATGGACGGCATCGAAGTGTGCCAACGTTTACAGAGTAACGAAGCTACCCGCTCTATCCCGGTGATTTTCATCACCGCCCGCACCTCCAAGGAAGGTAAAATCGAGGGACTGGGCGTCGGGGCGGTCGATTACATCACCAAGCCCATCGACCTCGATGAAACCTACGCCCGGGTGCAGACTCACCTGCGCTATGTCGCCGTGAATCGCGAAATGCTCGATTTGCAGCGCCGGCTGGTCGAGGCCCGCCGTGCAGCCACGATTGGCGCCGTGACCCAAGGCATCGCCCACAATCTCAATAATCTATTAGGCGTAGTGATCGGTTATCTTGATCTCCTGAAAGCCTACTATGACAAGCCCGAGCAGGTAAAAAAGAATACCCAACATGTCGAAGAAGCCATCCAACGCATCGTCGCGATCATCAAGCAGCTCAGCCAGCTCGTGACAAAATCGCGTCCGCCGCTGGAAAAGGTGAAACTGCAGCAGTTGCTCGAGAGCAGCGTCGCGCGCTTCAAACAGGATAATCAGGCCAACGCCAGCGTCACCATTGAGAACTCCCTCGCCGACCTGTTAATTGAAACCAACACCGAGGTTTTTGAGGATATCATGGGCAAGGTGCTCATGAACGCCTGGGAAAGCTACGGCAACCTGCCGGCAGCATCACGACCAATCTGGATACGCACCGAGCTCGTGGAGAAACGTGCCGACGGCAAAGCCGTGCAATTCAAGATTGAGGATCAAGGCCAAGGTGTGGGCCCAGAGATTCGCGATCACGTGTTTGAGCCTTTCATCAGTTCCAAGAGCACAGTCGGCGTGGGCATGGGTCTGACGGTGGCCCGGCACGCTCTCCGCAGCCTTGGCGGTGAGGTTACCCTAACCGATCGGTCCGGTGGTGGAACTTGCACCGTGCTGATTCACCCCATCGAAAAACGCGTGCGCAAAAACGAGGATGAGTAAAATCGCCTTTCTCGGTGCCGGCAATCTAGCGGCCGCCTTGATCGATGGACTGCTATCCCAAGGCAAGATCAACCAGACCGATCTGTGTTGTCTGGGTGGCCAAGGTCAGAGTGCCCCCACCCTCGCCGCCCGCACCGGCATCACGCTCGCCAGTTCACTCGACCGCCTGCTGGCTGATGCCGATGTGCTCGTGGTCGCCTTCAAGCCCCAGCATCTCGCCACCGCTGATGCCCGGCTCGCCAAATTGACCGCCGGACGACTGGTAATCTCCGTGCTGGCCGGCAAACGACTCACCACCCTCGCCCGTGTTTTCCCCACTGCCCGCAACATCGTCCGGGCCATGCCCAACACCCCGGCCGCGATTGGAGCGGCCATCACGCCCTATAGCGCGCTGCATGTCCTCAACCCGGCCGATCAGGCGAGTGTCGAAACTCTCTTCGGCGCTTGCGGCCACTATCTGCCCTTGGGTGAGGAACACATGGACGCGGTCACAGCCCTGAGCGCCAGCGGTCCGGCCTTTCTCTTCGAATACATCGCGGCCATGCGCGACGCGGGCACCGCCGCCGGCTTGCCCCCGGAGATCGCGACCCGCCTGACCCTTGAAACCGTGCTCGGCTCGGCCCGGCTCTTGGCCCGCCGACAGGTTGACCCCGAGCAACTGCGCGACCAAGTCACCTCGCCCAATGGCACCACGCTCGCCGGTCTGCGTCGCCTAGCAGCGCGGGACTTTCGCGGAATTATCTGTGAAACCGTGCTTGCCGCCAAGACCCGTGCTGAGGAATTGTCACGGGAAACATGAGCCCCCTCTCTGGCCGTATTCTCGTCACCGGTGGCGCCGGTTTTATCGGCAGCGCCCTCGTCTGGGCCCTGAACCAGCGTGGGTACACGGAAATTGTCGTAAGCGACTTCCTCGGCTCTGACGAAAAATGGAAGAACCTCGTTCCGCTCAAATTCGCTGACTATGTTGAAGCTGATGTCCTACGTAGCCGCCTTGCGGCCAAGCCGACCGCTCTCGGCAAGTTTTCCGCCGTCTTTCACCTCGGGGCCTGTTCCGCCACCACCGAGCGCAACGCGGCTTACTTGATCGACAACAATTACGCCTACACCAAGGAACTGGCGACTTGGGCCCTCACGCAGGACGCTCGGTTCATTTACGCCTCCTCCGCCGCCACCTATGGCGACGGGGCTCAAGGCATGAGCGATACTGACGAAAACATCGCCCGTTTGCGGCCGCTCAACATGTATGGCTACTCGAAGCACCTCTTCGACTTGCAGGCGCAACGGGCAGGCTGGTTGCAGCGCATCGTCGGCGTAAAATATTTTAACGTCTATGGGCCCAATGAGGGCCACAAGGGCGACATGCGCTCACTGGTCAACAAGGCCTACCAGCAGATTATGACCACTGGCCGGGTCGGCCTCTTTAAAAGCTATCATCCCGATTACAAAGACGGCGAGCAGCAGCGCGATTTTCTCTATGTGAAGGATGCCGTGGAGATGACCCTGCATTTCGCAGAAAAGGCCACCCACGCTGGCGGGCTCTACAATCTCGGTTCCGGTGAGGCCAATAGCTGGCTGGCGCTTACCCGGACAATCTTCGCTGCCCTTGGGCGTGAAGCGGCCATCGACTTCATCGAGATGCCCGAGATCTTGCGCGGCAAATACCAGTATTTCACCCAAGCCGACATCGGCAAACTCTGCGCCACCGGCTATGACCGCCCGATGACCCCGCTGGCCGGAGCTGTACGCGACTACGTGCAGAATCATCTCGTTACAGACAAAAAACTGGGCGAATAAATCCTATAGCTCACTAAATCTCTAAAAGCCGCCCGTCCTGAAGTGCCGCGACGGTTTACGGCATCGCCATCAACTCTGCCTCCGTCCATTCCGCGCGATTGCCCACACGCGTGCGCAACTCCCGCACTTGCTCGGTGGAGATCGGACCAGCCTGGTTGCCCCACTCCTGTCGGATGTAGGTCAAGACTGCGGCGATGCGTTCATCGCTCCAGTTATAGCCACCGCCAGCGACCTGCCCAAATGCTGGCATCACCGCCGCATTGTAAACATTACCTTTGACCGTGACCGGGCCTTTGAGTCCATGGACCAAGATGGCCACCAGTCTTTCTTCGCTGCCCACGACCCATTCTGTGCCGGCCAGCGGTGGATAGAGATTGGGGATACCCAGACCGTTCGGCATGTGACAAGTAACGCAGGCGAGTGCATATTGCCGCCGACCCAACACCACCGGATCAATGACAGCCGCGATCGGCTTTCCGTCGGTGGGCAACAGCCGTTCATCAAAAATCTCGCCACTGTAAAGACCCGCGTAGCGGTTCAGGTAGGTGCCTGCATAAAAGATCAGGCCGCTAAAGATGAACAGCAGCGCCAGCGGCAGGAGCCGGTAATTCGCTTGCTTGTCGGGTTCGCCACCGGCGGCTTGGTCGTGCGCGGCAATGAGTTTATCGTCCGGCAAATTACTGGGTTCATGCCGGGGGTCTTGTGGTGCAGAGGCGCTCATTGGGCGGGTTTCTCCTCATCGGCGGCCGGCGCATAAGGTCGGGCCTCCGGAAATTCATAAGGCTGATTCAAACTCAACAGATACGCGACCAGCTCCCGCGCCCGCGCAGTAGGCACCAGTTCGTAGCCCGGCGCCGCACCGCCCACCAAGGCATGTGGCGAGGTTTCGCCAAGGACTTTTTTCTGAGTGAAGAGGAACCGGTAGGCTGGCATGCCGGCCCAACCATTGTGGAGGTTAGCCAACAACACCTGTTCGGTCATTCCACTGGCTTTGGCGCGTGCCCCATAATTGACCAGATCCGGCCCGATGCGCATCTGGCCCAGTTGTGGCCGTGACTGATGCACATAATCCCGGGCTACGCTTTGGCGTTCACCCCAACCACGGTCTTTGTCTGAGCCAAAATCCGGCCGCCGCACCTGCTGCGTATGGCAGGCGACACACCCGAGGTCTTGATAAACCAATTGGCCGCGCTCCGCGATACCGGAACTGCGCAGCGGAAAGGCCCTGCCTTCGTTTTCGTCGTAGAGCGGACGCAGGTCGCCCAATTGGGCCTGAGTGCCAAGAATGAGACCAGCCCAAGAAATGGCTAGGACCGAGAACAGACCAAGAAAGAATGTCGGGCCGTTTTTCATGAAACTGTCGCCTCCACAGTTGTGGCTTGGCGAATGAGGTTCCGAACCGGCACCTGACCAATCACCAGCCACAAGAAATGCAAAAGCAACAGCAGGTTGCCAAAAAGCAACACGCCTTGCGCAGCAGTCGCAACCACCAGCCACGTCTTCGTCTTTGAGGCAATCTCCACAAAAGTGATTTCAGCATCGTTCAGCCCCAACCCCTGCGTCCAACCCGCTGCACCCAAGGCTAAAACTAACAGGACGAAGCCCAAGACCGAGGCGAGAAAATGTCCGCGAATCAAACTAACTGAGGGCCAGTGGGCTCCGGCCAATCGGGGCACCAGATAGTAAAAGGCACCGAAAATGATCAGAGTGACTGACCCAAAAGCCAGTTGCATCTGCGCTTGCTGGAAAAACGTGAATTGGGTGACTTCCGCCAATGCCCGCGAGGCAAAAGCCGTATCCACCACAGCACTCAATAGGTAGGAGCCAAGGCCAATGGCCAAAAACTTGAGCACAGTGCTGCCACCGGGCCGGAAGATTTCCCGTAAATTAAAATAGACGATCATGTGATGGAAGAGCACCAGCCAGGCGCAAACAATAGCCATGGTCGGAATCCATGCTGGCACCGGACCGCCAATGAGGTGACGGCCGCCCATCCAGCAGCCAAAAAAGAGCAGCGTCCAGAAACCGTAAACCGCAAAGTCGTAGTTGTGAATCACCCGGCCAGTGATTTTCGGCAGCAAATAATAAACGGCCGCCATGGCCACGGGGGCCAGCCACAGGCTAAAGACGTTTTGCGCATACCAGGTTGCCACCACGGCCTGCAGGGTTCCACGCATCGGCACAAAATTGAGCATCACCTGCGCCACCGAGAAAAACCACGGGAACAGGAAAAGGGCAGCCACGGCATACCAGTGGGAGACAAAAGTGACTTCCGAGCGCCGACCGGACCAAGCCAGCACTCCCGGCACGGCGATGGCCGCGAATGAAAACAACATGATGGCCTGCACGTATCGAGGCATCTGCAGCAACGGGAAGGAGGTGGCGTCGCCGGTCGCAATGCCGATCGCGCTCAGGGTGATCGCAAGGTTCCAGAACAGCGCGCCGACGGTGATATAATTTTGTCCCCGTAGAGGAGATCCGCCCAAGCGGGCCAGCAACCAAAGCACCACCGCTAGGCCGCCATTGCCGAACCAGCCATAGACCAAGATGGTCTCATGTATGGCCTGCAATCGCCCATAAGTGAGCCAAGCGCAATCAGCCAATAACGCGGGGGTGTAGGTCTGGGCGAGATTGATCAGTGCAAGCACACCGCCCAACACCAGCCAAACGAGTCCGGACCCCACCAAGAGGAACAGGGGGTAGCGGGCGGTGGTGTCGATATCAGTCACCCCGTCCGGGACATTGTTTTGCAAAGCATTAGTCATCGCGGAAAGTTCGTGGCGGCGGGCTTAGCGGCCTTCATTGTAATGCTGGACCGTGAGTTCCATGGCCCGGTTGATCGGGAGTTGGACCAGCCCGGCGGATTGATCGATCCATGCATAGCTGTTGGCCCGCTTTTGCTCGGCCGCACGCAGTTCGGCAAGCGCCGCGAGTCGTTCCGCAGGTGTCCGCACGCCGTCACCGACATAGGGCCCGGTCTGCCTCGGCAGGTAGGCGAGATAAACCAGCAGCAAAAACAGCGCGAAACATCCCATGATGGCCACGACGGACACGAGCGGGGCGCGTTTGGCGGTAGCGATGTAATCACTCATGGTGGGTGAGGCATTCACCAATGCGCGGATCGCGAATGGGAATCAGCTTGGTGGAAGGGAAGCTTTTAAGGTAGGCCCACACGCAGACCCCGCCGATGCCGATGGTTGCAGTGAGCGTCCAGATGAGATGCAATGAGAAAAGCGGCAGCGGGTCGCCGCCAGCATCTTTGAGAATGGGTAAAATGTTATAGCAAATATCCAACAGGATAACCGCCAGCATCCAAATCGAGATGAAACACATGCGACCGTGATTCAGCTTGTTCTTGTAGGAGAGCAGGAACAGGAAGGGCACGAAGAAGTGACCGAAGAGAATACCGATGATACCCACGTATTTCCACTGGTTGGGAGTGCCATCGGCGTTCAGCTCGCGGAGATTATACCAAAAGGTTTCCTCGGGAATGTTTGCATTCCAGATGAGGAAATACTGCGAGAAAGTCACGTAGGCCCAGAACACCGTAAAGGCGAAGATCAGCTGACCAATCGAGTGCCAATGATTCTTGTTGAGCACCCCCTTGTAGTCTCCCCGGGCCCAAAGCCAGAGCATCATGAGCACACCAACCGCCAAGGCAGCCCGCACGCAATTCGCAAAGAACCACACCCCATACATCGTCGAGAACCTGTGATATTCGAGGCTCTTAATCCAGTAGACGGAGGCAAATGTCAGGGTAAACGCACCCAGCGGCAGGCCAAATGCGGCGGTCACCCGATTATTGAAAGTCCATTTTACATCACCATCGGTATCTTGGGTGAAGGAAGCCTTGCGCAAGCGGGCCGAAAGCCAGATCCAAGACAGGAAGAACACCGCCGTCATGCCAGCAAACATGCCGGGGTTTAGGAAACTTGCCTTCTTGAGATAGAGCACATCCGTGCCGACGGTGCCACGCCCGGGCAACTCATGCCCCATGTCCATCCAATGCCAGATATAGCCAGGCTTCAGCCAAGACACGACGAGCAGCGGGACAAATAGTAACGATAGCCATTTGAAAGCGGCGAGTCCGTGTTCAAATTGACGCCTAAGGATGACAGACCACGAAGCGTCGAATATGTGATGGATCAGAATAAGCATCAGCATGCCGATCGCGATGGCGCTCCAGAAAGTGATACCGACGAGCCATGAAACGGCGACCGCGTGACCGTCGGATACCAACAGACCCAAGGCCGTGATGATGATACCGGCGATTCCGACCGCGAGCGCCTTGTTGGCGGTGGCCGTGGTGGGAGCCGGGAGCGTGGATGAAATTACGGCGGCGGGGGTGCTCATTTGATGACTAGTTCAGGTTTGTTGACCGCAGGCACATCCGCCACCGAGCCGGCCTGGGCGCGTTGGAGAGCCCTGACATAGGCCACGACCGCCCAGCGGTCATCGGGACTCAATTTGTCCGCATACGAATACATGGTGCCCTTGCCCTGCGAAATCGTGTTATAGACATCGCCGTCAGCAATCTGCCGCAACCGCTCATCATGGAAGGTCGGGGTGGCACCCATGCCATATTGCTTGGTGATGCCCTGACCATCGCCGGTCGCCCCATGGCAGGGCGCGCAGAAGATCATGTAACGACCGCGACCGTGCTCGATGAACTGCTGGTTCACCGTGAGCGAGTCGGGGATGCGGGCAACAAATGCCCCGCTGGCATCCTTGCCAGCGTAGCGCTCATCGTCATTGCGCAACGGCTGGCCCGCGGGGCCATACGCGGCGGCCACGACCCCGGCCGGTTGCGGACGATCAGCCCGGCCGTCGGCGAAAAACTTACTGGCAGCCTGAGCCTTGTATTTGGACTGGTATTTCATCCCGGGGAAAAGCCACTCGGGAAAAACATCCATCGGCGGCTTGGTGAATTTGGTCCCACGCAATCCGAGGACGGACACCGTCAGCACCACTAAGAACGCCGTGATTAGGTAAACGTTGCGCATGGCTCAGGCTTCCAGCTCCTTGATGTCTGTGCCGCCGGATTTCTCCAGAAGCGCCCGGGTGTTGGCGGCGTTGAAACGGGGGTCGCGGGACTCGATCACGATGAAAAACAAATCATCCATGCCACGCTTGATTTGATCGTATTTGAGCACCGGATGATAGTGCTTGGGGAGACCGTTGAGTAATAACATGCCACCGATGGTTGCGAAGGCGGCGAAGAGAATGGTCAATTCGTAGGCGATCGGAAAGGCGAACATCGGGCTGAAGTAAGGCTTGCCACCGACGATCAACGGGTAATCCACCGCCCCAGTCCACCAGATGAGCGACATGCCGGCGAAAAAACCGGCGATACCGCCGACAAGAGAAAACCGCGGCACCACCGAGCGCTTGACGCCCATGGCCCCGTCGAGGCCGTGGATCGGGCACGGGGTGATGCAGTCCCACTGTTTGTAACCAGCGTCGCGGACCTGCTGAGCCGCTTGGTAAATACCAGCGGCAGAGTCGTAGGTGGCGATGAGACCGTATGATTGGGCAGACATGGTCGGGTCGAATTAGTGGTGGCCACGACCCGCGTGTGGATCGGCTTGCGGCGTGACCGCCTTGAGTTCCGCCATCGGCATGATCGGCAGGAAGCGAATAAAGAGGAGGAACAGCACTGAGAAAACACCGAAGGTGCCGAAGAAGGTGAATATCTCGACAATCGACGGACTGTAATAACCCCAGCTGGAGGGCAGGAAATCGCGGGCCAGGGACGTCACGATGATCACGAAGCGCTCGAACCACATGCCAACATTCACAAAGATCGAAAGGATCCAGACCAAAGCGGTGTTCTGGCGGACCTTCTTGAACCAGAAGAACTGCGGCGTGATCACATTACAGGTGATCATGATCCAGTAGGCCCACGCGTAGTGACCGAAGGCACGGTTGATGAACGCGAAGCCTTCATAGGGATTCGCGCCATACCACGCGATGAAGAACTCCATCGCATAGGCGTAGCCCACGATCGTGCCCGTCGCGAGGGTGATCTTACACATGCAATCGATGTGATACTGCGTGATGAGGTCCTCCAACTTGTAGATCGCGCGCAGCGGCAACATCAAAGTGAGCACCATCCCGAAGCCGGAGAAGATGGCACCGGCCACGAAATATGGCGGGAAGATCGTCGTGTGCCACCCGGGCAGAAGCGACACCGCGAAGTCGAACGACACGATGGTGTGCACCGAGAGCACGAGTGGGGTCGAAACACCGGCCAGAATCAGGTAGGCCATCTCGTAATTGCTCCAGTGGCGGTTCGAACCGCGCCAGCCGAGCGCAAACAGACCATAAAGGAAGGAACGCAGCTTGTTACCGGCCGCGTAGAAGCGGTCGCGGAGCACCGCGAGATCGGGGATCATGCCGACATACCAGAAGAGCACGGAGACGATGCCGTAGGTCGAGACCGCGAACACGTCCCACTCGAGCGGCGAGCGGAAGTTCTGCCAGATCGCATTGGAGTTCGGGATCGGGAAAAGATACCAAGCATACCAGACGCGACCGACGTGAAAGACCGGGAATATCCCGGCGCAAACCACCGCGAAAATCGTCATCGCCTCAGCGGCGCGGTTGATCGAGGTGCGCCAACGCTGGCGGAGCAGACACAGAATCGCCGAAATCAGCGTGCCAGCGTGGCCGATGCCGATCCAGAACACGAAGTTGACGATGTCCCACGCCCAGTTTACCGGGTTGTTATGGCCCCACACACCGACGCCGACCGCGACGAGGTAGGTGATGCCCGCGACGGTGAAGGAGGCGACAAAACAGGCCAAGATAAAGCAAACCCACCACCACGTGGGCGTCTTGCCCTCAATGATGCTGCAGATTTTCTCCGTGATCCAAGAAAAGCTGCGGTTGTTCTCCACCAGTATCGCGCGCGGCAAAACGGTGGGGTTGACCTCTTGCAGAATGGCCGGGACGGCGCCGGCTGGTTCAGCGTGTGCCATTAACTTTGGCCTCCGTTAATGGACTCCGACTTGAGGCTGGAGTGATCATGCGAGCCCTTCTTGAGGGCGGCCGGATAGTTCTTGTTCTTATATTCCACGCGGCTGAGCGGCAGCTTGTTGTAATCCGGCATTTTCGGATTGGGGTTGCGCAGCCGACCGAGGTAGGTGGTGCGCGGACGGACGTTGAGATAACCGAGCAACTGATAATCGTGCTCGCGGGCCTTGGCCTGGGCCACGGCGCTTGAGGTATCAAGAATGTTGCCGAAGACAACGGCCTCCACCGGACAGACCTGTTGGCAGGCGGTTTTGATGTTGCCATCGGGCACGGCAACCTCGGCCGGTGTGCCGGCCTTGGCCATGCGCACCTTGTGCTGGATCTTGCCGTTCTGGATACGTTGCACGCAATAGGTGCACTTTTCCATCACGCCGCGCATGCGGACCGACACTTCGGGAATCTTCGCCATCTTGACCAGTTCGGGCATGCCCTTCGGACCAAGCGGGCCGAGATAAAGCGAGTCCAGTTGGCGGTCGTTGTAATCGAAGAAATTAAACCGGCGAACCTTGTAGGGGCAATTGTTGGCGCAGTAACGCGTGCCGATGCAGCGGTTGTAGGCCATCACATTCAGACCTTCCTCGTCGTGCACAGTGGCATTGACCGGACACACCGTTTCACAAGGCGCCAATTCGCAATGCATGCAGGCAACTGGCTGGAGCGAAACCTGTGGATCCTCGGGCAGTTCGCGGTTGCCTTCACCGCCAAAAGCGCTGCCGTCGGCATTGCCGTCTGAATAATAACGATCTAGGCGGATCCAGTGCATCTCGCGACCCCGCATCACCTGGTCCTTGCCAACGATTGGAATATTGTTTTCCGCCTGACAGGCGACTACGCAAGCGTTGCAACCGATACAGGTGTTGAGATCGATCGACATTCCCCATTGATGCGTGCCGCTGAAATCCGGCGTGTCGTAGAGCGACTGCCCGCGCGGGGAATCCTTGGCACGGTCAGCGGTCAGCACCGCGCGCTGGTCTCGCGAAAGCGCCGCCTCGTTTTTCGGGCCGGCCTCGCCGTAAATCGCGGGCGAATGCGACTCGATACCCATGTCATGCACGAAGCTCGGATTTTTCTGAAATTCCTCGTGATTGGCCTCACGCACGATGGCGCGGCCTTCCATTGACCAGTGCTCTTGCACATTGGCCAATTCGAAGCGCTCCCCGGTCAGCGTGATGGTCGCACCGGTAGCAATCGCAGAGGAGGCAGAAGTGCGCACGGGATAGGCATTGAAGCCGACGCCCTGCCCCACCCGCCCGCTCCGCTCCCGGCCATAGCCGAGCGGCAGGATGATGGTGTAGTTGGAAAGACCGGGCTGAATATGGATCGGCCCGCGCACGATCCGGCCATTGACCGTAACTTCGCCCACATGGGCCAGCTCGCGGCCACGGAGAAAATCAGCCGTTTCAACTCGCGCCACTTGGATCGCCGAACCCTTGGGGGTGATGTTGAGTTCCTTGCCGAGCTTCGGGCTGACCAAAATAGCGTTGTCCCAGGAAATCTTCGTGATCGGGTCGGGGCATTCCTGCAGCCAGCCATTGTTC
>JBDNGL010000234.1:0-4679 GCA_041689285.1 Opitutaceae bacterium
CGAGCGAAGGATTGCTGGGACGGAGTTGGTCCGACATGACAAGCCGGTACGGGGACTGGGGTCGCAACGGCGTGATGGCGGTGGCGACGCGCCACTTGGAATGGCGACTGATCGAGGTGGTGAGGGAGATCCCGGGCTTGAGCTACGGGGCGGCGGCACAGGGGATTCGTCAGTTCTGGAAGCACCTGGAAAAACACCCCGAGGAGGAGGCCCTCAGGAAGGCGTTGTTGATGCAAATGTTGAACTTACAGATCTGACCCCATTGCCCCTTCCGGCCGCTGAATGTGCTCATCAAGCATCGGGCCAAAAATGCGGTCGGACTCCTTTCGCTTCCAGAGCAGGCCGGGGTAACGGCACGAGCCGAGCAGGAAACTCAACGGCGCGGCGGCCTGAGGAGCGGGCGGCGCGGGTTGCGTGGTGAAGACGGCCTCCGCATACACATCCTCCGACGGTTCCATGTTCAGCTTATCCGCCCACGCGGAGGCCAGCGGCAGCTTGGACACGATCCACTCGCTCGGCACGTTGTGATCGTTCGGGTAAGCGTCATCGAGGTTCAACGACGCCATGCGGACACGGTAAGGCGTGGCCGGCTGGAGCGGGAACTGTTGGAGCGTGGCCCGTTCGGCATCATCTCTCCACAAAGACACGTCCACTCCCAGATTGAACGAGCCGGTGCGGTCGAACTCGCGGCGCAGCCGGAAATAGGAGATGTGCGCCGGGTCCACCTTGCCGCCGGCACCGACGACGCCAATAACGCCAATGGTGCGTCGGTCTTCATCCAGGCTCTTTTCATCAAGGGCATCCGAAGCCGCGATCCACAGCCGGCAGGATCGATGAGTCGTGTGGCCCACGATGGGGCCGAGTGCGGGCTTGCGGAGGGTGCTCATGGCGGTGAGTTAGCGTTTCACGCCGATGACGGTGAATTCGCCGTCGTCCTCGAGTTGCACCGTCACGGTGTAGCCTTCGCTGGCGAGATCGGTGACGACCTCTTGCAAATCTTTCTTTTTCACATTGTGGAGAACCACCGTGTTGGCGTCCGTGACAGCCACAGCACCCCGGGGCCGGGGCCGGCTGGCGGCCACCGTGTATTTGCCGTTGCTTTGGCGATGCTTGGTGACGGTGTAGCCTTCGCTTTCAAAATCGGCGACTATTTCGTCCACTTCACTGGCAGGCACGTCATGCAGAGTTTGTGTTTCCATAAGTTTTGTTTCCTGTGGGAATGGTCAAGGGCAGTTGGTTGGGAGTTCCCGCACGGCTCTGGCGCGCAAGGCTCCGTACTTGGAACCGCGCAAAAACATGGTGATGGAGGGTGTGTCCACGTTGTTGTCGGTCATCCATTTTTTTAAGGCGGCCTGATGGTCGGGATTGATGGTGTCGTCAGGCTTCCAATACTTTCGCAGGCAGTCGCCGTTGGCGTCTTTTTGATACGAATCCTCCAGAACCGCCGCTTCAGGATCCAAGCGTGAGATCATGGCCTCGCGAACCGCTGGTTGCATGGCAAGCAGGGTGGCCGTCTCTCCCGAGGCAAAATACTGGAGGGCCTTGATCCCGCCATTGCTGCTGCCTACATCGATCTGGCTTTGGATGGTCGCGAGGAACGAAGGCGCTTTGACCGAATACGTCACGGGACCGTTGGTGGTCGGCGCATTCGTGGTCAGAAAGACAGGCGCCCAGGCAAATTCTTTGCGGTTGAAACCCAGCCGCACGGTATCGGGGAACTGGCCGCCCGCCCCACTCCACGCCGCCTTGAGTCCGAGCGAAGTGTCAGTGCCAAAGATAAAATTCCGCGTCTCACCGGGGCCGGGAACACCGCGCAGAATTCCCTTGTACTTCGGCGGCTGCGTCAAAGTCAGGGCAGAATTGTAGTTGGTGCGGGCGGAAGGCGGTGGTGCGCCGCCCCCCTTGGAATACAGGGACGCCATCGCCACCGCCGCATCGCCGCCCGTGAAAGTTTGATCCACGCCCAGAAAGAAATTGAGAAAGCCTCTGCCCGCGCCCGCCCGTGGCTTGAAACTCGCCGCGATCGGCGGCGTCTGCCCGCCCTCGAACGTCGGCGCGATGACCGCCTCCTTGCGGGAGACGGTGACTTCGAGCGTCGGCGGTTTGGCGTCGAAATCCAGGCCGACGTTCGATTTCGTCATGAACAGAATGTGGTTGCGCCCAGCGCAGCCGGAAAAGAGCGCCGCCGTCAGGCAGCCCGTTAGAAGAATTTTGTGGCTCATAAAGTTCAGTGATTGGTTCGGACGGAATATCGGTAGCCGGGGGTCAAATACGGAGGATTGGTGCCGACACGGACGTTGAAGAAATCCGCATTCGGCCAGTCGAGGGCGAAGGCGGCATTGGTGCCGATGACAATGCGGCGGCGATAATCCCAGCCGGCGGTCAGATAGTAATCCTCACGGCCCGCGCCCAAGCTAACACCCGCACTGCTCGTTCCGGCGACCACTGATTCGATGTTTTGCCCCACCGGCGCTGCTTTCATCCGCATGTGCCCCAGCCCCCACAAATGCTCCGTGCCTGTCGCCGGGTCGTAGTAATGCACCGCGCAGCCGGAGAACAAGAACACGGCGGCACCGAGCATCAGCGCCATCAGACAGAGGAAATGGATTGGGGGAAGATTCATGGCATCCGTTCGCTTCACACCTTCTCCTCCGCCTTCTTCGCCAGCCGGCTCAACATGTCCGGCACCAGCCGCTCGGAAAATCCCGCGATAAAGCACCAAATAATCAGCAGCGCCAAATCCGCCCCAACCGCCACGCACCAAGGGTGCCGGCAGAGCGTCTTGCAGTCTCGCCAAGTGCGCGGGTCGCCGGTGGCGCTGGTCGAGGCCAAGGCATTCGTCGAAGGCAACGGATTGGTCATGGTGACGCTGTTGGTATTGGTGTTCGTGAGCGCCACGACATTCGTCAGTTGCAGCAGAACTGATAGGAATTTGCTTTGACGCTCCACGGTGAGAACGTTCAAGCGCTGGCACCGCTGGGGCGGCACTGCGCGTCGAGAGCAGGGTTGATGTTGGAATAAACGAAAATCACGGAAGAAAGTAGAGAGCCCCGGCGGTTGTCCAGCCGCGCCTTGTTCGGCATAGGTGTTATGATGCGCCCAGCCATGATAGTATTTCAGTCGGCTGACCAAGCATAGCTTGATTACTCTCAATACGCTTCAACTCTTGAATTGTGAGTGTGCGGGCTGCGGCACGCACTCGCCCATCTAAATCAGTGGCCTTCACAACCAAAAGAGAACCAACTTGAATGCAGCCCGATGAAATATCCTTCATGGACTGAAGCAAACAAGCAACTGCCTCCGCTTGATTCTTGTTCGCCTCAGATTGTGGACCATCTAGATATTGAAGTTCGAAACCTCGTTCGACCTTGCCAAGCCGCTCCAGAACCTCCTCATGCGTAGCAGCCTGACGTGTCTTCAGAAGAAATTTCTTCCACCATGACCCCGCTTCTGGCGGGAATGCTGCGGCGACAGCAAACCCTCTGTCCAAGGCAAAGCTCTCAATACGCTTACAGATGCCATCCAGAATCTCTTGGGAAGGAACAGGATCTCCCACGAAGGCTCGGACCGGCACAAAACGCACTTCACGAATCTCAGCTTCATCCAGTCCTAGCGATCGTCGCCATACAAGGTCTCTTAGTCCAATGGTTGTTGCGGCAATATCTGCCTGAGTACTCGTAAGAACTTCGTTCTGAACGCTCAGTTCCGTACGCAATTGATCTAGCCCAGCGGTTAGCGACTCCGTGGCGCGCTGATGCTCCGCTCGGGCTTCGCTCTGATGCCCCTCAAACACTGAGATAGCAGTCTCTCTCGCTAAGCTGTGAATCCGTGAACTACGACCCCGACGTGCTCGTATCGCGTGCCGGAATATATCATCTAAGTGAGGATCCCACCCTTCCATGTTCCGTAGGCGCATCCGAAATCTATCGTATAGCTCCTCTGCCATAAAGCCATCGTCATCATCGGTGCTCTGTAAAAGAAGGACAAGGAGAAGCAGTTCCGTTGTATTTGTTTCTTTGGGATTCATGGATCAAGAATCAAGGTGGAAATCATTGGCCGAACAGTATTATTCTATGTCCATCTGGACAGTTTGGCAAATGGCTGAGTGAACAGTGTGTATAAGCTTCGGGGCGGAATTTCCGGTTGAGGGAGGGAGATTTCGGTTTCGGATTATTTCCAGAGTTGGCAGATTTGTCAAACAACAAACTGTCCGCAAATGAAGCCGCACACAGTCCAGGCAACGAGCCGTCCGTGGATGCGCGGGCCGTGATTCGGTTCCCTGACTGGCAGGCGCGATTGCAGGAGAAGGTGATGGCGGAGGAGGTGAAGGGGGAATGGCGGCGGGGGATTTTGGCGCTGGTGAAACATAGCGGGATGGCGCGGGAGGAGGTGACGCGGGGGGTGGCGCGGGCGTTTTGGCGGGAGCGGAAGGCGGCGGGAGAGCCGGAGGTGGGGGTGTGCGCGGAAGCCTACCGGTGGTATTGTGAGGGCGGGTATGTGGCTGCGGAGTATGTGAAGCACGATGAGGCGCAGATGTCGCCGTGGGAGCGGGGGCTTTACCGGGCGATGCGGGTGGGGCAGTACCGAGAGCGGACGTGGGTGACCTACCGGCAGTGGGCGGGGCGCTTTACTGATAGGAATTTGCTTTGACGCTCCGCGGTGAGGGAGATTTGGTTTGA
>JBDNGL010000235.1:0-3990 GCA_041689285.1 Opitutaceae bacterium
ACGAGCGGCACCAGTTCGCCATGCCCTTCCGCGATTGCCCGCAGTGAAGCCGAGTCGACGGCGCTGGCAATCCCCTCAGCGAAGGATATTGCGGCAGGATTCTCGTCCCGCTTCACCAGACGACTGAGCAGAGTGATTGTCTGCTCACGCTTCTCTTTCCAGAGTGAAACCGCTGAATTCGCAAAATCGAAGTCTAAACTCGGATACGCAGCACGGTGTTGAGAATCCAGTAGGAAGGACACTATCGACCATTCGCGTTCAAGCTTCTCAGACGGGTTGAGTGATGCAGGCAGGGTTACCAGCCATCTTTTCAGACGAACCGCTTCGGTCGGCACCGGGAAAGACACACCAACTGCGCAAAGCAAATCAGCCCAGGCGGATTCCGACGTTGCGCCGACATCCTTACAGACCGTTGCAAGTTTCGAAAAAACAGCCCGAGGGTCCTCGACATCGCTCCCGTTATCAAAAAGAAACTGCCTGAACCGGCGATCGGATTCGCCGCGCAAATCTGCTTCCGCAACGTCAACCCATGGCGGGATAGGTCCGCCAAACAGTTCAGGTGGCGGGGCGAGAAAGTTCAGCAAGAGAGTTGGGGCTCCGGCTCGCCTCCAAAGGCGTTCGCTGCTGATGGGCGCAATCTGGAGGTCAAATGGTATGCCGGCGATGCGGCGGTCACTGAGCGATCCAGTTGAAAATGCGAATTCGCGACGGAGGCGAGGCCATTGTTGTGCCCAGACCCGGAAAACAGCGTTCTCCCAAGATGCACTCTCCTCATCCAAGATCACGACGCCTGCTTCGGGATGCTCGTAGAGCGCCCGGACGAGGTAGTGAAGTCGCCTCTGGTCAGAATTAACGGCTGCGCTCTCTTCCGCCTTTGTAACATCAAGAGCAAGTGGTTCCTCGTAGCGGGCCGCGTCAAATGGCACGGAAGGACGAGAGCAAAGTTTCCCAAGCTGAAACAACGCTGGAATTCGTGCAAGGTCGGCGAGTTGAATTAGGATTACGTGGCTCCACACACAGCCTGGCCTTGGCATTTCTGGGGCTGGCCATGTGCGGAAGAGCGCATAAAAATCAGTCTCCGGCACAGGCAAGCCAGTGAATGAGCCTTCAAACCCCTTGTTGTTCTCTGGCCCTGAGCTGTCCGTGATCGTTGCCAGGAATTGCCGCACGCGCGGCGCAAGAGCCGTGGATGTAGCCAGCAAGTTGTGGCCGTCCCGGTATCCAAACAGCGCTTGCTGCAATTTGATTTGCTCAGCCATTGGAAGAGTTTGGAGTATCGAGCAATCCAAGAAGCCAGCGCACCGGTCTAGTCAGGTCATTGGAGCGGTGGCCACCATCGACAAGGATAACTCGGTCCCGTGCATGAACGATATTGGTGAGTCGCTCAATTTCCTCAGGGCTTGTCCCTCCACCTCGAGCACTCACTCCAAATGTTTTGAAGGGAAAAGTGGCGCGATTACACTCCAGAAACTGCACAAGGAGGGGCCAATGTTTCGCAAGGAAAAGCGATGGCTCTTTGGGTTCAAGCCCCGCAGGCGCTTGGTCCAAGTGGTCCCACGCGGAGATAGCGACAGCAACTCGGATGGGAGACGAAAGTAGCTCTGCTACAAATTGCAGCAAATAGACCAGCTTTACTTGTTTCGAGGATTGCTCAATCGACCATTCAGTGGATTCAGCCGATGGGTTTGGCAGGGTTTCGGCCGTTGTTTCTACGTCAATAATCGTTGGGTGTTCTAGTAATTCATGGCCGGCCTGCTGCTTGCAGTGCAAAAAGAGGATCAGGCCCTTCGCCTGCTGCAGCCGTAGTCCAAATTCTCGGGGAATGGAACGGGTGGCGAATTGCGCGTCGAAGGTTTCACCGGCTAGGTCGGGTATGTGGAAGGTCGCGTCGGTTCCACTTGCCGGATGGCGCACCAAGAGTTGATGCGGCGGCGGTGGTGCCTGGCGGCTCGTATGTTCGAGCTCCTCGCCACGCAGCCACTGTCCACGGAGTGGTTCGAGGTAGGCGCGATCATCCGCGTGGCCTGAATGCACAAGACCATTGGGATCAGCTTGATACTCGAGAACTACGTCAAGGCCCACAAGGAAGTTAGTTTTTCCTGTTCCAGTGAGGCCTACCAAGAGGATTTCTGATTCGTGTGGTGCGCTCATGGTAATCCAAAGGCAGAAAAATCGCGTGCCAGCTTAGGGGTTCGAGACACGGTGGGCAACGGAAACGAAGGCCGCTCATCCAGCCAGCGGCCGAATATCGCCTGAATCTCCGGATTGGTCCGAGAAGCTGCGGACTTCGGTCGTGCTGCAACACGGTCAAAGCAAAGTCCTCCAAAAACAGAAACGAATCGCTGCCGGATATCGTTCTCGATCACCTTGCAGTAATCGTCGTGTTCCTGCTGGTTATCGCTCGCTGTTATCTTGTCCCATCTTGAGAAAACGACGGTCACTTGAAGGCGTGTGGGTTCGTGCCTGCACTTTTGCACCTGGGACAAGAACCGCACCGCTCCGTCCCTTTCGGAATGACGCTTTGCTTTGTCAATAATTGATCCGCAATCTACGAAGAAGATGAGGTGGTCTGCGCGGGACACCGCCAGTTGTTCATCGCAAATCTCCTTGGTGGAAAGGACGGCCGGAAATATTTCGCCGGGCAAATCGGTAATCAATAGGTCAAATGTCTTCTCGGCCTTCGCGGCTGGCTGAACCTGAATATGAAAAAATGTGTCCTTTTCAGCCCGATAGGTCCGTTTCGTGTCAGGCTGGCCAGCTCCGCTCTCAGTTGTTGCCAGCCAGGTCACACGCTCGAAAGCACAAAGTGTTTTTGAGCCAGCGAAGCGGAAATCCTTGAAGGTTCCATTGCGGAACATCTCACCTATCCGCGCTAGAAATGTGGTCTTACCAGCCCATTGCGGTCCGGCACAAAGAACCATCGTCACTGGCGTTGAACTCATCATCCGTGACGCTTCCTTAGCGGTGAGTTTTTCACCTGAATGAAAGCGAAATGGTTCCGGCGTTATCACCTGAACCGCCGGTGCGGCCGTGGAATCTTCCGATGCTTCGGGTGGTGCATCGGTATCGGCAAGGAGATGGGGACACCCTTGCTTGTGCCCTTCGAGACACACACCCGTCGTCGCGATGGGGCATTTCGGTTGTGAGCAGGTCGGCATAAGTTTTAGCCAAGTTGTGCTAACGCCCTCAAAAACATTAGTTCGCGGAAACACTGGTTGGCCGCCTCAGTCGGCGAAACTTTAAGTTTCGCGTGAATGCTGAGTTTCTCAAGCGATGCGCCATCGACTTTTCCTCCTGCACGCCGAACCCCAACAAGACATTGAAGGGGGCAAAGCTCGCCCACTTCTGCTCCTGCCGTCACTGCACTCAGATTGCCCATGTTCGCAGCGTCAATAATGTCGGCCAACGGGACAGCCGCATTGGTCGCTTTTGCGAACTGTGACAGCACTTCGGCGATCAACGACTCCACGCTGGCAGGCGGAGGGAGAAGAGCGACGCGTTCTGCCGCTTCTGCACCAGCCAAGAGCGCATATTCTTTTGACGAAAGTTTTTCGCGCCGCTTATTCAAAAGTGAACTGCGCCGACTGAGGAGCCACCACAAAAATTGATTCTCCTCCGCGATGCGCCCCATTGTTTTTCCGAGTTCCAAGACAGCTTTACCAATCAACTGGTGTGCTTCTGGCTTGCTGTCCCATTCCTCAGCCTCAGTAGCTTTCTTGAGTGCTCGGTAATCACCTTCAACCTTCGGCGTCGGCCTCATTCGCTCTGATTCTGAAGCCAAATACTCGGCAGCACGTTCCGCCAACTCCTTGCAGACTGGTTGAATGCGACCTGGCTGAAATCCAGCCGCAAGCAGCCCCAAAGCTACAGCATCGGCCTTTACTGTCCCAGTTTCCATTTGGCTGTAGAGCGCTGCCGTGGCCATCACACGCAATAATTCAGCGTTTCCCTCCGGTAAAAATGTGGGCTCTAACGCCACCAACTCTCCGC
>JBDNGL010000236.1:0-4920 GCA_041689285.1 Opitutaceae bacterium
CCCGGCGCTGTCGTCGGTGGAGCCGCCGTCCTGCACGCCGTAGGCCAGGTTCGGATACCCTTGGTTCAGGACGCTGAGCATCGTGCGCTCAAGGAACCGGGCCTGCTGGAAGGAGGGAGTCGCGATGCAGATGCGCGGCCATTCCCTCAAGTGCGGTGGGCGGGGGAATTTTTCCAACCGCCTCTGGCGAGGCGGGTGCTGGTTGAGGCGTGCAATCGGATGCAGCGAAGCTGCTGCCAGTCGACCGAGCCAGCCGGACTTGAGTTGCTGCCATTTCCTCGACGGGAGACTGCGGGATCCTGCCGCTCTTTTGTGGGAAACAACCTCACGCTCCAGTTTGCCGACTGTTGCAGTCTTCGCCTGCAACTCACGGCGGAGCGCAACCAACTGCATGCGGAGGTCGGTTGCTTCAGCAATCAGCGCATTATCTCCGCTCGATACTTCGCCGCCAGACTCGGCGAGCGCCCGCCGGGCTTGAGTCATTTCCAATTCCAGCAATTGGATGATTTTCAGCCGCTCGGTGGCGACTCCATGAACGGCCTGGATCTCCCTCTCTTTGGCGGCCAATTCGACATTCCGTTCCTCACAAATCTCTTCAAGCTTTTTGACCCCAGCCGACAGCTCCCTAAGCCCAGCCGACAGCCGCGCTATTTCCTGCTCCTTGACGATGGCGACATTCGATTCTTCCGGGCTGGCAGCCTCACTCTCATCAGAAACGACGGCATGGCCGACAATGCCGTCAGCCAGTCGGGTGGCCGTTATCGTCTGCAGCTCGCCGGCCAGTCTCCTCAGCCACGGTTCGGTTTCGTAGACACAGGTGAACGGTGCGACCACCGTGCCGATCATCGCGCATTCCACGATTTCGGCGACCTTGGTCCAGAACCAGACATGTCGGACCGTTTCCTCCCGCGGCAAGTTTCCCCACAACGACTCGGCTGCCCATGCAGCAGCAGGTTGGGGTAGATTCACGGCGCAGGTCTCCAGCTGCAACCGCTCCGCCGGCCACGGCCAATGCGACGCGAGCGCGGGGTGGGCGATTTTGATCTGAAGCATGCGCAACTGGCGATAAACGAGTGCCGGAGTCGGCAGGCAGGCCGCGATGTCGACATACTCGACGTCGAACAACCGGACCCCGTGCCCATCAGCCGCCGGGAACAAGTTTTCCATGATCCAGTCCGGCGCCCAAACACTCCACGGCTTGAGCTTCAGTTGGGACAGCGAGGCGTTGGCAAAGGCATGTTGCTCCTTCAGAAAAGCCAGCACACCCGTGGCTGACGCCGCCAGACCCCCGCGCGAAAAATCGTCCCGCAACTTCGCCAAAAAATCATCCCAATTGCCGTCGGGTGCAGAGGGGAGGCTCGAGAGGAACAATTCCTGGCTGGCGCGCAGAGTCTCCGTGAGCCGGGATTGGTAAGTGGCGGGAGAGTCGCTGGTGGCTCCGATTTGCAATCGGAGGTTTTCCCAGAGACTGGGAACCGATGACAGGGCCTGGGTCGTCGTATTGCGATCGGCTGCCAAGACAGGCGGAACAAATCCGGCACGCGGGTTGCCCGGCGCGAATTCCGGCAGCGGACCATGTGTCGAAAACTCGCCGCCGCTCAGGAGTTGCCGCTGCACCAGCCCACGGTCGGCGGCAAATACCGCGTCGACTCCGAGCGCAGGTCGGCGGCGCAGGGGAAAATAATGAAGGCGTTCGGGGACCGATTCAACCGTCGCTGACCCTGGCTTGGAGGCGACGACGAGGAAAGAATTCGCGAAGTCGCCTGCCAATCCCTCGGCGGCGAGCGAGCGGATGACTGAAGGCTCGTCGAAATGATGATCCCTCGGTCCACGCCAAGCGGGTGAGTTCTCGATGAGGCGCTCGGCCGCGAATTTCCAGGAGGCCGGATCGTCGGGCACCACCACTTTCGTGAACTTGTAATCCGGGAAAGGAAATTGGAAGTGGGTGTCCGTGAATCCAGATTCGCGAAAAAGCTGCGCGAGTTCGGGCCTTGAGAACGTGCGGATCGGCGCGCGGGATTCTCCGAGTGTTCGGTAGCCCTCGAGACCAACGGCAGCACGCCCGAAATGATCCTCCGGGGCTCCGGCAAAATACTTCAGTCCGAGCCGATTCTCGATGGTCACCACGCAACGTCCGCCGGGCCTAAGGAATGCCGCCGCCTTTTTCAGCATCGCCACATAAGGCGAGGCCTCCTGCGCTCCGGAGTAGACGGCTGCATATTCCAGCACGCCGTTGAAAATCACCCAGTCAAAATCCGCATCGCCCGACAGGCAGTAGAAATCGGCGCAAACCAGCGAGGAGCCGTGGGGGTTGTCGAGTCGGGCCAGTCGATGCGCGGCAGCCCTTGCCCTTTCAGCTGACGCCTCAATCGAGAGTGTCTTGCTGCGGCTCCACAAGTATTGGCTCACTGCTCCGCAACCACAGCCGACTTCGAGAACACGATCACCCGGAGACAACGGCAGCGGACGCAGGACATTCGCGCGATCGCTGGACGTATTATACTCGACGATGAATCGTTGCTCGGGAGTGAGGGGATGCTCCCTCGCCCAATCTTCCAAACGGTCTTCACCTTGCTGGTTGAAATCAGAGATCAGGCTCTCCAACCCGTCCGCGTAGTCGGCGGCGAGCGCTGCGGGGTTGGACTGCCAAAATGGCCGACCGGCGAGTGCGGGCAGCAAGGGCTCGAGAGTTACGCCCTCGGGCAAACGCAGATTGGGAGGCGGGTTGTGGCTCATTGGTCAGCGCACCTGCTCGACCACGATCTTGGCCGGCAAATCAAACATGCCGAGGAAGGGCGCGGGTTCGGCGTTGTAGTCCCAGTCGATCGTGAGCGGCCCGAGCCACGGGGTTTCGGCGAAACGCACGCCCAGGTTCGGCTGGGCGTGGGGCCGGCCGAGGCCCAGTTGGAAGGAATACTGGCCCGCCTCGAGCCCGAGTTGCACTCGCGCCTCGAAACACCAGGTCTGGCCGGCTTGGAGCGGAGCGGGGGGCAGTCCCTGCACGCGGCTGCTGAGGCTGGAAACCAGCTGGCCGTGGCGGTTCTTCAATTCCAGCACCACATGCACCCCGGCGGCGTCGCGGGCGCGGAAATAGCCGCGGATGATGGCCGCACCGCCGACGCGGTGCTTCAGCGCCGGTTGGCCGTGGCCGTCGAGCACCTCGACGGCCAGCAATTCGGCGGGTGCATCGGCGGCGGGCACCGCCGCTGCGTCCTGTTTCCAGATGGCGTGGCGCAGCGCAGTGGCCAACTGGCCGGATTCAACCTGCGCCGATGACGGAGCCGGCACCCCGCCGGTTGCCGCAAAGCCCGCCGGATCGTTCTCGCGGTAGTAGCGCGCGATCGCCTGCTGCGAATCGCCGAAAAACACCGCCTCGCCGCGGCGCAGATAAAGTGCCAGGCTGCAGAGGTCGCGCACGCTGGCCATGTCATGGGAGACAAACAGGAGGGTGGTGCCCCGCGCGCGCAGTTCGGCGATCCGTTTGAAGCACTTTTGCTGGAAAAAGAAATCGCCCACGCTCAGGGCCTCGTCGACGATGAGGATCTCGGGCTCGATAGCCGTCTGCGTCGCAAAGGCGATGCGCAACTGCATGCCGCTGGAATACGTCTTCACCGGCTGGTCGATGAAATCGCCGATGTCGGCGAAGGCCGCGATTGCGTCGAAGCGATCCTCGACCTCCCTCCGGGTCAATCCAAGGATCGCACCATTGAGAAACACGTTTTCCCGCCCGGTGAACTCGGGGTTGAAGCCGCTTCCAAGCTCAAGCAGCGCGGCGACGCGCCCGTTGACCTCCACCGAACCGACCGTCGGCGTCAGCGTGCCTGCGATGATCTGCAGCAGAGTGCTTTTCCCGGAACCGTTCCTCCCGATGATGCCATAACTCTCTCCTCTCTTCACCGTGATCGAAATATTGTTTAATGCGTGGAAGTCATGAAAATGCGCATTGGCACGGTGCTCGAGCCACCCACGAATCGATGTATTGCTCGGGGGAAAACGGGACGCCATCGCAATGAAAGGTGAAACTAACCGAGAAGATGGAGAATTCCAGATTCGGTATGCTTTGCTGACATTGCGGACGGTTATGACAGGTTCGTCACTCATGCGAATTAGAGAATCATGCCGACGGCCACGGTTGCGTTGGGCGGCGACCCTTAGCGGCACGTGGCCCGAGAAAGACCGGCCCGGCAAAAATCCAGAAAATGGCTGCGCCGCGCAACGCCGAACAGGCGGGAATCGGCTCCCACTCCGCCGACTTCCACCTCCTGAAACCCGGCATCGCGACACCAAGTGCCAAGGCAGTTGGGGGAAGGAATGAAGTAATTCCAACCCGTCCGGGTCAGGTCTTCCGCATTCCCCGAGTGGATGACGCCGGGACCTTCATACCGGCAGACGGTTTCAGGCGACTCGAGGCCGTAGGTTTCGAGGAAGCAGGCGCCGCCATCCTTCAACGCGGAGAAAACCAGGCGGAGCGAAAGCAAGGGGTCGGAAACATGATAAATGACCCCGGAATAAATCACATAGTCGAATTCATCGGCGAACATGGGCAGCGCATCATAGAGGTTCCGGGGGAGGCATCGTAATTTATCGTGCACCGCAAAACTCCGGGCGAGATAGTTCACCGTGTCCGTATACTTGCGCACTTCCTCCAGTGCGACGACCTGGGCGCCCATCGCCGCCAGGAGCAGGCCGGTGCCGCCGGTCCATACGCCGATATCAAGGACCCGTTTCCCGTGAAGGTCGGTCGGCAGTCCGAACTCACTGATGAAATGCACCAGGATCTCGATGTGGCGGTTCTGCATGAGTCCGGGATAAATGACCCCGTTTCCAAAGTCATGATTATGCCCCCAGTGGAACTTGATCGAGAGATCCCGTTGTTTCGAGGAGTCGAGAAAGCCCTCGCTTTCCCCATTCACGGCACCG
>JBDNGL010000237.1:0-9992 GCA_041689285.1 Opitutaceae bacterium
AGGACCGGCAAGCTATCATTGCAGGGCTTCGGACGGCGAACCGGGCCAAGGACGCTCAATTGCAGGCGTGGCGGGATTTCGGGCGACGGTATGCCGGGAAGGAACTCGAAAGGACGGGCATTGATTTGGCCGGGCCTACTGGATTGCTCGTTTTGGTCGGCCTGATTGCGGCAATCATCTTTGTGCCGGGCTTTTTATGGATGCTGCTGCGGGTTGTGCCGTTGCTCTGGAAGGCGCTGGGGCAGGTGACTCGTGGCGTGGAGTCGTTTTCTCGGGCCAATGTCGCCGGGGGCAAAGAGCTGAAAGAATACTATCTGGCCCGCAAAATGGATGAGGGTCCAAAAAAGCTTTTGAAGAAAGTTGTTAAGCCACGAATCAAACCAAGCGAACTCGAATCAGCGGCAACCAGTTAAAATATACTACCATGGACGAATCCACAGAAAAGATGATCACGACGATGGAACGGGTGACGGAACTGCTGAATTTCGCCAAGGTGCTTGTAGGTAGCCTTCTGGCGATGTCCGCTGCGGTTGTTGCCGTCGTCATCTGGGTGCATAGCACAAACACAGCGGTAGCGATGAACCGGCAAAGCGTGACTGCGATGATGAGCGACCGGAAGGAAACGCTGGCGGAGTGGGGCAAGTGGCGTGAGCAGAAAGACGCGATTGACATCAGGATGGTTACGCTGCTCGAAAACCAACAGCAATTGTTGAGGCGCTTCGAGGACCGGCAAGACAAGATTCGCGAGACGATGTCAATTAGCCGGTGAGGCTCAATCCGTCGCGCAGTAGGACAAGTGGAGCGACAGAATCGCGAGAGCGTCGGCGTGGTTGTCGTCGCGAATCGCTATGGCTGGGAAGCGTTTGGTCGATTCTTTCATCATGACCTCTTTCTTGGCGTTGCCGTTGCCTGTGTAGGCTTTTTTGATCTGCGTGGGGCTGTAACCGTAGCAGGGAATGTTGTAAGCGGCGGCATTGAGAAGCGCGATGCCAAGGAAAGCGCCGTAGGCTCGTGCTGCGCTTGAGCTGCTCCAGCGATAGACTGCTTCGTAGGCGATGCAATTGGGGGCGTAGTCGGTGATGTTGGCGCGAAGCCATTTATGGAAAAAGAGGATGCTGGCTCCAACGTGGTCGGCGGGCTTGGACTTGCAACCGGCGTAGCGGTGGAAGCTGACAGAACCACTGGTGATTAGGCCGTTTAAGGACAGGGCGAAGCCGGTCTGTGTGCCTAGGTCGAGGGAAAGGATTTTCATGGCTGGGTATTTTGTGGCTGTTTAGCTGCGATGCCGGGAAGAACCGTCATCAGGAATTTACGCTGTGCGGCGGCGATGTGTTTGCATTGGGTGCGCTGTGGGTTGATCGCGTCGGTGGAACCGTAGAATTGCCACTGTCCCGGCTGGGTCTTGCGGTTGCGGGCAACGGTAGTCTGGAAGTCCTTGCAATCGCAAGCGCCGTGACCTTCTGCTTCGACTAGATCCACCATGTGCGGGAACTGCGGCCGGTCCCAAGACTCCACGCGGTAGCGCATGGATTCGCCTTCGACTTCCAGCACGCGGATGGTTTTTTTGAGCTTACCCATGGTATTTTGGAGGGTTTATGATCCAGCCGTTTGCGCGGGCCTTGGAGGCGTGAGCATGGATCCATTCGTGGGATTCCCGGCACACTGCCAACCAGGTTGACTCGTCGAGGTAGTTGGGGCCTAGGCGTCCGGCCTTGTGGTGTATCTGGTCGGCTCTCTGGTGGTAGCCGAACAGCGACATTGAGCAAGCACACAGAGGATGAGCGGCGAGGTAGGCTTTGCGCCGTTTGGCGTAGGCGACAGATTCCTTTTTGCGCTTCTTGGACACGGGTTTGACGCGGCGTTTGGGCTTCGGGCCTGCGGGCTTACGGTTCAGCCACTCTTGGAGGGATTTCACAGGTGTTTCCTTTCGACGTGTTTGAATCGGCCGTCGGGGTTCCGGCAAGCTCGCTCGGCTTCTACTTGCTGGAAGTGGCGTTCGATCCAGCCTTCGGCGCGGCCTCGCTTGCGGCCTCTGAGGTAGGTGGCAATCGAAGCGGCAGTGGCTAGGAGTATGAAGATGACTATGCTCATAGTAGGGCGGGTTCTTCGGGTTCGTCGGGTTTGTCTCGGGCGGCTTTCCAACACTCATCACGCCACGACTTGGGCATTCCAAAGAAGTCGTTTTTCTGGAATGCGCTCATGCCGGGGGCATCGTATTCGGGGCCGTTTTCCGCCTTCCAGTCCCGTATCTTTGCTTCCATGAAGGTGCGCCAATTGAGGGGAGGCGCTTGGGTCTGCTCTTCAATGATTGCCTTGCGCTCGTCTGCGCCAGCCCCGGCGTTGGTCATGGTGCGGTCGGCCTTGTTCAGCCAGTTCGTGAATCGGCGGCGGGTGGGCATACACCTGTTGTTCTTGCACCAGAAGGCGCATTTGCCGTATTCGCGGCGGACGTCGATGCCCGCAAAGAGAGGGTCGGAAATCAGCGATTCGATCCATTTTTCATCGCTGAGCTGCGAGACTCGCACGTTCTTGGGCCTCGGGGCGTAAGGGCGTTCAAGGTCGGCAAAGCTGTTAACCGTCGAGAGCCATGTTGTTTTGTTCAGGGCACCGTTGTTTGCCGCCCGTGCGTTGTAGAGCACGTTGAAGAGCTTGTCTGCGAAGGTTGGGGGTGTGGTGGGTCCGTTCATCGTGGGAAAGGGTGCCGGTGTTGGTTCGCTCACCGGCAAGCGGGGGTGGGTTCTCTGCATTGAGTTGCGCGGACTATGCCCCGGCGCGAAGATCGTCGATAGTCAGGATGCGTTTGGCGGTGGGGTTCACTACCTTCTTCTTGGCGGGCTTCGCCGTCTCTGCCGGTGCTTCGTTTTCTCGGAAGCTAAGCACATCGCCGTCGTTCGGCTCGGCCTGTTCGCTCTCACCGTCGTCGAGTGGGAGCATCTGCTGGGCACGGTCCCCTTCGGCGTAGCGGATAGCCTCTTCGATGAATTTGGCTATTTGCTCGGCGTGCAGCTTGGTGCATTGCATCCGGCCTTCTTCGCCGTCCAGCACGTCATCAATCTGAAACATGGGGGTGACCATGCTGTGATTGGTTAACGTGGCCGTGATGGCCTTCTTGAAGGATATGGCAACGCTCCGGGTTCCATGCTTGGTGTGGCTGATCGACATGGAGGTGATGACCATGGCGTTCTTATACTCCTGACCGACTTCGAGGATGTTGCAGACTGCATCTGTCATCGCCTGCATCGCTGAGTCGAAAGACTTCAGGGGTGCTTCGTGCGTGGTTATGTCGTGCTGCTCGACCGCCGCGACTGTGGTGTCGGTGAGCCGTTCTTCGTGGCCGTGGATCTCGCGGCGAAAGCGAATAAAGGATTCGCTGCGGATGATTCTTAACAGTTTCATGGGTATTCTTTCGTTGTTGTTGTTGTTGATGATCCAAGTGGACCAAAGTTAAAGGGGTCGCGGGTCGTAACCCTTGCGAATCCGCCAATAGGCGCAGATGTGGCGGAAGGCGTCCCACTCCACTGACAGCGTTTGCGGCTCATACCAAGCGGCTTCGATGCGGCCGGGTTCGGTTGTGCTGATATACAGATTAAGGCCAATGTCGCCTGCGGTCGGTGGCTGCTTGTAGTGCGCGACGTGGTAGGCGGCTATCTGCGTTGCTTGCTCGTCGTAGGGCAAGCAGGGCTTGCCCGCCCGAGTCTTGCGAGTCTTGAAGTCCAAGATGCCTCGCCCGCGCTTAGAGCGGAAGGGGGCGTCAATGGTGCCAGCGTAACCCACAGTAGAATTGACGACCCGGTGTTCGTTGGCCTCAATCTCGATCTCGTTGTCATGGACGAACTCGATGATCGGCCGAATGAAAACTTTGAGGGGAAAGCTTGCATTGAGCTGGGGTAGGAACACGGGCAGTTCTTCGTTGTAGCTGCTGCCGGACAGCGCGAGTTCACAGCCCTCGTGGATGATCACGCCTGCGTCTGCGGCCTGTTCCACTTGCAGGAATGCAGCTTCGATGATGCGCGAGGCAATCTGTTCGTCTCCTGCTTCGGTGGGGTGCAGCAAGGCGTTAACGTCGGCCTGCTTGGCATCGGTGGTCTTCGTGGGATCTGCGATGTTGAAGGCATCGCGAACGAACCTCATCGCGGCGGCGGCCACCTGCTCACTGCGCCAATTTTGCAGGGCTGGCTTGTCGAGCACTTTGAGGATAGTTGTGACAGACGGGAACAGTCCCATTTTGCGGGCGTCGGCGATGCGAACGGGGCGCGTTGGGCTCTGAGCGTTTTTAGATGTGGTGGGCAGCGAGTGGCACGCGGTGCCGTCGGCTGTATACCAGTGGGAGGATTCTTCTTTCATGGGTGTTCTTTCGTTGTGGTTGTGGTTGTCGGATCAGAATGGGACTTCGTCGTTGTCGTATCTTGCCCCGTTTTTGTCTGTCAGGTTGGCTTCCCGTTCTGCCTCCTTGTCTTGGGCCTGTGCCTCCCGCATGACTTCGGCTTTCGCATGGGCCTTAGCGAAGGAGTCACTGGCGGCTTCGTCTTCCTGCTTTACCCGTGCATCATGCTCTACCTGCGCTTCCAAGGCGTGCTGATACCGGTCGTCCAGGACGCCTTCGGCCCGTTCGCGGATAGGAGGGGCAAGCTTGCCCATTTCAAGCAAGCGGGACACGCGGATGATGTCCGAGGCGACCTCGTGAAGGAATTTCCACGTGGAGGGCGCGGTCCAGTCATGACCGCCTTCGGTAACAATGCCCACTGCTTCCTTGACCGCCATGCCAACCGTTTGCCCGTTGATGGGGCCGGTGGTGGGGCTGGCGGTGGGTCTGGTGACCGGGCTGGGGATCGAGGTGTTGGCTGCTCTCGGGGCTGGGCTCGCTTGCGCGATTCCACCAATGACATTGATGGTGACCTTAGCTCCAATCGTGAGCTGTTGGACTCCGTTGAACTCTGTTCGTGTCATTCCCTGACCTCCAAAGAGGCAGAGCTTTTCGTTGTAGCGGGTGATGACCATCCCGCCAAACGAGCAAGCCATGATTCGGATAGTAGGATCTTCGGGGTCGGAAAGCAGGAATTTGGTCGGACCTTTCCCTTGTGCGGGTGAGATGTTTGAAATCACGGCTTCAAACTCGTCGTTAACCCATGACGGGTTTTCTTTATCGCCGGGGCGGATTTCTAGCAGTTCGCCTAGCGTGATTTTGTTCGGGGTCTTCATTGATCTTGTGTTTTGTTTTGGATTGCTGACAAAGTTGTGAGCGGCGATGTGAATCGTCCAATCGTGGGCCTAGCCTCGTGTGTGCTTCGGTGCAACGGGGCTAGGTTTTTTGCTTCCGGTTGGTTGAGGGGTTGAACCCGTTGGCGACGGCGAAGGTGACGAGTCTGTCGATGATTACTCCTTGGCTCACTCCCGCTCTCTTCCATGCGTTGAACTGCGCGAGGGTGGTGGTGGTGTCCACGAACGGGCCACCGGCAAGCCGGGTGCGGGGTTCGCTTCCCATCATGTTGGCGTGGGGGAGAGGTGGGTTAGGCATGGGGTTGTTTACGGATTTGGTGGGCGATGTTTTCAGCGATGACGCTGGCGGAATTGGTGAGCAGTGTTTCCACTTGGAGGCGTGCAATGTCGTGGGTGTCGTAAATGAGAGCGGCTAAGGGTGAAACTCTTACCAGATTGGTTTCACTGTGAGCGTCATGCCTGCGAGAGGATCGCGGGCTCTGTTCGTCTATGTCGTCCCCGATGTAAGTGGTAACGACAATGCGGATTTCTGTTCGGATGTTTTTCATGGGGATTAACGGACTGAGGTTTTCGCTTCTTTCCAGTGCCTTACGCCCGGCAGCGACATACCTGCTGACAGGGTGCGTAGGTGGGCTTTCAGAGCGGCTTTGTTCGGGGCAAGAAGCACCATGCCGGGGAGCGCAGCGTAAAGCTCGTGAATGTCGGTTATCTCGAACTGGTAGTCATAGCGCAAGGACGCGCCTTTGATCTCGGTGGGGGCAGCAAGGGAGGTCAGGGAACGGGTGTTGGCGATGGCAACCTCGTCGGCCTGGCGTTGGGCTTCGGTGTCTCGGCGGGCCTGCATGTCGGCTTGCTCTTGGGCAATCCGTATTGAGTTGGCCTGCGCTGCGGCCTCTGCCTGCTGTTCGAGTATCTTGCCGCGTGACTTCGAAAACTTGGCGAGGTCGGCCATGGCGGCGAGTCGGTTGGCCTCGTCCTGAGCTTCCTTGGCCTTCGCGTCGCGGTCGGCCTGTTCTTTGTCGCGGAGAGCCTGAGCTTCCCGGTCACGCTTGTCGGCGGCAAGGCGAATGTTCTCCACTTGATCTGCTGCATCCCGTCGGGCTTGTTCGGCCTTCCGACGCTCCCCCTCTTGGAAAGTGGCAAGCAGGCCACCGATACGTTTCACCTCGGCCTCCAACTCGGAGGTGAGCGTATCGGCCATTTCGTCGATCCGCTTACCCAAAGCCAAGACGGGGTCTTTGGTGTCTTTCCTGCTGGCTTCGATGAAGCGCACGTAGGCTGTGATGTCCTTGAGTATGGACAATGCTGCTTGGGCGCTGGTGGGGCCGTTGATGCAGGTTCCGCGTCTGGCGGATACTAGCAGGGCGTCTCTTTGGTCGAGAGCCGTTTGCGCCGGGGCTATGCGGGCGTCTTCTATTCCTGTCAGGGTTATGAGGTTTGTGTTCATGGGAGTTAGTCGTGTGGGTTGCAGGGGAAAGGGGCTTGTGTGCGGCGTTCGGTGTAGCGCTCGGCCTCGGCGTCGGCAGCATAGTCATATTTAGCGCGCTCGGCGGCATGGGCAGCACTAAGGGATGCGGCGGCATCGGCATAGGCAGCGTCGGCGGCGGCGTGGGCGCCTTGGGCAGCATTAAGGGCGGCATAGGCATCGGCATAGGCGGAGGCGTCGGAGGAGGCGACGGCGGCCTCGGCGGCAGCATGGGCAGCACTAAGGGCGGCATAGGCCTCGGCATCGGCGGCGGCGGCAGCATTAAGGGCGTCGGCATCGGCGGAGGCGTGGGCGGCGTCGGCGGCGGCATCGGCGGCGTCGGCAGCATCGGCGGCGGCATCATAGGCGGAGGCGTGGGCGGCGTTGGCGGCGGCATAGGCAGCTTTAAGGGCTGCGTCGGCAGCAATGTGTGCGGGTAATTTGCTCATGGGATCAGTTGTGTGGGTTGGGGCGTTGGGGCGTTGGGGTGGAGGTTCTGCCATAGCGTGAGACGTAGGCGACTCCGTAGGTTTCTAGGACTTTGTCTAACTTGGCGTAGGCGCGTTTTACTTCGTCGTGGGCGGCGGCTACGGCAAGACCGGCAACGGCAAGGTCTTTGTCGGCTTCAGGTGTGTTGCTCATGGGATCAAGTGTTGAGGAAAGCCAACACCCGCCGCGCCAGAAGAATCTCGTGGGGGTATTGGGAGGTAGGACGGTGCTTGTTGACGGTGACAAAATCCATCACGGCGGATCCTGCGCAGTGGATTTCCACTCGGCGGACTTGCGTGGCTTTTGCGCTACCATCTGAAATGCAAACAATGCGGCCGGGTTGCTGAAGGAACAGGGTGTATTCAGGCGTGGAGTTCATGGTGAATCTATCTCTAGCTTTTGGTCCTTTCGCGTAGTGCTTGGGGACCTAATCCAATCGTGTGAGCAAGGTCTAGCCGTATGCTACGGCGGTATGCAAGCGAAATCATGAAATTCGTTGAAAATAGTTCAATTTGCCTATGACGTTCCGGCCTAGTTAGGCTCAAACGCGCTCGCACGCTTTGCTCTGGCTCTCTTAATCGGGGGCCAGAGTTTTTTATTGACCTTCTGAGCCTTCGGTCTTTCGGTCCGATTAGAAATTCAGTGCGAGCGTGCTCCCGGAAGCCGCGATAACAACCGGAAACCTTTCCCAACTCCTACCGATGGATGACGGGGAGAATCAACAACGGTGCGCGGTCTGCCTCACGGCAAGCGGGTTCACAACCTGCCACCAACCGCGCTTAATTCTGACGCTGCCTTCGCTGGCAGGTGAGTTACCGTGTAGCGGGTTCAACCCGCCTCCGCCTGCTGATACAATCAGCCTGAGAGTCCAGACCTGAGCGGGGTAAGCACGGAAAAGGGCCAACGCAATTTCCCAGTCCGAAGTGCTTTGAAGCAAGTCCCACTCCTTACCTTTGCGGGTGAGTTGTGGGCACGCATTGAGACCCGAACCAAAATGCTATGCAGCAAAATGACGTTGGAAAAGGAAGCTTGCAATTGCACGAAGCGCAGCCTAGGCATGGTGCTCTCTGATTGGGGTAAAAATTCAATTGAACACACTATGAGCATTGCAGCCACGAACGTAACGACTTCAGCCACGGAAATTGTGGCGGCAAACGCCCGGCGTTCGCTGCTGATAATTCAGAATGTTTCAGACACGGATTTGTTTCTGAAGCTCGACTCCAGTGAGACGGAAGTGACCACGGCCAACGGGCTGAAGATGCAGGTCGGGGATTCACCCTTGATCATCACCTGCTCCTGGGGGGAATACGGCAACGCGATTCGCGCAATTCATGGCGGATCGGGCAACAAAGTGGTTCGGATAACCGAAGAGTAACATGCGCATCTTATTTACGGGCAACTCTGGCGCTGCGACCACGGCGGAAACATTACTGACCGCGCGCACGATTGGCGGCACCAGCTTTGACGGTTCGGCGAACATTGCGGTCGCGCTTGCTGCGACGGCGACTGCTCTTGCCACCGCCCGCACTATCGGCGGCACGTCGTTCGATGGCACAGCCAACATTGCAGTAGGACTTGCTGCGACGGCCACGATCCTCGCCACGACACGGGCCATCTACGGAAACAACTTCGACGGTTCGGCTGCGCTCACGCAGATAATCGGCTCAGCCTTCGGTGGCACGGGAAACGGCTTTACTAAGTTCAGCGGCCCGACAACGGCAGAGAAGACCTTCACACTGCCGGACGCCAGTGCCACCCTGCTCTTCTCGGGTGGTGCGCTTGGCACTCCGGCTAGTGGCACCGTCACTAATCTGACCGGCACGGCCTCCATCAACATCAACGGCACGGTGGGCGGGACCACGCCGAACACGGGCGCGTTCACGGGTGTTACGGCAACAACCGGGGGGGTAGTCATAACCAGCAACACTGGAAGCATACTCCGCTCTGGAACCACGGCGAATGATTACGGCAATCTTTACCTCAACGCGTGGGCATTAGACCGTGTCCAATTCCGGGCAGAGGCAACAAACCCAGGCGCGGGTTCAGGCACAGGTTCGGGTAAGTTGACCATCTTTACGGGGGCTAATCCAACGCTTACCGCTGCTATGACGATTGGCGGGGATCAGAAAGTAACTTGCTTGGCTGGCCTCGCCGTCACGGGCACCGGCAGCTTCACGGGCAACGTCGGCATCGGGACGACTCCGCACGCAACGTATCACCTGAACGTTGATGGATTGATCCAGGCCCAAGGTTTGCGGAGCGCAGGCAATATTACGATCCAAAACCTCAACGTTAACGATGACATTACACTGGAAACCGCTGCTGGATCATCCGCTCACGTTATCTTAATGGCCGCTGGCGGCGTTGGAATTGGCACGAGAGACCAATTCGGCGGGGGCGGCAGGGTCATCGGAATTGCCAACGCCAGTACGGTCCCAAGCTCAAACCCCGCTGGTGGCGGTGTTCTCTACGTCGAGAGCGGCGCGCTTAAATACCGTGGCTCTAGCGGAACAGTAACTACAATCGCCAACGCATAAAAAATAACATGAACACCGAAGATAAAACCGCATTAGATATTCTTGCCCAAGCAACTGAACCGCAGAACTCTGGCCGGATTAGCCGTGAAGGGTATGTGAAAATCCACGAAGCGCTCCAGCATATTGCAGCGCGGCTCGCGGTTACACCCCCAGAAGCTCCGGCACTGGAAAAGTAAATGACCAAACCTGATCGCAATGAGTCGCCCTCCGCAATTCTGCCACAACGTCACAGATACGCTTCAGGGACACAACGGACAGCACCAAGTTTTTGAAATACGTCGCAC
>JBDNGL010000238.1:0-2396 GCA_041689285.1 Opitutaceae bacterium
CCCCGTGCTGCGTCAATGACTCCAGCGCCGCGTGATCACCGAAGAACGTATATTGATTCATGCTCATCGAGATACAAGATACGCACATTTTATCACGTTGTCCAGCAATTAGTTGTAAAATTTAGGAGTTCCCTTCATAAACTTCCAGCCCACACGGAGCCCGATATCAGGCCCGCGCAACTACCGAGGGTAATACGATGAAACATTTTCATGGGTTATGGGCCGACCGAGTGCACTCCACACCGAATCCGGCAGTTTGCGGGTGTGCACAATTCCGACCCGCCGGAATATACCTTGGCTCCAGTTGCGGGGAGCAGACCGCTGAGCAGTCGAAAACGCCGGATGTTTTCGCGTCATACCGCAAAGGTAACCTTCCCACTGTCCCTCACCAAGACCCCGGCTGTAGTTATAACAAATCGTTAGCCCACGCCGATCGCGCCGGCTTACCGGCCAGAGCAACAGGCGCGCCCGGCCCGGCACCAAGCCAGCAGGGCCGCGAGCGAGAAGCCTAGGGCATTCAAGGTGCCGTGCAGCGCGCGCATCCAGGGAATATCCAGCCATGGCAGCGGCGAAAGATATCCGCGCGAAGCATACAGCGCCGCGAGCACCATGCCGCCGGCCAGCGAAATCCCCGCCACAAACCACAGACCGCGGGCCAGTGGACACACCGTGCGTTCACGGAATGTCAGCATGAGGTGTTGCCACGCCACGCCCAAGCCACCTAGCACTAGCACCCAAGCGGCCACCAGTTTGATCCAAGCCGGGCCGCCCAGCTGGCCAGCGGTGATGCCCGCCGCCACCAAAGGCACCCCGAGCAGCACCAGCCAGGTGGAAGTTTGGGCGAGCCGGCTTTGCGGGTGACGGTTAAGCGCCAAGCCCGCGACAACCGGGAGCACAAATCCGGCGAAGTGAAAGTGCACCGCCGTCAACAGCACGATCTCCGGCGCAAAACCCAGCGGTGTCCAACCCGCCCGATCGGCCAGCAACCACGCCCCGCCGACGGATGCATAAACCAGCCCGACATCGCGGCACAACAAGCCGAGCGGTAAAAACCCATGCCGCTGGATGCGCAAGATCCCATCCACCGCCATGATTCCCAGCACGACCGCCCAAGGCAGCGCGCATAAAACCGCCCCCGGCCCCGGCGGCAGCAGAAAGGCAAAACCCAGCAGAATCGCCGCTGGAAAATGCGCCTGCAGGTCAAATCGCCACAAACGCGCCGCCCAGCCTGTGTCCTCAAAATCGCGCACCAAGGTCCACGCCATCGGCATCAACACGAGTGCCGCGAGGAGCAGCAGAGCGGCGGCCCATCGTCCATCGAGCAACGTGGGCACCGAGAAATAGACATAGGCGCACCAAACGGCGGCACCGATTCTGACCTTCAGCGGGGTAGTCATGCGGGGGTCTGCACAGCGAGGACCATTGCGGCCATGGAGTCGCGCACAAACTTTCGCTGTAAACGGCGCGCCAGTGGTTTGGCCAGTCGCACCGGCCAGTAGCGCGGACGCGAGAAAGCCAGCACCCGATACCAGACCGTATCATCCGCCCGCCACTCGACACTGAAAAGCTCCTCCCCCTGCTCCACGTGCGCCGTCAACGTCCCATAGGCAAAACCGTAACGCCGCATCGGCGTGGTTTCAGCCACCACGTAAACGATGCGACACGAGCTCAACCACCACAGCCCGAAGGCCCGCGCGAGCATTGCCACGGTCTGACCCCCGCGAATCGGCGAATTGACCGGCAGGATCTTCGTCCAAGGCGCGGGAAACATCCGCCACGCCCGCAGTGCCTCGCCGGCTCGATCAAAGATCGCCGATCCCTGTCCGAGCCGCACGGCATGGTCGTCAAAATTATACCCCGCCGGCGGCACCCCGCGCGTCGCGCCTACTTCGGGGTACGCATAGGTTTGTCCTGACATTTTTTCGAGAAACCCTGCGATCCGGGTGGAGGTCGGATACGTCCACGACCATTCAGGCGATGGGCTGGTTGGCATGACCGGACCATGGGCTACGCTTGCGGTGCTGTCCATCCCGGTAATGCCACGCAAAAGTTACATTGCGGCTTTGCCACTGAGGTCCCGCCGCCTCAACCTCGCGACCATGAAGCTGCGCTCCCTCCCTTGGTTTGCCCTATTGCTCACCCTCGCCCCCGGCCTACTGCTCGCCGCCGGCCGACTCGTCTCCGGCCCCATGCTCGGCTACCAAACTCACCGCGAGACGATGGTCTGGGTGGAGACAGAGAAAGCCGAAACCGTGACGGTCGAGTTCTGGCCCGTTGACCGGCCGGAGGCGATCCGCCGTATCACGCACACCCTCCCTTGGGTCAGTCCCGCCGGTGGTCAGCCCCAGCGGTTCGTCTTACCGCTCCTTGAAATGGGCACGACCTACGAATACCGC
>JBDNGL010000239.1:0-3745 GCA_041689285.1 Opitutaceae bacterium
TGCGCGAGGCCCACGCGACGTTGCAAAAGGCGGGCACGCCGGCGCTGCACTATATCGAGGGGCACGCCTTGTATGGCACGGACAGTGAAGGGTCCACCGACAACGCCCATGCCAATGATCTCGGGTTCATGCGCATGGCTGCAGTCATGGAACCCGTGCTGCGGACGGCCCTTGGCGCGAAATAATTACCCCGCGCAGCGACAGGTCATGCACTGACGGCGGAGCGCCTATCCGAATACCGCTACCCCCAAGCGCGGATGAAGGAACCTGCAGGGCCCGCGTGCCTGTGGGCCGGGGTTCGGCTCGCAGGGACGCGTGCCCTCCACCGACAAGGATTTCGGCTAGTGTTTCTACGTTAAGTTGGAGGCCAAAAATCCCCATAGTTTCATTGGTAAAATAGCCTATAGGGTTACTTTAAATCCGCCGCAATTTACCCGGCGGTAGGCAACGCAGTAATACTAAGTGCTTAGCAGTCGGTGAGGTGCCATCGGGTTTCTCGCCATGTCCGCTGGCGTGCCATTGAAGTCCGCTTTGTCCCATAGCATCGGGGCGGCGACTCGTTTAGTATGCGCAGGTCCGCACGCGGTTCAACCAAGTGTGGGTTCTGCAATCTCCCCATATTATCCACACCATGAAAACATCCCCACAGTCTAGCCGCTTAGCGAAGCGGTGCCGCGTGCTCTGCGTCGCGTTCCTCAGCACGGCCTTCAGTTACAGTCTGTGCGCCCAGTTGGCCGAAACTCCCAAGGAGGCCAATGAAAAGATCGTGACGCTCGATGTCTTTACCGTCAAGGGAACCGTCGGCCAAGGCTACGGCGCGTCGAATCTCGCCTCCGCCACCCGCCTGAACACGCCGGCGGAAAACGTGCCGCAATCCATCAGCGTCATGAACGCGAACTTGCTCCGTGACATCGCGGCCTATGATTTCGACACCAGCATCCGCTACACGCCGGGGGTGACCGCGCGGCAGAACAATTCCAGCGCCAGCATCGTGCGCGGCTTTATCGTCGGAAACCGCTACCGCAACGGTTTCCTGATGCCGGCCTACGAGATAGATTTGGCCAACCTTGACCGCATCGAGGTGATCAAGGGGCCTTCGGCTTCCATCGCCGGATCATCCGAGTCCGGTGGTTTGGTCAACGTCATCACCAAACGTCCGAAATTCGAAAACGAAGCCTCCATCACAGGCACAATCGGGTCCTATGGTTTTCAACGTGCGATCGTGGATGTCACGGGTCCGGTTCCCGGTCGGGACGACGTGGCCTTCCGCTTGATTGCGGCATCCACGAACTCAGACACCTATCGGGACGAGGACCGGATCGCAAAATTTGCGGTCTATCCTTCGCTGCTCTGGAATATCACCGCCAAGACCCAGCTGAACGTCGAGATCGAGTATTTTAATGGTGAAACGCCGCCGGGCTTTGGGGCGGTATATTTTGCCCCGGTTGATCCGGGCGCGCCGTTTTCCACAATCCCGCCTCCTCCCGGCGTTGCGCCCAAAGTGAAAACCGGCCAGTGGGCGCCACTCACTTTGAATACCAGTGGTGAGCCCGGGATGAGCTGGTCGCATGACGTGAGTGCTTTCTTCATCACGCTGTCCCACCAGTTCAATGATCACTTGTCGTTTCGTCAGTCCGTGCTGGGTTATGACTATGTGGCGGATCACTACCGGGCCACGGTCAACAACACCCTGTATTACGACGCCGCGGGCAACCTGTTCGCCAGCCGCGGGATGTTTGATCAATTTGATCGAAACTAACGGCTACCGCTTGCAGGGTGACTTCGCTTACAAGCAGGAGTTTGCCGAAAACAAATTCGGCGTCGTTTTTCTGGCCGGCTACGATTACAGCGATCTCAGCGACCGGAATCAGTTTTCCTCCGGCGCGCTGGCGCCGATCAACCTGACCAACCCGTCCTACGGTCTGCCGCCGGTGACACCCCTTTCCCCGGCGGGGGACCAATCGAGTGAAATTGGTTCGGTGGGCCTGTTTGCCAACACGCAGATCTCGGCTTTTCAGGACCGCGTCATTCTTACGGCTGGCCTGCGCCGAGATTACAATCGCGCGAGCAAGGTGGTGAATCAGATCGCCAACACCACGACGAACAGACCTAAGACACCCACGATTGAGAGCCCCTTGATCGGTATCACGTTCAAACCCCTGCCTTGGCTCGCGCTCTACGGCGTGGACAGCGAAGCGGGTGCGGCGCAGACCACCATCCAGATCTTCCCTGGTATTGCGGTGGATGATCCCCGGCAAATTCTGCGGACCATTGAACCCGTCACCACGAATCAGGAATTCGGTGCCAAGATGAATTTTTTCGACGGCAACTTTTCGTTGAACATCGCGAAATTCAAAATCGTGCAAAGCGATTTTGTGCGGCCCCAGACTGATTTCAGCGCCCCCGGCGGACAGTTTCGCATCATCGATCAGGGCACCACGGCCGAGGGTCTGGAGATCGAATTGGCCGGTGATCTGACCAAACAGCTCCTCGTGTTCGGCGGTTACACCCACATGAAGACCAAGGTGCCGGCCGTGCGCCCCGGCGGGCTGGATGGTGAAATTCGCGGTGTGCCGGAACACAAGTTTCAGCTCTTCGCCCGCTACAACCTCTCGGACCGGAATGATCGCGGCCTGAGCCTGCGGGCGGGGGTGGTTCATCAAAGCTCGCCGTGGGGCATTGCCCAGAACACTTACCGTGTGCCCGGGGCCACCCGCTACGATGTGGGTGTGGACTATCGCTGGAACGACTGGTCGGTCAGCTTTACGATCGAGAACGTGACCGATGTCATCTTTGCGCAGGCCGCGATCGCCGCCGCCAGTAACACCGTTGATGGACCGCGGGCGGGCTATCTGTCGGTTGCTAGAAAATTCTGAGTTCAGTGGTTAGGTGGTAAAACCGGGTTGAGGCACAGGGGTGCGACAACCCGGTTTTTTATGATGATTTCCCTGTTGCTCACTCTGCCTGTCGTCACGAAATAACGGTATGCGTCCGCTCACCAACCGCCGCACGGTCCTGATTGTAGGCATGCTGGCGCTGACGCTGTCCTCCGGCTTGCATGCTGTGGAGGCCGCGACGAACGCACTGGCACCGGCCTTGCGCTTGGGTGCGCAGGGGCGGTTTGCCGACGCCGTTGCGGCTTTGCCAGCGGACGCCACGGGCGAGGAAGCGGACTTTGCGCGGGCGATGCTGCTGCTCAACCGGCAGCCGCGCATTGATGCGGATATGGCGGCGGTCGTGAGTCGATTGAATGCCCTGGGGAAGAGCGGCGCAACCGCGGAATTCCGGGCGCGTTGTCTGTATTTTGCGGCCCGGGCGGAGGCATTGCGTTTGCGCGCTGAACCGGTGATGGCCTCGGCACCCGGGTATGAGCGCTTAAGGCGCGAGTATCCGGATGAGCCCTATGGCCAGCGGGCACTCGTCCACTTGCTCCTGCTCGCATTTTACACGGATGAACCACGGGAAAATATCCTGGCGCACTGCGAGGCAATCGAGGGGCAGGCGGAGGGCCTGACCGATGTCAGGGTGCGCAGTCACTTTCATCAGGTCGCCGCGCGAGGTTACCTGCATCTGGGCGGGGCGGAGGCCAAAGCGCTGGGCCACCTTTTGCAGGCCAGCGCGCTGGGAGTATCCCGGCGCGACACTCTGGGTGATTTGCACGTCAGCATCGGACAACTCGCGGCCGAACAGGGCCGGGCGGCACTTGCCCGTGAACACTACGGGGCTTTCCTGCGGGATTTCCCCA
>JBDNGL010000240.1:0-8616 GCA_041689285.1 Opitutaceae bacterium
CATCGCCAGCACATGCTGCGCACACGGATCGGCAAAAACCTCCGAGGCGTTCGAGAAGATGGCGCCGCGCGCCCGAAAGGCTTCCTTGAATTCCGGTGTATCGTAGCGCGTGTAGCCGGCGCTGGTGACCTCAACCCAGCGCAATTTTTCATTGTTCAGGCAATCGATCGGCAAGGGTTGGCCGAAAGCCACCTCCGCCGCTGCCAGCGCCACGTCGGGCTTGCCGGCTTGGAGCACGTTGCTGGAAACGGTCTCTGCCCATACCAGCCGGTGCGGTTGCACGCCGGCGCCCAATTGCGCCGTGGCGGCGGGATTAAACTTCGTATTGCACCAGATCGTGAGGCTCATCGGGAAGCCTCAGACCGCCGCACCCACCCGTCGATCGCAAGCAAAACCTCCGCGCGCCCGCGAGCTCACTTCGCCAGCTCGACCCAGACTTCATGCGGTTGAAAGAGCGACTCCGGCGTGACCGGATGCAGGTTGGCGGCAAAGAACCGCGGCCGGCCGGCCACTTCAACGCGCGCCTCGATCACGATGGTCCGACCGGTGCGGATGTCACCGGGCAGGTAGGGTAAGGAAAAAGCCATGGGGGGGTTGCCGGGATTCGAGACGCTTTTTTCTGACAGCACGATGGCCGGGGCATCCGGCCGGGTCACATCAAGCAAACGCAGCGTGAGCACGGCATCGCTCGGCAGCGCGATCCGTTCCCGGTAATTCACGGTCCCGGTGATGACGAGGCCACGGTCGAAACCAGTCGCATTTTTCGTGTTGCAGCCGGCGACCGCAAATAGCGTCAGCCCGGCCAAGAGCAGTGGGGTGAGCGTCTTCATATAGTTTCGTCGGTAATGACTGCGGCCATGCTCCGCAGTTCCTCCACCCGGTCATTGATGGCTGTCAACAATTCAGTGTGCTCGCGGGCTTCGCCATCATGCGTATGCACCAGTCCGCTCGCGAAGGGCGGTTGCTCGCCCGGCCGGTCACACCAATCGCTCCAGCCATAGCCGATCACCGCCGGATGCGCCACCGCCCGGCCCAAGACCAGCCGCCCGCGGCGCAACATGCGTTCCACTGCGGTCAGGCGATGCGGCCGGCGACCTTCCGGTTCACGATAAAATTCCGGGCGCGCCCAGTTGAAGTCCGCCAGCAACACCGGCCGCGTGGCTCCGGCCGGCTCTGCGGCCAGCTCGGCCGGATCCAGCACGCGCACATCTACCGCCGGGGCCATGTCACTCGCCCGCATCGCGGCCGTCACCGGCCCGCCCCACCGGCAGCCCAGCACCAGATGATGCGGATCCTGGGCGCGGATGGCTGCCGCCGTCGTGGTGAAATAACGCCGGGTATATTCCTGCAACCACCGCGACTCATCACGTAAATATCCCCGCGAGAGGATACCCTGCTCGCACCGGGTCAGCTCGCGGAGCGCCCCCTTATTCGCCAGCTCCACGCCCCAAGCTTTAGTCAGTGCCTCCCACCGGCCTCCATGCAACGCGAGGGCAAATTCCCACGCCGCATGATATGCGGCATAGGTCGGTTCCAAGCTGAGACACTGCTGCAGGAGGCCGGGGCGTTGGCTAGTGGTCGGGTGAATCCAGACCGGTTTTTCATCGGTGAACCAACCCAACAGCTCGCGTGTGTCCATCAACGGTGCGCAGACCTCCCCCGCCCGCGCCAGCGCCCGGGCCGGCCAGGCGGGATCAAAGACATCAGGCAGCCGCCCGCCACTACAGGGGATCAACCCTTCGCCGCAGCAAAAATTCACCACCGGCATGAAAGCGAGCCCTTCTTCCAGATACAGTCGGTCGCTGCCGACACCGAGGGTGTTGAAACCCCAGGCGCGCAATCGGGCGGCCGGATCATGCGACGACTCCGCCTCCGTCTGCACCCCGTGCACCGCCCGGGCAAAGAACGGCCGATTGTCCGGATCTAGGAGCCACCACTGCCCGCCTTGAGTCTGCCCGATGCGAAAAAATCCCGGGGTGCCGCGCAGTGAGTTCGGTTTGAAATCGGTCGGGGCATCCGGCGTCATTGCCCCGGAGCGTGGGCGGCACTCACAAAAATGCAAAGCGCGATTGCCGCACCCGCCCCGATGCCTTTGCGTCATCCGGCCGATGACTCCCGACCGTTTCGCCACCCTCCTGCACGCCTTCACGCATCTGCGCGTCGGCGTGATTGGCGATTTCTCCCTTGATCGTTATTTCGACATCGATCCCGCGCGTGTCGAAACCTCGCTGGAAACTGGCCTGCCGGTGCACAATCTCACCCGCGTCCGCTGCCAGCCCGGTGCCGCCGGCAATATCGCCCAAAACCTCGCCGCCCTCAGCATCGCCGCCCTGCATCCGCTCGGTCTTTGCGGTGATGACGGCGAAGGTTTCGAACTACGCCGCGCCCTGCAGCGATTGCCGGGCGCGCACCTCGATCAGTTCCACCTCACTGCAGAGCGCCCCACTTTCACCTACTCGAAACCGCTGCTCCACCGCCCCGGGCAACCGCCCGAGGAGCTCTCGCGGCTCGATCTGAAGCACCCAGTGCCCCTGCCACCAACACTCGAGGCGGCCCTCATGACTTCGCTGCACTCCCTCGCGCCGAATCTCGACGCTCTCATCGTGATGGATCAGGCCGGCGTGCAAGGCGCCGGAGTGATCTGCGCGGGGGTGCTGACCGCTCTGGCGGAAATCTCCCGCAACCAACCCCAGCTCGTGATCATGGCCGACAGCCGGCACGGTCTCGGTCCCTTCCCTCCGCTCATCTTCAAGATGAATGCCGCCGAATTCGCCCTGCTCACCGGCCGGCCCGCGAACACATGTCATCTAATAGATGACATTGCTGCGGGCGCCGCCGCTTTGGCGGAACGCAACCAGCGGGCGGTTTTCATCACCCTCGCCGAACGAGGCATCATCGGGGCAGCCCCGGGTGTCGCGGCCGTGCATGCGCCGGCCCTGCCCGTGCGCGGGTCCATCGATATCGTCGGCGCTGGCGACACGGTCACCGCGACACTTACCCTCGCCCTCGCCGCCGGCGCGACGCTCCCTGAAGCCCTCGAATTGGCGCAGGCCGCCGCTTCGATTGTGATTCACCAACTCGGCACCACCGGTGTCGCCACGCCGGCAAAATTGCGCCAACAACTCTGTCCATGAGCACCGCCGCGATCACTGAGATTACCGTGCCGCCGTTGCGGGCACTCCACGCTCAAACCAAGCCACCGTTGTTGGTCGCCGAATTGCGCGGCATGGGTGACCTCGCGATTCTCATGCCATTTTTACAGGTGGCGGTGAAACGCTACCATGTCACTCTAGTGGCGGTGCCCAATGCGGCGGGCCTTTTGCGACGGTTCGCGCCAGAGGTGGAACTCGTGCCCTGCGTCGCGCCTTGGGCGCTGTTCTCGGGCGGTTGGGATTTGCCCCGCTGGCCGTGGCGGCGACTCTTCGGCGTGCTGCAAGCCCTGCGCGACCGGCACTTTGCGGCCGCTGTCTCTGTCTGGCCGCTGGCCAGCGACCATCTGTTCCTTCGACTCGTGCACCCGCAAAAACTCATCGGCTTCGGTCAGACCGGAGCGGGTTGGCTGCTCGCCCGCAACCTCCGCGCCGAAGAACACACGCACCGACCCGAGGCGTGGCGGCGCATCGCCGCTGAACTCGGCCTGCCCGCCCTCCCCTCGGCCCAACCCCGGTTGCGGGCCGCGACGCCTCACCGCCTCATCTTGCACAGTGGCGCTTCCCAGCGGCTGCGCGTCTGGCCGTTGGCACGCTACGCCGCGTTGCTCGCGGCGCTGCGCGCCAGCGGTTGGTCGCCTGTGGTGTTGTGCGATGCACCCCAGTTGCCGCGCTGGCGCGAACTCGGCGAAACCGGCGCCCGTCAACCGCAGGATATGGATGACCTGGTCGAAACGATCGCGAGCGGTGCGGCTTTTTTGGGCAACGACTCGGGGCCGGGGCACTTGGCCGCGCTCTGCGGCGTGCCGACTTTCACGCTCTTTGGACCGCAAGTGCCGGAGCTGTTCGCCCCGGATCATCCGCAGGCTGGCTGGGTCGAGGGCGGCCCCTGCCCTTACAAACCATGCTTCGACCGTTGCCGCTTCGCCGAGCCACACTGTCTGACCGGAATCACTGCCGACACCGCTTGGCCCAAACTCGACCGGTGGTTGCAGCAACTGGAGGCCCCTCATGCTAAAAAATAAAACCGCCCTCATCACCGGTTCCACGAGCGGCATCGGTCTCGGCCTCGCCCGCGCTCTCGCCCAAGCGGGGGTCAATGTCATGCTCAATGGCTTGGGCGACGACGCCGCGATTGAAAAATTGCGCGCCGCTTTGGCCGCGGAGACGGGCACCAAGGTGCAATTTCACGGCGCTGATCTGCGTCAGGCCGGGGAAGTGACCGCGCTCATCACTGCTACTGAAGCGGCTTTTGGTGGCGTGGATATTTTAATTAACAATGCCGGCATCCAGCATGTGGCGCCGGTGGATGAATTTCCCGATGAAAAGTGGCGCGCGATCCAAGACATCATCCTGAACGCCAGCTTTCACGCCATCAAGGCCGCGTTGCCCGGCATGAAGCAGCGCAACTGGGGTCGCATCATCAACCTCGTGTCGGCGCATGGGCTCGTGGCCTCGCCCTTCAAGTCAGCCTACGTCGCCGCCAAACACGGTCTTGTTGGTCTCACCAAATCTGTCGCCCTCGAAGTCGCCGAGACCGGCATCACCTGCAACGCGATCTGCCCAGGCTACGTGCTGACCCCGCTCGTCGAGAACCAGATAGAGGCGCACGCCAAGGCGCATAATCTGCCGCGCGACCGGGTGATCCGCGAGGTCATCCTCGCGACGCAGCCGACGAAGCGTTTCATCGAGATCGAGGAAGTCGCCGCCCTCGCGCTCTTCCTCTGCGGCGATACCGCCAAGTCCATCACGGGTGCCGCCCTGCCCATCGACGGCGGCTGGACCGCGCGTTAGCAGCGCAAAAAAGCCCGCGCCGGAGAGCGCGGGCTCGAAAGTGCGGGGCGGCCAGCCTCACCAGATCTTCACCCGTTCCGCAGGGGGGCGCCACATGAGATCGCCCTCCTTGATGTCAAAGGCCTCGAAGAACTCCGGCTGGTTCACCAGCGCGCCGACGGTGCGGAACTGGCCGGGCGAATACGGGCCGACCATCACCTGCCGACGCAGGGCATCGTCGCGGTAGGCCGTGCGCCAGCCCTGGGCCCAGGAAATGAAGAAGCGCTGCTCGACGGAAAAGCAGAGGGCAGGGTCTCGGCTGGGAACGTGGTGGCTGCCAGCAATGCACCGGTGGCCCAAAGTAGACGGGGCAAGTTCATGGACGTGAAGAGGTAATAGGTTTAAAACCCGGCGCAAACCCAACGCGACCAGCGGCTGTCAGCCAGGATGGTTGGCGCTACCGGCGGTTCACGTTGCGTCCACAGGCGCAAACCGAGCGGTAAAATGCCGCAGCACCTCGGGCGCAGAGGTGAACTTCAGGCCGCGGATTTTATCGCGTTGCGCATGCACCAGCAGGATGACCTCCGCGAGGTAGTCCACGTGACTCTGCGTGTAAACCCGCCGGGGAAAGGCCAGCCGCACCAGCTCCATCGTCGCCGGGCGTTCCGTACCGTCGGGCTGGCGGCCAAACATGACCGAGCCGATCTCCACGCCGCGCACGCCACCTTCCAGATAAAGTGCGCAACCCAACGCCCAGGCCGGAAACTGGTGCGGCGGGATCTGGGGCAGCATGGCCTTGGCATCAATATACACGGCGTGGCCGCCGGTGGGCTGGACGATCGGCACGCCGGCGGCGGTGAGCCGTTCGCCCAGATACTCGATCGAGCGGATGCGGTAGCGCAGGTAATCCTCGTCCAGCGCCTCGTAGAAGCCGATCGCCAACGCCTCCAGATCATAACCCGCCAGCCCGCCGTAGGTGGGAAACCCCTCGGTGAGGATGAGATTGTTCTTCGCGCGCTCTGCCCAGACGTCGTCGTTGAGGGCGAGGAAGCCGCCGATATTTGCCATGCCGTCCTTTTTCGCGCTCATCGTCGCGCCATCGGCACAGGCGAACATCGCCCGGGCGATGTCCAGCGGTGTTTGTGCCGCGAATTCCGGCTCCCGCTGCTTGATGAACCACGCGTTCTCCGCGAAGCGGCAGCAGTCGAGAAACAGCGGCACGCCGTGTTTTTGGCAAAGCGCGCGGGCCCCGCGGATGTTCTCCAGCGACACCGGCTGGCCGCCGCCGGAGTTGTTGGTGACGGTCATCATCACCAACGGGACCTTGCCGGGATTTTCCGCTAGGCAGCGCTCCAGCGCGGCGAGGTCCATGTTGCCCTTGAACGGTGCCCGTAGCGCTGGCTGCCGCGCTTCGGGCACAGGCAGATCGAGCGCCGTCGCGCCGCGCGCCTCGATATTGGCCCGCGTGGTGTCAAAATGGGTGTTGTTCGGCACGATGTCGCCCGCGTTCACCGCCGTGCCAAAGAGCACGCGCTCTGCGGCGCGGCCCTGGTGAGTGGGCATGATGTGCTCCAAGCCCGTGATGGCGCGCACCGCCGCCTCGAACCGGTAGAATGAATCGGCCCCGGCGTAACTCTCGTCGCCGCGCATCATGCCGGCCCATTGATGCTTCGACATCGCCCCGGTGCCAGAGTCGGTGAGCAGGTCAATCAGCACATGCTCCGCCCGCAGCAAAAAAGGATTGTAGCCCGCCGCCGCGAGCAAGGCCGCCCGCTCGCCGCGGGTGGTGAAGCGGATCGGCTCCACCGACTTGATCCGAAACGGTTCGATGATGGTCTTAAAGGGGGTATCCATGGGCAATCGTGAGGTATCATTCCACGCTGGTTCACTCCCGCGAGTCGAGCCAGCCACCCTACGCCGAAAGCACCAAAAACACCGCGAGGCCGTTGGTCAGGACCTTCATGACCTAAACGGTGTCGGCGCGCACCCCGGCTTTCAGGGCACCTTGCGCAGGACAATCAGGTCCGACTCGGGCCGCTCGACGATTATCCCACCATCTCCAGCCAGCCAGCCGACAAAACCTTCAAGGTTACTGGCGCTCCAGCTGCCGCCGACCGTCTTCAAAGCCAGTTCTTCATCGGCAAGTTCCAGCTGGACCCGGCTGTGTTGATTGAACTGGGCGATTACTTCGCTCAAGGGTTGGTCTGAGAAAACAAGCAATCTATCCCTCCAAGCAAAGGCCGTGTGCAATAGCGCCGGTTCGATTTTTTCCACCACCGGGACGTCCATGGGATTTTGCCAGGCAATGATCAATCGCTGACTTGCCTCCAGAATTGCGCGCGCACCCGGGACGTCCCCTTCCTGGCCGACCTCAACCTTGCCCGTGGTAACAAGCACCTCGATCTCCGCGGAGCCGAGGCGCACGCTGAACGCCGTGCCGACGGCGCGGACCTTGATCGATCCCGCTTCCACCCAGAACGGACGCGCCGGATTTTTCGCTACATTGAAATAGGCTTCACCCTTCCTGAGATAGACTCGACGCTCGCCAATAGCATAGGCCACCTGCACCTCACTGTCTGAATTGAGTTCGATTACCGAACCATCCGCGAGGGCCATTCGTCGGTAGCCACCGGTGGCGGTCGCGTATTGCTGCGGTCCTGTAAGCGGAGTCACTGGCTGAGCCCACCACCAGCTCGCCGCCACCGCCAACCCCGCCGCCAGCAAGCCAACCCCCGCCATTACGGGCCGGTAAGAAGTAACGACGCGCTGCGGTTTGAGCAGATCATGATCGGGATGGATCTGGGCTGTCGGCCGGTATTCACGCAACTGCCCGAGCAGGGCACGGGCCTCCTCCAGCCGGGCCAAGGCGGCGGCGTGCCGCGGGTCGGCCTCGTGCCAACGAGCGAATTCGTCCAGTTGTGATTTGCTGAGTCCCTCTTCGCGCTCGGCCAGCCACGCGGCGGCCGTCGCCTCAATGGCCTCGTTTTCTGATGGGCTGGCCTGATCTGGTGTCTTCACTGATTTTCCCGAGGAAATTCGGACGCGCTTTTCAGCATACCGCGGCTGGCAAAAAATTCGGCGCAACGACGCACGCCCTTGGCGAATTGCGCCTTCACCGTATGCTCTGAGATTCCCAGCCTCGTCGCGATTTCCTTGTTCGGAAGCGCATAGAGCAGACGCAGGGTCAGCACCCGGCGGCAACGGTCCGGGAGGCCGCGCACCGCCATCGCCAGAAGCTCAAGCTCCTCCTGCTTGGTGGTCGCCTCTGCAGCGTTGGGCCGGTCCTCGACGACGGACAGGGTCGCCATGTCAGCCATGGGCTCGAACGCCACCACCTTGTTGCGGCGGAAGATATCCATGGCCGCGTTGCGCGCCGTGGTGAAAAGGAAGGCCTTCACGTAGCTGATGCGGCCGTCCTCACGGGCCCGGATCAGCCGGGCGTAGGATTCCTGCACGAGGTCGTCTACATCCGGCAGCGAAGGGAATCTCCCGCGCAGGTAGGCCCGCAACGAGGATTCGTGCGGCTGCACTTCCTCGGCAAACCAACGGGCTTCTTCGGATTTGGCCATGGCGCGCGGTCCTTAGCCCTCGAAATGAGCAAGACGATCCGGGCGGAAATTGTGACGGCGGGTGTTCAAAGGGTGAGATTCACTTTCCTATGGTTCATAGGTGGGGGCAGCGGGACATGCTTGCA
>JBDNGL010000241.1:0-5734 GCA_041689285.1 Opitutaceae bacterium
TGATAGGACACCGGCCGGTGCGGGCAGGCCCACTAACAGGCCGAAGGTCTATAGGGTTGATACAGGTGAGCGACGGATTCTCATCGGTGTTGAAGTGGATTGGCTGGGTGCCGCCGACACGATGAATGCCGACAGCCGATTCAAGAAAGCGCGCCAGAAACCCCTCGCCGCCTTGCTTTGTCCAGCCCCGCAATCATGGGATTTCCCATACTGTATATTTATAAAAACAACGCGGGCACCGATCGGCAGTGCAAAATTCATCCGTCTGCCGGAACGAATTCACCCAATCATGGCACCAGTTCCACGGCGACCACGCGGAGGCTGACGTTGAGCGTGCCGGCCGCGCCTGGGTCCGCAGCGAGCGAAGCCTGCTCCAGCCCCAGATAGGGCGAGCGTTGCGCCAGCTCGCGGTAGAATTGGACGAGCGCCGATAGCTCCACGCGCCGGAAATTCACCTGCGCGGCATGAAAGACAAACCGGCCCGCGGTATCCGTGCGCAGGCCGGAGACTTCCGCCGACAGGCCGGCCGCAGTCGCCAGCGCGTTGAGCTCAGCCACGAGGCGCGGGCCGTTGAGCGTCATCGCTGGGTCGAGCTGCTGCGTCGCGGCGGCGGCACGAGTGGTGATGGCGCCCTCGTGGTCCAGCCAGAGCTGTTGCGCAGTGTAATCGGCACGCACCAGCCGCCAGTCCTGCGCCAGCGTTTTTGCGCGGCTGGTCACGCTAAGCAGCCAGGCACCGGCCGCCAAAGCGGCAAACGCCAGCATGAGCGCCTGCTCGCGAGGCGTGCGGCTCAAAAAAAAGCGCTTCATGGCCGGCCCCCTTCCCGGCCAAAGGCAGCGGGCTTGAACACCACGGTGAGCTGAAATGTCACCAGCCCTTCCCGCAGGCGCACGTCGCGGATCCCCACGCTCTCCAGCACGGCGATCCCGCGCAGCGCGCCTTCGTAGGCGCCCACGCTCACGGCATCCCGCGCCTGCGCCTCAATCACCAATGTATGGTGACCCTGATTGACACTGCGCACAAACTGCACCGACGCCGGCCTCGCCTCGTTAAGCACCGCCAACATCTCGAACGGCCGGAACCGACGCTGCGCCAGCTCTTCGACACGCGCGCCCAGGGCCTGCGCCGCCTCAATTTTAGCTACGGTAACGGCCCGGGCCTCCAGCGTCGCCTGCTGGCGGGCGAACAGCTTGCCGCCGCCGGACAACGCCAGCTCAAGCAACGCGGCCATCGCCATGCCCGCCGCGCCCAGGGCAAAGCCCCGCCACAGCAGGCGATTTCGCCGCTGCCGCTGACGCCGCGTCTGCAACACCATCGGGTCGCGCACATCCGCCGTCTCCAGCGCCGGACCCTCGCAACGGGTGCGCAAATCCGGCGTAGCACCGGCCCCTTTCAAGACGAACTCCCAGCCCGCGCGTTGGCGCAAGTTCCGGATTTCCGCCGGGCCGGTGTATTCCTCGGTGGCCAGATTCGCTAACGCGAGGCGGCCGGCGGCTTCGTCTAGCAACGTCACGCGGCACTCCGCCTCACCGCCGGGTGCGGCGCGGCGCGATAGCACGACCGCCGGCAACGGACCGCTCCCGTCCCACCCGGCCACGGTGAGGTCCAGGTCGTGTCTCCAGAAGCGCAGTCGCGCCGCCGTCGGCGGGTTTAGCACCAATGGCAGGAAAGCGGGCAGGACCGCGACGGCCTCTGCCCAATCCTGTCCGGCAAACAAGCGGCGATGGGTGGCAAAGAGCAGCGCGCCGGCACCCGGTGGCGCGCCCACAAACCCGTGGTAAAGCTGCTCCAAGGCAAACGGCGCGGCGGCCTCCAGCGCGAGTTCCACCTGCGGCTCGGCAGGCGCGCCGACATCCAGCACTATGCGCCGCACGTAAAACGCTTCGGCCGGTAGCCACACGGGCGCGGTGGAATCGGCAGGCAAGATTGGAGCGGGCGGGTTCAAGATTCGGTGTCAGTCAGTTCCGGAGCTTCGAGGTCTTCGCGAATCTCCAAGACTGTAAAAGGGTAGTCCACCCTATTGCGCTCCGCCGGCGCCGGCGACGGGGCCGGTCCCGTCAAGCGCACCACCACCGACAGCCGGTAATGCACCGCGCCCTGACTCGCCCTGACGGTCACGCGTAAATACTCGATCTCGGTGCCGGCCGTCAGCGGCAGCCGGCCCACCCCCAACGCCGCCGCCGCTTCCTCCGAAGATCGCCAAGCGGGATCCATCGTATCCTCAGCCGCACGGCGTGCCTCCACCGCGCGCACATCGGCGGGACCAAAACCCATGGCCTCCATGACGGACCCGGACGCGGAGTTTAGATTGCTCCGGTCGAAAGCTTGGAGCGAAAAATCCCGCATGAGCGCTCGGGTCAGCGTAGTCGGATGGTCCTCTTCGTCATACCAAAGCCCACGATCCCTCTCCACCGCTGCGAGTTCCGTCCAGGCTACCAAGGCCCGGCCCGGTGGCCGGTAGGGCGGTTCGTGCCGGCTGTAGTCCGGCGCATCCGGCAACATCGTCGCGGCGGCCCCCAACGGGTGCATCCACGCGTGCAACTGCCGCGCCGCAGCCTCCGCGCGCACCGGGTCCAGCCCGGCACGTGCTAGGCTCGCTGCGATCACCTCCGGCGCCGTCCGCGGCAGCGACACGAGCCCGCTCTCATCAAAAAACTCCACGACGACTTCGCGACCGGCCGCCGGCTGGTAGCCGGACCGAGCCAGCGCCGCGATCCAGTCTGGATCGATCCGGTGCACCCTGCCTGCCGCCTCCCGTTGCGCCGCCACGATGGCGAGCGCTGTCTCCACCGCCGAGCACGCCTCCATGCGCAGTTCGCGTTCCCGCTGCGCATGAATATCGGCCAGGTTTTCCGTAGCCGAGCGCCGGATGAAAGCCGCGAGGAGAAACGCCGCGAGCAGCAGCGTCACCAGCACCAGCACGATCACCGCGCCGCGCTCGCGGGCCTGGGGCCAGGATTGGAGATGACACGAGCTCATATTAAAAATACGGCAACAGACTCGATCCAGCCGGCACGAGCACGCTGGTTTCCACCAGCTGTCCGGCGTGCCGGAATTGCAGCCGCAGGCGCGCGGGTGTGCGCCAGTTGCCGTCACCACCGCGCTCCAGCCGCTCACTGGCGCGCCAGCTGCCACTCTCTAGGTAGTCGAACGTCAGCCCCGTGACGTAAGGCGTCACCACCCAGGCCCGCGGCGCGCCTTCGTCGAAGGCGGTTTCCAAACGAGAATGCCAATATAACACCAGCCCCCGGCCCTCCTCGGCCATGAGTGAGCCCACCACCTCGGGGAGGGCGGTATCCCGCCAAGGCAACCGCGGGTTGCCGGCGGGCAGGACAAACGTGAGCAAGTGCTCCCGCCGGCCATCCTCAAGGCGGACCTCGCTAACAAAGATCATCGGCTGCTCCGGCTGCGGCGGCAACGACGCCGTGCGCAGCCAGGTCTCGATCTCACGCGTCACGGCCCGGACGTGCTGACCGAAAAGCCGCCGCTCCGCCCCCGCGCCCCAGATCTCCGCCATCGAAAGCACAAAGAAATTGAGGGCCAGCAGGAGCGCGCCCAGCAGAACCGACGCCAGCAGTGTCTCCAACAGAGTAAAGCCGGCCAGCCGTCGCTTCATCGTGCCACTTCCTCCCGGACACGCACCCACGCCGCGCGTAACCGCTCACGCTCGCCGGGCTCGGACCAGCCGGGGCGCCACAGCATGAGCGCCCGTTCGAAGGTTTGCTCCCCGTCGCCGCCGGGGCCGGAGACCCGGCCGCGCACGACCACGCGAAACAAGTCCGGCACGGCTGCCGCAGTCACGGTCGCTTCCCACTCCAATATCCGATCCGCCGGCAAAACAAGCCGCCCGCCCTGCTCCACTTTCCGGAGTTCCGGCTCGGCCAGCACGGCTGCCCGCAGGTAGACCAGATTCCAGCCCGGTTCCGCCGGGCCGGCGGCCGTGGCGTGCGCATTCATGGTGTTTACATAGGCTGCGCCCAGCACCACGACAGCCAGGGCCAGAATCGCGAGGCCCATCAGCACCTCCAGCAGGGTGAATCCCGGCGGCCGTCTCATGGCTTGGGCACCGGCATGAGCGCACAGGTCCACGGATCCACACGCAACCACCGCGGCGGCATGGCCGGCTCCAACAGCTGAATTTCAAACGGATCGCAGGTGCCGTCCGGATAAAAGCGCACGCGGCGCAACCAGCCGGTCGCAACCAATTGCCCCCCGAGAAGAACCGTGGATTCGCTCCCGGGTGGCAGCAGCCGCACTTCCAACGCGTCGGGCAAAGGCTCCTGCCATTCTCCGTCCAGCCGGAACCGGCGGGACTCCACATCGTAGCGCCAGTCCATCATTCGCCCGGTTTCCAGCGCCTGCTGCCGTGCCTCCAGAATCTGCGCTGCCACCAGTTGTATCGGCTCCTGCACCGTCAGGCTGCGCAGGATCGAATTCACGCCCGGCAGCAACAGCGTGGCGAAGAGCACCAGCAGCGCGAGCGCGAGCAGAATCTCCACCAGGGTGAAGCCGCGCGTGCCGGAGCCCCTGGGGCCGAACCTGCGGAACTGCCACGCACGCACGCTCACGGCGGATCACCAGTTGCCAATGTCGTCGCTCGTGCCTTCCGCCTTGTCCGGGCCAAGCGAATACAGGTCGTAGCCGCCGGGATTGCGCATGCCCGGAAAACGGTAGCGGTAGGGCTCCCCCCAAGGGTCAGCCGGGATGCGCCCCCCGGGCGTATCAACATAGGGCCCCCGCCAGCGGTCAGCCTTGTTCGCCGGGGCCGCGGTGAGCGGGGCCAGCCCCTCGGCCGTGCTGGGATAGTCGCCAACATCAATCTTGTAGCGCACGAGGGAGGTTTTCAGCGAGTCCCGCACGAATATCCGCGCGACTGCCTCCTGACTCTGGCCGAAGATGCGGTCGCTGTTGCTGATCGCCAGTCCGGCCAGCAGGCCGATGATGGCGAGCGCCACGAGGATTTCGAGGAGGGTGAAGGCTTTGAGGCTGGGCTTAGGCATGGGAAGAGTCAGGGCTGGCTGCCGGGTGGTGGCGCCATGGCTTGGGGCTTCTGGCGCAACTGCCGGCGACGCCGGATTTCCGTCGCGATGGCGGCGAGTCGCGCCGCCTCTTCAGGTGGACCGGCGGTGAGGTTGACTTCCGGCTGGGTTCCGGGGGCAGGCAGCGGCATGGGCACGGTGGACGGAGAAGCGACCGCAGCCACTGACGGGGTCTTTTTCAGAATCAACAGCAGGCTGCGCCCCTGATGGTCGGCGACCACCGTCTGCTTGCCGACATCATAGCTGCGCAGGATGTAGGGCAGGCCGGGTTCGTTCAACGCCACCCAGTGCGAAGTGCGTGTCGCCGGATCGTGGATGCTGAAAAAGGACTCATCGCCATCGGCAAAAACTCCGCGAAACTCCAAGGCTGAGCTCTGGGCCGCCGCCGGCAACGAGACCGCGCCAAAGGGCGAATTCTTCACCAAGGCCGCCAGCGGATCAGCCGCCAGCAGGAGGCTAGGCGCAGCCACGGCCGCGATCAACCATCCGGTCGCTTTGGTAGTGCTGGGCCTCATGCACGCAACCTTGAGCTAGGCCACGCAAAGCTCCAGTGGAATATTCAGGGACGGAGCTTAAATTTCTTCGCTCCGCACAGTGCAACGAGCCCGCTTGCATTACTATACTGCATGCCAGCGTTTACATATCCAAACCCTGCAAGCAGAGCCGCCCCCTCACTCCGTGGGGTTAATGCTTAA
>JBDNGL010000242.1:0-14776 GCA_041689285.1 Opitutaceae bacterium
ATGCTCGGCCATGGTCGGGTATTGGTGAAGATCGAGGTGCTGGCGCCGAATTACCGGCCGATCCAAGTCACCGATGATTTGAGCAATTTCTGGCGCGAGCACTATCCCAAAATAAAAACCGAGTTGTCCCGCCGCTACCCCCGGCACGAGTGGCGGTGAATTTAGCTGCCCGGAGCGCGGTGGCCGGTTACGCCTGCTTTTTCTTCCGTTTGGCGGTGGGTGGCTCGATGTTGAGGTAAGTCTTCGCGAGCATCTGCGATTCGTAGAACTCCACCAAGCGCACGCCCTCGCGGGGCTTGATGAGATCCTTGCGGGTGGCACTGTCGATCTGCTGTTTGATGCGGCGACAGAGTTCCTCCCACTGGTATTGCACGCCTTCAATGACATCGGACATGCGGGATCCGGCGAGGGCCTCCTCGATGTAGAAGCCGTTGGGTTCATCGTCCTCAAGGAAGACATGCACCTCGTTCACGCGGCCGAAGAGATTGTGCAGGTCGCCCATGATATCCTGGTAAGCGCCCGTGAGAAATACTCCAAGGTAGTAGGGTTTGCCGTTGAGGGGATGCAGGGCGAGGTAGTCCTTGGTGTCCTGCAGGTCGATGAACGAGGAAATCTTGCCGTCGGAATCGCAGGTGATGTCCACGAGGATGGCGTTGACGGAGGGTTTTTCCTTGAGGCGATGGAGGGGTGCGACCGGGAAGAGTTGCTTGAGTGCCCAGTGGTCGAGCAGGGACTGGAAGACGGAGAAATTGCAGACATACTGGTCGGCGAGCAGTTTGGAGAGTTCGTGCAACTCAGCAGGCTGGTAGCCGGATTTCTGGCCCTCTTGGGCGATTTGCTCACAAATCTGCCAGAACACCGACTCGGCGGCGGCGCGATTCTCCAAGTCAAGGTAACCGAGGTTAAACAGGGAGAAGGCCTCCTCTTTTTTCTGGATGGCATCGTGAAAACGCTCGAGCCGACCCAGCTTGGTTTTGTTTCGCAACATCACCTCAAGATCGGTCACCACTTTGTGCTTAATTTTGGGTTGATGCTGTTTGCCAAGAGATTCGCGCTTGTTGATGCGCTCGAAGACCTCGACCACCAGCAGCGAGTGCGGGGCGACGATGGCGCGGCCGGACTCGCTGACGATATCGGGCACCGGCACGGCGGAGGCGTTGCAGATTTCGTTAATGTTGAAAACGACATCCCGCGCGTATTCCTCCATCGAATAATTCATAGAGGACTCGTAATTGGTGCGGGAACCGTCGTAATCGATCCCGAGCCCGCCACCGACGTCGAGGTAGCCCATCGGAAAACCCATCCGCCGCAGCTGGCAGTAAAAACGGGTCGCCTCGATGACCGCGTTCTTGATCGTGATGATGTTCGGCACCTGCGAACCGATGTGGAAATGCACTAGCTTCAGGGCCGTACTGAGCTTGGCGGCCTTGAGTTTTTCGCAGGCAAAGAGGATTTCCGCGGTGTTGAGGCCGAATTTGGCGTTGTCACCGGTGGACATGGCCCACTTGCCCTCACCGCGGGTCTGGAGCTTGGCGCGAAAACCGATCAGCGGTTTTACGCCGGTCTCGGCGGAAATGCTGATGATATCGTCCAGTTCCTGCAGTTGTTCGACGACGATGATGATTTTCTTGCCGAGTCTACGCCCAAGAAGGGCGAGGCGGATGTAGTCGTGGTCTTTGTAGCCGTTGCAGATGATCAGGCTTTGCGCACCCTCGTGCATAGCCAAGGCAATCATGAGTTCGGGCTTGGGGCCCGCCTCTAGGCCATAGTTGAATTCCTTGCCGGCCGCGACGATTTCATCGACGACTTCCCGCAGTTGATTGACCTTGATAGGGAAAACGCCGCGGTATTCGCCCTTGTAACCCTCCTCCTTGATGGCCTTGCGAAAGAGTTCGTTGAGTCGGGTGACCCGATGGCGGAGCAGGTCCTGGAAGCGAATGACCATCGGCGCCTTGAGGCCCATCCCGAGGGCTTCATGCACCACATCGAGCACCCGGATGCCGCGGCCATCGGCCAAGGGTTGAACGCTCACAAAACCGTCGGTGTCCGCCGCGATATGGCCGGCCCCCCAGCGTTTGAAACCATAGTGTTCTTCAGACTTGGCCACTGACCAAGAGGATGCGGATTTGTTTTTCAACGAGAAGGAGGTTGGGGAGTTATGGGCTTGCTTTTGCGAGTGTCGAATTAGTTAGATGCATGTTTTCTTTTTTCAAATCAACCAACACGCAATGCCGAAAATACTTCAACTCGCCGACCTTCACCCCTTATTTGCCCAAGCCGCACCCGCTCCGGGGCAGGGGAGTGCCTTTCCCCAACTGATTTTTTTCGGCCTGATGTTTGCCGCGATGTATTTCCTTTTGATCGCGCCGCAGCGTAAAAAGCAGAAAGAGCACGAAAAAATGCTGTCGACGTTACAGACCGGTGACGAAGTCGTCACGAGTGGAGGTATCTATGGGCAAATTACCAACGTAAAGGACGACCGCTTTGTGGTGCGGGTGGCCGACACCACCAAAATCGAGGTTGGCAAGAGTTTTGTCCACTCTGTGGTCCGCAAGACTGGCGAAGATAAGAAATAACCCCGGCCCGGATAGTTCGCGGTTCTGCCGACGACGAACTCATCGTATTCTCAAACCAAACCTCACCATGTTTAGACGCAATCTCTGGAAGTTGACGCTCAGCCTACTTATCGTCGCTTGGGCCCTCAGCACGCTGCTCCCGCTGCAAGACCGACCCTTCCCCGAATACGTGGAGGCAGAGGCCACGGCGAAATCGGCTGAATTCAGCAGCCTATTGGCGGAAGCCACCGCCCGCAAAGACGCCGGCACAGCGGTCAGTGTATTCATGGCGCTCAAGCAGATCGGTAAGGAGCGAAAGATCGATTTCTCACAATATTTCCCGCATCTCAAACTCGAGGACTCCCTGCGAAACGTCGAGAAGCGCAACGATATCCTGCTGACCGAACTGCTACGTCGCTCCAAGAGCCCGCTCCAGCTAGGCTTGGACCTCAAGGGCGGCGTCGCTTTCACTCTTGAGGTGGACGAGAACGCGGCCGCCGAGGTGAGCCTCGACGAGCGTCAGGAAAAATTGGCCAAGGCCATCGAGATTCTGGGTAACCGCGTCAACGGTCTCGGCGTCGCTGAGCCGATCATCCGGGCCGTCGGTAATAATCGCATTGAGGTCCAGTTGCCAGGCGTGAACACGAAGGACAATCCCGAGGTGGTGGACAGCGTGAAGAAACCCGCCCGGCTGGATTTCCGCTTGGTGCATGCCACCCTCACGCCGCAGACCAGCCCAGAAGTGCCGCCGGGTTACGAGCTGATGACGCTCGAATTCGAGGGGCAGCGGGGTGAAACCGGGATTGAGGAAGTTTATGTCCGCCGTATACCCGAGATGACCGGCGAGATGATTTCCAATGCCTTTGCCCGGCCCGATATTTACGGCAAGCCTGAGGTGATCCTGCAATTTACTGCCGAAGGTCGGAAGCGTTTCGCCCAAGTCACCAACGAAATCGCGACTCAAGGCCAGCAGGCTGGTCGCCTTGGCCGTCTGGCGATTGTGCTTGATGGCAGACTCTACTCCGCCCCGACGGTGCGCGAGGAAATCGACAGCGAATCGGCACAGATCACCGGCAGCTTTTCCGACCGTGAGGCGCTCAATCTCGCAAACGTGCTCAACAATCCCCTAGACCTGCCGCTCGTTGTCATGGAGCAGTATGAGGTGGGCCCTTCGCTGGCGGCCGACGCTATTTCCAGCGGCCGTTTGGCCTTTATTATTGGCACGGCGCTCACGGCGGTCTTCATCGTTTTCTTCTACACCAAGGCGGGTGCGTTGGCCGTCATCGCGATGATCGCCAACGTCATCATCATTCTCGGGGTGATGGCCAGCATCGGGGCGACGCTCTCACTGCCGGGTATCGCTGGCATCGTGCTGACCATCGGCATGTCGGTGGATTCAAACATCCTGATTTTCGAACGCATGCGTGAAGAGCTCAAACTGGGCAAGTCGTTACCCGCCGCCCTTGAGGCCGGTTTCGAAAAGGCGTTTTCGGCGATTCTCGATGGTAATCTCACCACCTTGATTGCGGCTGGCATGATGATCGCACTCGGCACCGGTGCTGTGAAAGGCTTTGGCATCACGCTCACTATCGGTGTGTTTTCGACCATGTTTGCCGCGCTCGTGGTCAGCCGCTTGCTGCTCGACTGGCTTATCAACGACCTGCAGGTGCAGCGGATCAAGATGTTCTCCCTGCTAAACGACACCAATTACGATTTTCTCCGCTATGCCCGTCCGGCGTTTATCGTTTCTTGGGTCGTGGTGCTCGTCGGCATCGGCACGGTGATTTACAAAGGCAAGGACATCTACGGCATCGATTTCACGGGTGGTGATCAAATCACGCTAAATTTTGATCGGAAGCTTGAGCTCGGGGAAATCCGGCAGGTCGCAACGGCCGCCGGAATCACCGATCTCAGCATCACCTACACACAACAAATCGGTGACGACAGTGAAGTGCTCCGTCTGACCACCCCTTTCGATCAATCTGAATTTTTGGTCAAAGCCCTCCAGACGGCTCATCCTGAGGCGAAATTGGAATTGGCCGGCACTTCACGCATTGGGCCGACGGTGGGGGAGGAGATCCAACGCAACGCTGCTTGGGCCATCTTCTGGTCTTTATTGCTGATCCTGCTCTATGTTGCCTTCCGCTTTGAGTTTGGCTTTGGCGTCGGTGCGGTGGTTGCAACTGTCCACGATATCTTGATGACCATCGGGCTCTTCGTGCTCTTCGACCGGCAGTTTAACGCCTCCATGGTGGCGGCCATTCTGCTCATCGCGGGTTACTCGATCAACGATACGATTGTCGTCTTCGACCGTATCCGCGAAGAACTTAAACTAAACCCGACGCAGACGCTGATGGAGGTCATCAATCGTTCGTTGCATCTCACACTGGCCCGCACTTTGATCACGGGTGGCACCACCCTGATCACGGCGCTCGTCCTCTTCTTTGTGGCGACCGGTGATATTAACGATATCGCGCTTACCCTGATCATCGGTGTGGTCTTTGGCACTTTCTCGTCATTGTTTATTGCCAGCCCGGTATTCTATTGGTGGCACAAGGGTGACCGGAAGCACGTTGAGAAGCACCACGATGTGGCCCCGAAATACGAGTGGGCCGGGACCAGCCGCGCAGCGGAATAATTCGATCCCCGTCACTTTCAACTGATGCGCTGGACTTATCTGCCGCCGCCGGCCGGAGAGGTCGACGCGCTCAGTCAACGGGCCGGAGTCAGTCCGGTCTTGGCGGAATTACTGCTGCGCAACCAGCTCAGTGACGAGACGGCGGTGAGGTTTCTCCAGCCTTTGCTGGCCGGTCTCGGCGACCCCTTTCTGCTGCGTAATCTGGAGGCCGCCGCGGCGCGGCTGCGAAAGGCGATTGCCGGTCGTGAGGAGGTGGTGGTGCTCGGTGACTATGATGTGGATGGTGTTAGTAGCACGGCCCTGCTGGTTAGTGGCCTGCGCCGCTTCGGTTTACAGCCGCGTTTCGTGGTGCCGCGCCGTTCCGAGGATGGTTATGGGTTATCGCGCAGCGCGATTGACCGGGCCTTGGAGGCGGGGCGACCGCAGCTCTTTATCGCGCTGGACTGCGGGACCAATTCCATCGTGGAGGTGGATTATCTGCTTGGGCTGGGGATTGAGGTCATTGTGATCGACCACCATCGCTCCAAGGAGGAGGTGATGACACGGGGTCTGTTGATCAACCCGCACGTCCTTGCGGATGAGTCGGGGGCGGATGCGGATTGGCGGAATCTTTGCACGGTGGGGCTCGTCTTCAAACTGATGCATGGTCTTTTGAAGCAGCTCCGTGCGGACAATCATCCCACCGCGTTTGAATATAAACTGGCCAACCAACTCGATCTGGTGGCGATGGGCATCATCGCTGATCTCGTGCCCTTGCAAGGTGAGAACCGGATCATGGCGAAGCACGGCCTGCGGATGTTGGCAGAAGCTCGCCGACCGGGAGTGCGGGCGCTCATGGAAGTCGCTGGGGTGCGCCGTGGTCAGCCCATCATGCCGGTGGACATCTCTTTTCGGCTGGGACCACGCATCAATGCCAGCGGTCGTTTGGCCGATGCGGCTCTTTCGGTCGAACTGCTGCTCAGCGAGGACGAACAATTTTGCGTCGAGACCGCCCGACAACTCGATCTCTTCAATCGCGAACGTCAGGACATTGAACGTCAGATTACGAGCGAGGCGGAGCGCCAGCTTGAGGAGCATTTTGCCGATTCCCAAGGCGTCGTGCTGTTTAGCGAGCAGTGGCATCCCGGCGTCGTCGGCATCGTGGCGGGTCGGGTGACCCGCAAATACAACCGACCCTGTGTTGTGTTGGGCAATGAAGGGGACATGGCCAAAGGCTCCGGCCGTAGCGTGGCAGGGGTGAACCTAGTCGAGGTGCTTGCTGATTGCAGCGACAGCCTGAGCAGTTGGGGTGGGCATCCCATGGCGGTGGGGGTGGCTCTGACGAAACTCAACCTAGCAGACTTCCGGGCAAAATTTGCTACGGCGGTTCGGGCGCATGCAGGCGGAGCCATAGCCGATGCCGAGCTGACGATAGCCGTTTGGCTACCGGCGGCGGACATCCATGAGACGCTCATGGATGAACTGGAGAGCTTACAGCCTTTTGGACAGGGTAACCCTGAGCCGATCTTTGGGGCCCGTGGCGTGGTTTTTAGCCAGCGTCCGCAGGTATTCAAAGATCAGCATTTTCGATTTGCCTTCGCTGCCGGCGCCGCGCGGCAACTGCACGGGGTGGCTTGGAAAATGGCGGACCGACTGCCGCCGGTGGGCGAGCCCCTCGATCTCGCGGTGCAACTGCGCTGGAATCACTTCAACGGTCGTAAACTCCTGCAATTGGAACTGGTTGACTGGCGACCGACAGTTTGATCCGAGCCGCAGTCCCACAACCGAAAAAGCCCGCTACTTGTTGATGGCAGCGGGCTTCAAAAAATGGTGCAGGCATAGGGAGTCGAACCCCAAACCTCCAGATTCGTAGTCTGGCGCTCTATCCAGTTGAGCTATGCCTGCGTGAAGGTGCGAAAAAGCAGAGAGATGCGGCGAAGTGCAAGCGAGAATTATCGAGGCCGCATAGGGTCACGTTGGTGAAGCTCGGCCTCCGCTAATCCGAATCTGGCTCAGCGCGGGATCAGACAGGTTTGTCCTTGTTCAGCAGGATGATGACATCGCGTCGGCGATCGGGAGGGGTCACGGTGAAGGCAATCAATTCTTCATCCTTGAGCTCGCCTTCGATGATGGTCTGGCGGGGTAGGTGGAGCTTGAATTTGACGTTCCAACGGCGAACCGGCCACGCGGGGAAGAGCAGAATCTTGCCATCCACTGCTTGCACGAGCATGTGCTGGAGGGCGAGTTGGGTGCTGCTGCTATGGTCAAAGTCCGGCATCCAATCGTAATTCGGGCCGCAAAAACCTTTGAAGCGGGCCGGGGTCAGGTTGCCCTCGGTAAAGTTCTTGGTGGTGTAGTAAGTGGCGGTTTCGGTGAGACCGAGCAGGGCGGCCTGCGCCGCGTCCTGCCGCCAACCGCCGGTGTCGGGAAACAAACGGCGGGTATAGGCCCAGCGGGCGGTTTCGAGATCGGGCAGGCCGAGTCCATAGAGCTTGAAGGGAAAAACAGCGTAAAGCTCTGGATTCTCTGAGTTCTTGGGCACGTCCTCATGCTTCGTGGCCGGCAGAAGTTTGGGCCGGCCGTCAATGGTGCCGATGGGTAACGCGGGCAGCCGGGCTGTGAGCGCGCGCCAAGCTCCGAGATCGGCTACGCTAACCCGGTCCGCGGGGAGACCTAGGAGGCGGGGTAGCAGATAGTGCAGTCCGGCGATCTCAGGCATGGGGTTTTCCGCCTCCCACCAGGTTTCGAGCGATTGGGCTGGGGCGAGTCGGAGACGACCGCGGGCATCATTACCGTAATGCAGTGCGTAGAATTTCAGCACGGCCCGGGCGACCGGCAGCAGTTCAGTCTCTAATAGGGCGTTGTCACCGGTATGCTGGTAGGTCTCGAGCATCAGGGCGACGAGCTCCAGCCCTCCGACCCAGTAGCGTCGAATGTATTGGTTCTCCACCTCACCCGGCAGCTTGCTTTCGCGATCCCAGCCATAATTGGAAGGAAGGTGGGTGCCCCAGAAATATTGGGTTTCGGGAAAGAAAGCGCCACCGTGGCCAAACCAAACCTTTGAGCGATGTTCGGCGAGGGGGAGCATCTCGCGATACATTCGGAACAACGGCCGCAGGAGTTCGTAATCACCATGGGCGAGCACCGTCCAGTAGGGTAGGCGGGTGTTTTGCCACCAATAGCCGCCACCCCAGCGGCGATAATCAGCGTCGAACGCTTCGTCTTTCAGGCCCCAGTCGGCGGTGAAGAGGCCACCGTTGAACTTGAGCGGGAAAAGCCCACGGCTGCAGCAGGCCACGAGATACCGCTGCCAATTGATATGTTGGGAAACCGTCGCGGCATTTCCCCAGTCAGGTCCCCGGGCCTCGATCTGGAGATGGGCTCGCGACCAGAAATCGCCCCACCACTGGAGGTGATCCGGCCAGGCTTCGGCCGTGGTGGGGCGGGAGGAGTCCAGCGCCTGCTCGCTAATGGCCTCGATCCACTGCGCCGCAGTTTCGGTCTGGGCCGTGTAGACGTTTAGCGTGAGGGCAGCGGACGTGGTTTTCTTCGCACTGACGAGAGCGGCCTCACCGCGTTTCTTGAAGCCGGTTCCACTCAGGCAGCCACCAAAGGTGCGATGGAGCAGGGGGTCGGTGGATTGGGCCTTGAAGTCACCCAAACCCTGTTGGTCGAGCGTGAGTGACCAGATGGAGGATTCGTTGCGTTGATACCAGATGAGGCCCGTGCGTGCCTTGCGCACGATAATGTCAGGCTGGGCGACTAGGTCGAAAGGGGCATCCTCAAGGCCACTCGCGCCATGAGATTCTTTTTTGCCGAGGACCCGCGGCTCAGTGCGCCATGGTTCGAGCTGCGCACGAGCCTCGATGGGCTCGGCACTGGTAATTTCGATGTGCAGGCGGGGCCAATGGGCATCGACCCACAGGCGCACGGTGGTAACGCGATCCTTGATGATGATGGCACCTGTCTCCAGCACGAGTTGCTGGGTGAAATCCGCACTGGCGGTTGCGAGACCGGGTTTGAGGGAGAGCCGGAGTCGACCGATCTTGAGCAGGCGTCCGAGGTGATCCCAGGCATCATTCTTTGCGAGGTAAAACAGAATGTTGCCGTTGGGTTCGGTCCACACGTTAGCGGCGAGATCGCCGTTGCCGATGGGGAGGGAGTCGGCCGAACTTTGGCCGGGGGTGGTCCAGGTGACGTTGCCAATCACGGGGCGGATGCTCCACTGGAGGTGTCGCCGTAAGCAAGAAAACCCGCCGGGTGCGGCGGGTTTTCTGACTTGCAGGCGGATTGACTCAGGCGGTCAGATCGCTTTGGGGAGTTCGACGTCGGCAAACTCAATGGCGCGGGGATGATTGCGCTTGGTCTTTTTCAGATGGTGGCGCTTTCCGAGCATGCGGTCGAGCTTGTCCACAAGCAGGGCGACGGCCTTATGGCATTCATCGGCAGAGACCGAGGCATTCAGGTCGGGGCCATTGATGCTGATGTGGCCCTTAGCCTTGAAGCGGCTGGTCACGGTTTCCTTGGGATCACACTCCAGGTCCACACGGAGTCGGATGATGTGATCTTCGTGGCGAAATAATCGTTCGGCTTTTTCCTGCACGTAGGTTTTGAGGGAAGGCGTGAGGTCGAGGTGAATGCCGGAGACGATTACTTCGTGTTTATTTTGGCTGTTCATGATACATACCTATGGTTTTGGGTTACTGACGAAAGTTTTCCATGCCCGCTACCACCACCGCGCTAAGCGCAGGACTGTCTAAATTCACCTCTGTCGTTGTGACAGGGGGATCTTCCGGAATTGGAAAATCTTTCATTGGGCTACTGGCAAACTTGGACCCATCCCTGCGTTTTTGCAACCTCTCAAGACGCGAACCGGAGCTAAATTTAGCTCAGCTGAATCTGCGCCACATCCCTTGTGATCTGGCTAAGCCTGCGGAGATCGCCGCGGCGAATCTAGTGGTATTCGAATGGTTGAAAGCCGATCCGAAGGCCGGCGCGATCTTGCTGATAAACAACAGTGGATTCGGTTCTTATGGGTATTTTCCTGAGCCTAATCTGTCGCATCAGCTGGAGCTGGTTGATGTTAACGTGCGCGCGGTGCTCGACCTGACGGGCCGGTTGCTCCCGATGCTCAAAGAGCGCGGCGGTGCGGTGATCACCATCGCCTCGACCGCGGCCTTCCAACCCACGGCCTACATGGCCGCCTATGGGGCATCCAAGTCTTTCGTTCAGCACTGGAGTCTGGCCCTAAATGAAGAGCTGCGTGGCACGGGCGTGCGGACCTTGGTGGTCTGCCCGGGGCCGACGGCTACAGATTTTTTCCGTCGGGCCGGTTTGCAGCAAGGCAGCGTGCCGGATGCGTTTGGGATGACCAGCGACGACGTGGTGCTGATCTCACTGCGTGCGTTAGCTCGCGGCCGGAATCAGGTGGTGCCAGGTTGGAAAAATAAAATCAGCACGGCGTTGGTCTCGAAGCTCCCGAAGCCCTTCGCAGCCTGGCTGGCGGCCAAGGTATTGGTCCGCTTTCGCCTGAAGCAGGTGCGTCGGTGAACGCACCCGCGGGAAGACCAGAGTTCAATCCCCGCCGCGCTTGTGCCTGGCCGCCTCGGCCGCAGCGGACCGATACGGTGCGGATCATCACGGCACCGGAAATCAAGTCGTGGATCGTGCATGAAGACGAGCGGTTGCTTGTCATCAACAAGCCGGGCGATGTGGTCTGCCATCCTTCGAAGGCCGGCCCGTGGTCGAGCCTAGTGGGCGCAGCGCGCGAATACACCGCTCTGCCGACGATGCATCTGGTCTTCCGGCTCGACCGGGAAACCAGCGGGGTGGTGGTCCTGGCCAAGGATGCAAAAATGGCCAGCCGCTTGCAGACGGCGATGATGGACCGGCGGGCGGGCAAGGTTTACACGGCCATTCTCACTGGCGAACTGCCTGCGGCCATCGTGGTGAATCAGCCGCTGGGCCATGATGTCGCGAGCCCGGTTTTCATAAAATCCGCCGTTGTGGCAGATGGGAAACCATCGGTCACTCACTTTACCCCCATGGCGACCGCGGACGGATTCACCCTTGCCCGGGTGGTGACCGAGACCGGCCGTAAACATCAGATCCGGGTGCATGCACACTGGCTGGGTTATCCGTTGGTGGGTGATAAAATTTACGGACCGGATGACCGACTCTACCTCGATTTCATCGACCGCGGCTGGACTGAAGCCATGGCGGAAAAACTGCTACTCCCACGACAAGCCCTGCACTGTGCGGAAATCGATTTGCGTGCAGTGGCCGTGCCGGAGGTGTTTCGGGCGCCGTTAGCGGACGATATGCAGGAGTTCTGCCTCAAGCGCGGGTTATCAATTTAAGCGCTGCTGCGACCGTGCCGTGCAGCACCCGGATGCGTTTTTCCAGCGGCAGTCTGGTGGGCGATTCCAAGGTGTAGTTGAGGGTGGTGTGATAATTCCTCAGATAAATCGCCTCCGGCCAGTTGTCGCGCAACCGCGGATCATGGATCGGGCGGATGATGCCGGGTTCGACGGCTTCACGCCCATCAATGACGGAGGCGCTCTCGATGGTGCATTCAGTGGCCGCCGCCGCCACTAGGGCCGGGGCTAGGGTCGGGCGATCGTTGGGGTTCAGTTCGTAGAGATAAAACCCCTGAGATTCCCAGTCTTCGTGCAAACAGAGCGCGAGGTCGAAATGCGGTTGCCGCTGGAGCCAAGCGATGTGGGCCCGGGTCTCGGCACTGTGCTGATCTTTGTAATCGCGGTTCAAATCCCGACCCTCGTGATTCTCGCGGGTCCCACGGGCCAGGCCGCTTGGATTGAGTAGCGGACAAATAAACCAAGTGGCGCGGGTATCGAAGACCCCGGCGCGCAACATAGCCAATAGGGCCATTGGCGGGGCGGGTTCATCACCGTGCATCCCGGCCGAAAGATAGATGCGGGGCCACCGGCCGGCGGTTCGTTTGGTGAGCGCGATCAAAGGGTAGCCCTCGACTTCGCCATAGGGCTCGAGTCGAAAACCGGCCGCGGCTCCAGCAGCCGCCAATGCAGCGGCCAACGCGGTGGGGTTCAGGGGAGGGGCTTTGACAGTGCTCACCGGATGGTTCTTGCTCGGCGTTTCTTCCGTTCACAAGCCACAATCTTTTCAAGGTATTATGTCCCAAGTTCGCGTCCGCTTCGCTCCCAGTCCCACCGGATTCTTCCATATCGGCAGTGCCCGCACCGCCTTATTCAACTGGCTCTACGCCAGGCACACTGGCGGCACGTTCATCCTGCGGATCGAGGACACCGACAAGGAGCGCAACCGCGAGCAGTTTCTGAACGTCATCTATGATTCTCTGAATTGGCTGGGGTTGAATTGGGACGAAGGTCCGCAGGTCGGTGGGGATTTCGGCCCCTACCGCCAGAGCGAGCGGGCGCACATCTACCGCGAGCATTTGGAGAAACTGCATGCGGCCGGTAGCACTTATGAAAAATATGGTGCGATCTGGTTCAAACTGCTGGGTGAGCGCCACGAGGTGTTTGACGAGCATCGCAAGAAAACCGTCACCAAGGTAAAAGTGGCGCCGACCATGATCGAGGACCGGATTCGTGGGCGCGTAGAGCGGATCGAGAATGAGGATTTCGTGATCGTGCGCTCAGACGGCAATCCCGTGTTTCATTTCGTGAATGTCGTGGACGACATTGCGATGCAGATCACCCACGTCATCCGCGGTGAGGATCATCTTTCCAACACGAGCAAGCATGTGGAGCTGTTCAAGGCGTTCGGTGGTCCCGTCCCGCAATTTGCGCACATCCCGCTCATCCTGAAGTCTCCGGAAATGGGACCGGGCAAGATGTCGAAACGCGACCAGGGCGCGCTTATCGAGGAATACAAGCAGCGCTGCTTCCTGCCCGAGGCGCTGGTGAATTACATCGCGCTCCTTGGCTGGAATCCCGGTGACGACCGCGAGAAGATGCTGATGACCGATATCATCAAGCTGTTCGACCTGCCCGGCGTGAACCAGAGTAACGCCCGGTTTGATCCGAAGAAACTCGCGCACATGAACATGACCTACCTGCTGGAGTTGCCGGCGGAGAGGTTCAGCGCGCTCGCGCAGGCGTTCTTCGCCCAGCAGCCGAACGGCGCGGCAGTCATGGCGGACGAGGCCTATTTCCACGAGGTCATGCTGCTGGCTCAGCCTAAGATCAAATCAGTGGATGAACTTGCCGCCTATTCAGGCTATTTTTTCACCGAGGATTATCCGATCGATGACAAGATAAAAACTAAGGTAATGGGGAAAGGCGACCCGAAGGCGCGGCTCGCGGAGTTGCTTGCCGCTTTGCCTGCCATGGATTTCACGACTGACAGCGCACTGGAGGCGGGCATCAAGTCTTTGGCCGAAAGCAAGGGCCTTGGCTTCGGCGATTATCAGGCTGTCGGGCGGCTCGCCGTTACCGGGACCAACGTCGGCCCGAGTATCACAAGTATCTTCCGTGTGTTGGGCCCAGAGCGCGTGCTGGCACGACTGGGCAGATTTTTGGCTGGCGTCTGACCACCATCCACCTCTTGCAGGCGGCGGTGGGACTTTGATTCACTTCGCCCAAGTGTCCCTGAGCGCGATCGTGCGGTTGAAGGTCAGCTGCGAGCCGGGCGCCGAATCCTTGTCCAAAGCGAAATAGCCAAGGCGTTCGAACTGGAAGCGGTCGGCGGGGGTCGCGGTGGCGAGCGAAGGTTCGAGCTTGGCGGTGACAACTTCGAGCGACTGCGGGTTGAGCACTTTCATGAAATCTTCCTCAGCGCCGGGTTCCGGCACGGTGAAGAGGCGGTCGTAGAGGCGGACCTCGGCGTCGATGCAGTGCGTGGCGCTGACCCAGTGGATGGTGCCCTTGACCTTCTTGTCGGCATTGGGCTGGCCCGAGCGCGTGTCGAGCAGGGCGGTGCAGCGGATTTCGGTGAGGGTGCCGGCGGCGTCCTTCAATATCTCGTCGCACTTGATGATGCAGGCATATTTGAGTCGCACTTCGCTGCCGGGTTTCAGGCGGAAAAACTTCGGTGGCGGCACCTCGGCGAAATCGTCAGACTCGATGAACACCTCGCGGGTGAGGGTGAGGGGGCGGGTCGTGGAATTTTCGTCCTGCGGATTGTTGGTGGCGGTGCAAGCGATGCTCTCACCGACCGGGATGTTGGTGAGGACAAGCTTGATGGGCCTGAGCACGCCGAGGCGGCGTTGGGCGGTGGTATTTAGCTCAGCGCGCAGGACGTGTTCGAAGAGCGCGATGTCGGTGACGCCGTTGTAGGTGGTGATGCCGGTCTCGATGGCAAAACACCGGAGGGCGCTGGCCGGCACACCGCGTCGACGCAGGCCGGCCAGCGTCGGCAGGCGCGGGTCGTCCCAGCCGGCGACGAGACCCTCCTGCACCAGCCGGAGGATGTTGCGCTTGCTCAGCAGGGTGTAGGTGGGGAGGAGCTTGGCGAATTCGTATTGGCGCGGCAGCGCCCGGGGCAGATCGAGGCTCTCCAGAATCCAGTTGTAGAGCGGCCGGTGTGGAATGAATTCGAGCGAGCACAGGCTGTGGGTGACGCCCTCTAGGTAATCGCTGAGGCAGTGCGCGTAATCGTAGAG
>JBDNGL010000243.1:0-2810 GCA_041689285.1 Opitutaceae bacterium
ACGGAGTGGAGATCAGGAAAAAAGTATTGGTCTCAAATATCTTAATCGAAGAACGCCACGGCCGGAAAGTCGCCTGTGGGATCGTGGCGAACAACGGACGCATCATCCGGGCCAAGGCGATTCTCTCCAATGCGAATATAAAAAATACGATCTTCCGGCTGGCTGGCGCGGACAACTTACCGACCGACTACTTAGCCGAGGCCGAGGCTGTCCGCATCAACACTAGTTCGTGCCAAGTTTATTTGGGGATCCGTAAGGGCGAGAGTATCCCGCATATCGGTGACCTCGTCTTCACCTCGGCAGCACCGAGCTACAGCAGTGATGAGTTGGTGGATTTCCACACTACTAGCCGAACATTTTCAATGTATTACCCCGACACCCGCCCGGGCTCAGAGCGTTCCACGGTAGTGGCGTCACTCAATGGCCGTTATCCAGACTGGAAGAATCTTTCAGACGCAGACTATGCGATCCATAAACAGCGCTTGATTGAGGAATCACTCGTCGCCTTGGAAAAATTCATCCCCGATGTGCGCGGTAAAATCGACTGGATGGAAGCCGCGACGCCGCGCACGATTGAGCGTTACACGACCCATTTGCAGGGCACGTCCTTTGGCACCAAGTTCGAGGGACTTAAGGTCTCGATGGACCTATCAGATAAGTTACCGGGGCTGTATCATGCCGGCAGTGTGGGTATTATCATGTCTGGCTGGCTGGGCACCATCAACTACGGCGTTATCACTGCGAATAAAATCGACAAGGCCCTCTACGAAGCCAGCAAGACGGCGGCTAGTGTGGCCCATTCGGCCACGACCGCAGCCTAAACCTAGGGTTCAATTGAATCGTGAATATCCCAGTAAACTGTTTTTAAACCTCTAAGCAGATGAGCCTTGTCACCGACTTTATTCCCCACCGACCACCTTTTTTGTTCGTGGACAGTATTGTGAGCGAAAGCGCCGAAGGACTGGTGGCGCAACGGACGTGGCGTGCCGATGAGGATTTCTACCGCGGTCACTATCCCAATGCGCCAATCACACCGGGGGTCCTGCTTTCTGAATCGGTATTTCAGGCTGGGGCGGTTTATCTGGCCAAGCAGGCTCTGGCCTCAGGTGCCAAGCTAGGGGAGGGCGTGCCGCTTCTGGCCAAGATCAGCGATGTGCGCTTCCGCAATCCGGTCTATCCCGGTGAGACCACTTTTATTGAGGTGCATAAGAAAGAAGCCATGGGCGGCTTCACCATGATGAGCGGCAATATCAAAAAAGCTGACGGCACGCGCGTGATGACCGTGGAATTCTCGGTGGCATGGAAGGTGCCTGAGGGCGGCGTCGCTACTGCGTGATCGGCAATCGCGGACTTTAAATACCATGCCTGATTTCCTTCAGCTTGCCGACAAAACATTTGTAGTGCTGGGCGTGGCCAACCGCAAGAGTGTGGCTTGGTTTATCGCGCAGTTACTGGAAGAGCAGGGCGCAAAGATAATTTATAGTGTGCGCTCAGATTCACGTAAGCAGTCCATGGCAGCTCAGCTTATCGGTAAACCAGTATTCGGTTGCGATGTGGAGCATGAAGGTGCCGCCGAAAAACTGGCAGCGGAAATCACCGCAGCGGGCCATGGACCGCTCCATGGCCTTGTCCATTCCATCGCGTTCGCGAACTATAGTGAGGGCTTTAAACCTTTTCACGAGACCACGCGACGTGACTATCTGCAGGCGACGGCAGTATCTTCGTTTTCGCTCGTGGAGGTCGCCCGGGCCTTCAAACCACAATTGGTGAAGAACGCCTCGGTGGTCACAATTGGCATATCCTCGCTGACGGTAACCCCGGACAACTATGGCTATATGGGACCGATCAAGGCGGCGCTGGAGTCCACGAGTCGCTTTCTCGCAAAATCATTCAGCGCCGACAGTGAAGTGCGGTTCAACGTGGTCGGAGCAGGGCCGCTCAAGACCAGTGCCTCAGCCGGAATTCCCGGCTACCTCGAAAGTTACCTCTACACAGAAAAGCTTACCTTCCGGAAACGCAACCTTTCCACAGCCGAAGTCGCGCAGGCGGCGTTATTTTTGCTCAGCGAAAAGAGCAGTGGACTTAACGGCACAACACTCGTGGTGGACGCCGGTCTGGGCAGCAATTTTTACGACAAGGAAATCGTGCGCTTGGCCATGCGGCCGGAGCACTAATCCATATGCGCTTCGAGCACACATGCATCGAGTCACTCGCGGTAGTAATGCCCGACGAAGTGCTGAGCTCCGTTGATATCGAAAGGCGGCTGCAGCCCCTTTACGATCGGCTTAAACTGCCGGAAGGCCGGTTGGAGTTGATGACTGGGATCAGGGAACGCCGAATCTGGCCGACGGGCACACGACCATCGGACGCGAGTGCAGCAGCGGGCTGCGCCGCGTTGGCGAAATCGGGACTGAAGACCGAGCAGGTCGAACTTTTCATTCACTGCGCGGTGAGCCGCGACATGTTGGAGCCGGCCACAGCCTCTTTTGCGCATCGCAAAATTGGACTGCCCGCGACTGCCCAGATTTTTGACGTATCCAACGCCTGTCTCGGATTACTGAACTCGCTGACAATTGCGGCGGGGCTGATTGAGTCAGGCCAGATCCGTTGTGCCTTGGTCGTTGCGGGGGAGAACAGCCGTCCTTTGCTCGAGCAAACCTTACGGACCCTGTTGGATCAGCCTTTGGACCGGAACGGCATCAAACCTTATTTTGCCAATCTGACGATTGGCTCGGGCGCAGTCGGGGCCGTTATTTGTCACCGCGATCTGGTGAGAGGGGAAGTCCACCGCTTGATTGGTGGTGTCGCCC
>JBDNGL010000244.1:0-7825 GCA_041689285.1 Opitutaceae bacterium
ATGGAGTGCCTGGGCCTTGACGATCTCGGCGGTCGACGGAAGGGGAGTTCTGTGCAAATCGCGCTGGCGGCGTTTGTCAAGAGCCGGACTGTTGTCACGAATCTTTGGATTGCCCGGAGATTGCAGATGGGCGATCCCAGCAGGGTGAGTCGCTACTGCGTGGAGGCCGCAAACCGCAAAGATGTGCGGCAAATCAGTAAACAGCTGGAAAAAGCAGGAAGCAAGAACTTGGACCTTGATTTCCGAGAGATCCAGAAGCAAGACGGAATGGCCGATTGCTCGAAAGATGCAGCATGATTTGTCATACGTTTGTGTCCTCTTCCATGTTGTTCGGCAATTGGTCCTCAGGCATTCCGTTTGAACTTTCTAGATTTAAGCATTCACGAAAGAGCACGTTTAGACTTCTTCGTTCAGGGCGACGGCAATGGGCACGGTATTGCCGTTGCTCCAGCGGAAGCGGGTGCCATCAAGCGCGGCACCATCCGTCGGGGCACCGGTGACATCGCGGCGCAACCAGAGGATCGAGGCATCGGTATCGAAGTCGTTGAGGGTGCCCAGCATCTTGGTCGTGCCGTCGTGGGCGGCGGTAATCTCCGACCAGTGGAGCGTGTCGCGACTGCCGTCGCCCCAGGACAGTTCCAGGCACCACGCGTCGCTGGCATGGGCAGGGGGTGTCACCACCGCCGTCACCTCGGGTCGGACCGTGCCGGCAAAAGGGACGAGGATGCTCACGTAGCTTCCCGCCATATCTTTCCACGGATTGCATTCCAAGGTCAGCAGTGGAACAGCGGGATGGTTGCCCAGTGAACGATCCGGCGTGCCAGCCCAGCCTCGCATGGGTTCCTTTTCGCCAACATGCACGGACATTTTCGTGTCATCCGGCATGCGCGGGAAAAGCAACAGCAGATTCGACTCGGGGTGGCTGGTCCAGGCACGATGGTTTTCCGGATCCAAATGCACCGGTGCGGGCGCCAGGGTCCAGTTCAATTCCAACGAGGGTGCGGCATGGTCACCGCGCTTCTCCTCATCCCAGCGGCAGAGATTGTCGATAACGATGGCCGCACGGTCCTTGATCCAGACCAGCGTCCGCTGATGGATGGCGGCGAAGCCTTGCCCGAGCGCCTCGTCAAACCACCATCCGAAGCGCCCCGGCCAATAGCCTCCGCTGTAGCTGGAGGCTACGGCATCGCAGCCGGGCGTGCTCCAAAACTTGGTCCAGTCCGGATTGGCGCTGAACTGGTTCCAGCCGTTTATACTGACGGTGTTGTGGGCGCGCGTGCTCTTGCCGTAGAACATCGCCGGATCGCCCATGTCATAATTGATTGCACCCGGATCCATGAGCAGTGTCCGGCCGTGGGCATGAAGCTGAATGGCGTTGTGCGAGAGATGGTTGTGGGCACCGCCCCAGGTCGAGGCGTCGAAGCTCATCCAGGCGGCATCCTCGCCCCACCCGGTGCGCATGGAAACCTGACCTGCCCTCGGGAAGAATTGTGAGAGCGGCGGCTGGGTGTCCGGCAGGCCGGCCCGGTGACGGAACTCCTGTCGTTCGCGCAACATCAAGTCGCCATGCGAACCCTCCCAGTTGCCGTTCCCGTCATGAAGTCCATTTTCGGCGCCGTTCGGGCGGCGGCCAGCGACAGCGAAGTCGTGGATTTTCGCCAACGCTTGCAGTGCGATTTCGATGCCGAGTGTCGGGTCGCCCTGGCCAGCAAAGTAGCACTTACCGTAGAGATTCTTCATCCAGTTGTGGTAATGGGCATCGCGCTCCAGAGTGGCACCGTCTGCGAGGACGTTGCGGCGGAAGGCGTCGTTAATGACGACGACCGCAAACTTTTTCCATTGGCCGGCCTCCGGCAGAAATTCCAGGCGCAGACTTGATTCAAGCAGGCACATCGCGCCGCTGACTCGCGGGTTGGCGTGCGGCGGCAGATTGGCGGCCAGCCAGTTGAGCTGGCATTGCGCTGACTCGACCAGCTTTGTCAGGAAGGAGTCATCAAAGGCGCGGCTCTCAAGAAATGTAGGCAAGGTGCCCATCCACCCCTGCATCCCATAACCCAGGCGGATGCCCATGTTTAGTGAGCTGTCCCGCAGATGCGGCTTCCAGTTTTCAACCACGGGATGTGCCTGGATCCAGTCGCCAATGTAGTCGCGTGCCGCCTCGGCGAAGCGTTCCTCTTCCGTTTCCTTGAAAGCTGCCGCCAGAGCAGTGAGATCGAAGAAGCGGTTAAGCTGGTGGTGCCATTCCTGATGATTGATGTGCCCACCGAGCCAGTCGATATTCCGGCGGCCAACCTGGACCGGTGCGCCGCCGCTGTAGTGGATAAATCCCTCGCAGGCCTTCTCCGCCTTTTGCAGGAGTTTTTCGCGCGAATGCCGCAACTCTTCGGTCAGCGATTCCGTGCCGCCGAATTCCGTCGCGGTGCCGAACGCCGTCGCGGCGCGTTGGCAGCCGATTCGCAGGTTATCTTTGATTTTCATATTTTTTTGGTTTTTGCTTTGATTGGTAAATTCTTTGCGGACCATCAACACACTCCTGCTGGTTTGCGCTCGCCGAATTTTGGCTGGTTGTCGAACATCTCTTCCCGGCCAGTGGCGCGCGGGTCGCCAGTGCGTTTCAAGTATCCGTCCAGTTCACTGGCAAGGCGCGCCTTCATGTCGGCGTAATTGGGATCGGCCCCGACGTTGTGCAATTGGTCCGAATCGGTGCGGTGTTCATACAACTTCTCCACCGGTCGGTTCGCGGCAAACAGGTCGTAGAATTTGTCCTGGTGACGCATCCTATCCAGCAGGGCCGGCCCGGCATCAGCGCCCTTCGGAGAATCCTCCGTCCGGTCATTGCGGATGTGAAGGACGTCTCGGGTGTCCAATCCCCGTTTGGGATAGAACATCCCGGCGTGTCCCTCCATCCCTACTACGCCGGAATCGCGCTTCGCCGACTGGAGTAGACTCTGGACGGTCATCTCAGCCGGCACGGGCAACCCGGCCACTTCGAGGAACGTCGGGGCAAGGTCGCAGAGGCTTACGAAATCGTCCACCACCCGGCCGTCGTGCATCCCGGCCGATCCGCGGATGGCCATCGGCATCCGGGTGTCGGAATCGTAGATGTCCAGCTCGCCGCGCAAGACCGGCATTTCGTTGTCGCTGGTGACGACGAGGATGTCCGGGCGGCGCTCCACCGGAGCGGCCCAAAGCTGGTAAGGCAGTCCGGTCGCCGCCAAGCCGAGAACTGCGGTTTTCAGAAACAGGCAAAACGAGATGTTCTTTGTCTCAAGCCTGCCAGCCGTCAGCAATTCCTCGCCGTTCTGGCAACCGCTTCGCAGATTATCCCGAATTTTCACAGTGTTTGTATTTGTGGTAATTCATTTCGTATCGCGTCTACGACCGTAAAAGCGGCGCCCTAACCGCTAAGCCCGGCGTCACAACCGTAGCAGCGGCGCCCTCGCCGCTCAGCCCGGTGTCACAACGCGACGGCGGCGTCGCGTCTACGACCGTAGAAGCGGCGCCCTCGCCGCTCAGCCCGGCGTCACAACGCGACGGGGGCGTCGCGACTACGACCGTAGCAGCGGCGCCCTCGCCGCTCAGCCCGGCGTCACAACGCGACGGGGGCGTCGCGTCTACGACCGTAGAAGCGGCGCCCTCGCCGCTCAGCCCGGCGTCACAACGCGACGGGGGCGTTGCGACTACAGCATCGCATCGCTTGCGTCTGGGGTTTTCTTGGATGTATTTCCGAATCCGGGCAAACTCGTCTGCGTTTCGGACGATATGGTCGAAGCTCTCCTTCTGCCATACCGACCCCATCCCGCCTGTCATCGCATTGATGGCGTGTGCCGTCACCGACTTCCAAGTCTGAAGGATCTTGGAAAGAGTGTGTTCGCCGAGCGGAGTCACCAGAGCATGGACGTGGTTGGGCATGATAACGAAATCACCCAATCGGTAAGCGGTTCCATCGTCATGGCGCAAACACCGCTCGATTTCGGCGGCAACCTCGGTTCTGCCGGGAAGGCAGGCCCCGTGCGATTCGTCGAGCCAGTCCTGCCAGCGTTCCGTAAACAATCGGCGATACTCCTGACGCATGGCTTCATCACGAGGCTCGGGATGCGTCTGAAGCCACTCATCCCGTTCGCGCTTCCACTGTTCAACCCGCTCTCTCGGCATCGAGTCGATCGTCCGGAACGTGACGAAATAGGTCGCGCCATCCTGCCGCCAGTGCGGGAGGTTACCCCCGGCGACATGTCCGATCGTCTCCTGCGGATCGAAGTAATGAGGAAGCGACTGCCAGTCGTCAGTAGAACCTACATAGCCGCCACGCGCCGGGGGCGTCGCGTCTAAGTAATCGGCACCGTGCAACAATGTATCGGCTAAGGTTTTGCTCAGCGAATTCATTCTTGGGTGTCGGAAACGACCGTATCGCCCCGACGGGTTTCTGGCTCTACAGAGAGATACTCAAATTTGCCGTCTCGAACCCGCCCCTCGACGACCGTTCGGCCCGGGGCATGGAGCCGGAAGTCCACGTTCCACTCCTTGGGCCAAGCAGGCAGGAGAAGAAGTTTGCCGCCATCAAACTGCAGGAGCATTCTCTGCAGCGCAATGCTGGCAACACTGCCGTGGTCCTGATCCGGTATCCAATCGAAATTCGGACCCCAGAACGCCGGGAATCGGCTGCCAGCGTGAGATGTCGAAAAGTTCTTTACCACATCGGCCTTGACCTCCTCAGTCAGGCCCAGCAACGCCGCCTGGATGGCATCCTGAGACCAGCCGCCGGTCTGCTTGACCGGCCGCTCTGCCCACGTGGCGCGTCCGACCTCAAGTTCGGGCTTGCCAACCCCGAAAAGACGATAAGGAAAAACCGTGTAAAGCGCGACGTTTTCGCAGTTCTTACAGTCATCATATTGCAGGGCCGGAATGACTTCTTTGCGTTTCTGCCAGAAATAGGATCGGGTCGGCAAGGGAGGGAGGATGCGACGAAATTCCGTCCACTCCGCGCGCAGGGCCTCTGATACAGCGGCGTCTGGCAACGCCAGCAGACCGTCAAGCACCCATTGCAGTCCGGCGATGTCGGGAGCGGGGTTGACCGCATCATGCCAAGTTTCGAGCGCCTGCGACGGCTTGAAAAGAATATTGCCTTCATCGTCCCGCCGGGAATAGTAGCCGCGGTAGAACCGTAGAAACGGCGGAGCCAGCACCAATAGTTTTTCCCGCAGCAGCGATTCGTCGCCCGACACCGCATAGACATCCAAAACCACCGCGATCAACTCCAGCATCCCCTGCCAGTAACGGCGAATATAGGTGTTTTCGCTCAGCCCCGGGGGCAATCCCGCACGATTTCCCATTTCTGACGGACCCTGGGGGACGGTCCTATCTTCCGTCCGGTTCGCTGCCGGGGTGTATCCGTAGTTGGCATTCAGGAATGTACCCCAGAAGGTCATGGTCTCCGGGAACATGGCGGCATCATCGATACCAAAGCAGACCTTGGCGCGTGCCATGGCGAACGGCAACGCATCCAGATACATCCTAAACCACGGCTCCATGAGGTCGAAGTCGCCGCTCATGATCATGGGCCAGTAGGTCAGCCGCGTATTCTGAAACCAATAGCCGCCTCCCCAACGCCGGTAGTCGGCGTCGTAGTGTTCTTTCTCGCGGGCGTCCACGGTGAAGATGGAGCCGTTGAACTTGATCGGGAGGGCACCGCGGCCGGCGCATGCATTGATGAACCGCTGGAGTTCGTAGCCGCGCGAAACCACCTCGGCCTCCGGCGTGCCGGAAACATGGATCCAACTCCGCTGCCAGAAAGCCCGCCACCAGGCGGTATGCTCGGCAAAAGCCGCTTCGAGCGGCACGGCATCGCTGCGCTGTGCCTGCTCGGTGACCTCCCGCACCCACTCGTCGAGTGTCGGTGCCTGCGAGGTCAAAGGATGCAAGCTCATCACAATCCGATGACACGGCGCTGCGGTGCGTAACGCACACTCGCCATCTTTCACGAATCCCTCGCCGCGTAGCAGAGCGCCAAAGGTTCGGTTCAGCAGCGGGTCGTGCCCTTCGTTCACCCACCCGGCCATGTGCTGCATTTCCAGCGTCGCGGTCCAACAGGAGGTACGGTTGCGATGACACCAAAGCACGGAGTCGCTGGCGGAAGGCAGCACGGTGTCGGGATAGACGGTTTCGCGCTCATCCGGCGAGCGCAACCCGGCGGGGCAGTGGCCTTCGGCACCTTCGCGCTTTCGCTCGACCGTGCGCCACAGTTCCAGGGTGACCTTGGCCTCGACCGGATGGTCGGTATTGATCTCAAGGCGCACGACCGGTCGGTTGGCGTCGGCCCAGATCAGGAACGTCATTGGCGTGGAAGCTGCATCACAACGCGACGGGGGCGTCGCGTCGACAACCGTAGAAGCAGCGCCCTCGCCGCTTACCAGGGTGCCACACCGCGCCGGGGGCGTCGCGTCTACAACCGTGGAAGCGGCGCCCTCGCCGCTTGCCTGGGTGCCACACCGCGCCGGGGGCGTCGCGTCTTCGGCGACGCATGGCGTCATCTGGATGCGGATGCAGCCCGTGGCGAGGTCAATTTCCTGACGGAAGCCGTCGCCGACAACAAACGGGTTGGGCGAAAGAGAAACGCGGATGCGCCCGAGTTTCAGCAAGCGGGCGTTCTCGTCCCACGCGTCGGTCTTGCTGAGATAGAACAGCAAGTCCCCGTCTTCCTCGACCCAGACGTTCAGGCCGATGTCGCCGTTGCCCAGTGGCATCGAGCCGGAGGAATCGCGACTCGGAGTAGTCCAAGCCAACCAATGGCCAGGGTTGTAGTCGGCACCGTGCAACAACGTATCAGTTAAGGAGCTGTTCATTTCAGAGCGATCCCGCAGACGGAAACGACTCCCTCTTGTTTTGACGCCCAATTGAAATCCACGCGGGCGGTGGCTACGTTGGCCGGGACCGTGATCGGCGCGGTGTACTGATTCCAGCCTTCTTTGAGTTTGAACGAGACAGGACCAACGCCATGCACCATGACGTTGACGGTCGTGTCCAAAGGGCCGGAGAGCCAGCACGAGAGTTCGGCCTCACCGTCGGGAAGTCCGCCCAAGGCTTGAACCCGGAACATGACTCCCGGCTTGTTGGCCGTCAGCATCTGTTTCTCTGGAAGTGACGCATCGGAGGGAGTCGCAGACGGCGCGGCGTTTACCAACTCGTAGCCATCAGGTTTTCCATCCCCGTCCAGATCCCTATCCATTGCTGGAAAAATATTTCCGGTCAGTTGCTTGCCGGAACGGTAGAGGATGTCGCTCCACTCGGCATGGGACTTCACCGGAATGTTTTTCTCCTGCAGCCACGCCAGCAGGGCATCCATTTTCTCAAAGTAGGCCGGCCAGGTCTTGGGATCCCCCAGGACATGACTGCCGACGATCACGACCTTGTTGATCGCCAACAGATTTGCAATGCGATTTTGCAGGCTGGCGAGGTCCGACCCCGGCGATTCGTCGGTAACGTCGCCCCATTGCTGTTGCGCGGCAGGATAAACACGAGGAATCGGGGCAGTGGGGTATCAAGATAAAGACGGGAGAAAGAGAACGGGGTCCGTTGGGAAAGTGGGGATGGGAGGCACACTCCGCACCGGGGGCTGACGGAGCGGAAGCCTTCGAGCCGTAGGCGAAGAAGGCTGGAGCGGAGTCAGCCCCCGGTGCGGACGGCGATGGGGGGCTGACTAGTAGGGTAAACTTCCGGGATGCAGATTTACGCATGTCAGCTTGAAAAAAACCAACGACCGCAATCACCACAACAATGCCCAGAGTGCGGAGGGTGTGTCCGTTTGCACGGGCACGGAAGCTATGAGCGC
>JBDNGL010000245.1:0-2988 GCA_041689285.1 Opitutaceae bacterium
GAATCCATCGTCGAAGACGCCATGAGAATGGTGAAGAGTGAAAGCGGAAGAGTGAAATTCCGGAGCCCGTTTCCTACTTCACTTTTCACCCTTCACTCTTCCGCCTGCGGGCCGCCGCTCGCGCCCCCTGTCTGCCGCGTCCAAAGCGGCGCAGGCAGGGGTGAATCGGCCGTGGAGCGTGGAGTTGAGCGTAACGGGAATGCCTCACTTTACCTAGGCCATGGCTGACAGGTTTCTTTACATTTTCCTCGATGAGGCTGGAAACCTCGATTTTTCCAATACGGGCACCCGCTACTTCCTGCTGGGTGCCCTGACCAAGGAGCGACCGTTCAACGCCTACAAGGACCTGACGGAGCTGAAATACGATTTGGCCGAACTCGGCACCGAGTTGGAATATTTTCACGCCTCGGAAAACGCCCAACCGGTGCGCAACCGGGTGTTCGATGTCATCAAGCGCAACCTGACCGCGGTGCGCATCGATGCCTTGGTGGTGGAAAAGAAGAAGACCGGGCCGGCGTTGCAGAAGGAGGAGGCGTTTTACCCGCGGATGATCGGCTATCTACTGAAGTTTATCCTCGGCCAGCATGACCTCAGCCTGTTCAAGGAGGTGCTGGTGTTCACGGATGCGATACCCATCCGCCGAAAGCGGGGAACGATCGAAAAAATCATTAAGACCACACTGGCCAGCCAGCTTCCTGCTTCCGCCCGCTACCGGTTGATCCATCACGAGTCGAAATCAAACCTGGATCTCCAGATTGCCGACTACTGCACCTGGGCACTCTACCGAAAGTGGAATGGCGTGGATGCTCGCTCCTACCAGCACATCCTACCGGCCGTGGCATCGGAATACGACATCTTCAAGACGGGCAAAGTGGACTACTACTGATGCGCCGGGAGCAAAAAAGTGACCACCCCGGCTACTCTTTCGAGAGAACCCATTGGGTTCTTATCACCGGGGTGGGACCTTTAAATTTTCCAGACCACCGCAGAGCGGAGGCCCAACTCCTTCCACCGTGGGTGGATGAGATCGCATACGTATCGACTCACATTTATTAAAAGTAAAGTATTTCGTTTCCAACCCACCATGACCCTCAACGAATCCACCGTCGAATCCGCCGCCCTTGAATGGTTCGAGGGTCTGGGCTATGCGGTCGGCCATGGGCCGCACATGGCACCAGGTGAACCGATGGCGGAGCGGGATTCGTTTGGAGATGTGGTGCTGGTGGGACGGTTACGCGAGGCCATCCGGCGGCTGAACCCGGCCATCCCTGATGAGGCTAGAGAAGAGGCGCTCCACAAGGTGCTGCACCCGGAGGTGCCGGCACTTGAACGGATCAATCGTCGGTTTCACCGGTTGTTACGCGACGGAGTGGAGGTGGAGTATAAGCGGCCCGATGGGACTGTAGCAGGGGACCGGGTAAGGCTGGTGCATTTTTCTGACCCCACCCAAAATGACTGGTTGGCGGTCAACCAATTCACGGTGATCGAGGCGGGTCATAATCGTCGGCCTGATATCGTGGTTTTCATCAATGGCCTGCCCTTGGCGGTGATCGAGCTAAAGAATGCGGCCGACGAAGACGCGACGATCTGGAATGCCTATGAGCAACTCCAGACCTACAAAGCCGAGATTCCCACCCTGCTCCAATTCAATGAGGTGTTGATCATATCCGACGGCTTACAGGCACGGATCGGCTCAATCACGGCCAGCCCTGAATGGTTCAAAGTTTGGCGGACGATCGAGGGGGAGACGGATGCCCCCAAGACCTCGCTTGAATTGGAGGTCATGTTGCGCGGTGTTTTTGAGCGGAACCAGTTCCTCGACCTGCTCCAGCATTTCATCGTGTTTGAGGAGGACCCTGACCGTGGTGACCTGCACAAACTCATCGCAGGGTATCATCAGTTCCATGCAGTAAATGCTGCGGTAGCGGAAACGGTAAGGGCCAGCGGTATGGCCGCGCACACTTGGCAACCTGAAGAGGCACCGGGCACCTATTGGGCTGGGCGTATGCACAGCGGTAAATCGGGCGACCACCGGGCAGGTGTGGTGTGGCATACCCAAGGGAGCGGCAAGAGTCTCTCCATGCTGTTTTACGCAGGGCAGACTGTGCGGCATGCCGCGATGCAGAACCCCACCCTTGTCCTGCTGACGGACCGCAACGATCTCGATGATCAATTGTTCGGTCAGTTCCAGCGCTGCCACGAGATATTGGGTCAAACCCCGGTGCAGGCGGAAAATCGTGAGCAACTGCGCGACCTGCTCAAAGTAGCGAGCGGTGGAGTGGTGTTTACCACCATCCAGAAGTTTTTGCCGGAAAGAGACGCAAAGCTTCCTGCCCTCTCCGATCGGGCGAACATTGTGGTCATCGCCGATGAAGCGCACCGCTCACAATACGGGCTGATTGATGGCGTGGCCCGGCACATGCGGGATGCCCTGCCCAATGCGTCATTTATTGGTTTTACCGGGACGCCGATCGAGAAGACCGATGCGAACACCAGGGCGGTCTTCGGCGACTATATCTCGATCTATGATATCCAGCGAGCGGTGGTGGACCATGCCACGGTGCCGATCTACTACGAGAGCCGCATTGCCAAACTCGGACTGAATGCCGCAGCCCTGCCCCGGCTGGATGAGGAATTCGATGTGATTACGGAGGCCGAGGAGGAAACCAATCGGGAAAAGCTCAAGGCGAAGTGGGCCGCGCTGGAGGCCATCGTGGGTGACCCCAAACGAGTTAAGCTGATTGCCAAAGACCTCGTCCAGCACTTCGAGCGCCGCTTGGAAGCCATGGACGGCAAGGCCATGATTGTTTGCATGAGTCGGCGTATCTGTGTCGATTTTTACAATGAGCTGATCCGGCTACGCCCCGACTGGGCCAGCGCCAAGGACGACGATGCCGAGAGCGAGAAGGGCAAGAAGTGCGTCGTAAAGGTTGTCATGACTGGCAGCGCCGATGACGGCCCTGCCTGGCAACCGCACATTCGCAACAA
>JBDNGL010000246.1:0-3929 GCA_041689285.1 Opitutaceae bacterium
CGGCAACGGCAACGTCTGCGGCCTGACCTCCGCCACCGACGGCACGCGAAGTGGCGGTTATGAGTATGATCCGTTTGGTGGCCTGATCCGGGTGGACGCGGTGAACCCTGTCGCAAGCTGGAATGAGTGGCAGTTCAGTACCAAGCGGAGGGATGGAGTGGCGGAGGTGGTGTTGTACGAGTATCGGGGGTATGACGTGCGCACGGGGAGGTGGCCAAACAGAGACCCGTTGGGGGAACCGGGGTTTGAAGTTACGTATTCGTCAACACATGGCACCAAGCAGAAGGCAGGATTCGCTGAAGTTGTCGAAGGCGCGAATCTCTATGGGTTCGTTCACGATAATCCGGTGAGCATTGTTGATATTGACGGGCGAACCGGTTGGGGGCCGCCATTCTTTCCGCCACCGCGCCCGCCCGCACCACCTACGCCTTTTGAGTCATGCGTCACGCGATGTATTGATGCTAACGGTGGAGGGTGGGCACTTGCAGCGCTCGGAATCTCGACTGTCGGTGGCGGGACAGTCCCGAAGCCATTTGGCGCGGGCGCTCTTGGGGGCAGTTGTTGCACGACGGTCCCAAGTTTGATTCAGCATTACACCGGCTTAGGGTTGCGTCAGTTGGCTAGGCGGTTGAACCCAGTAATGACCGCTGCGCAATGTGCGGCGGCGGGTTATCTGCTCGGCGCGACTACTTCCTGTGCCGTGATTTGCGGGAGCGACAATGACGCCTACTAGCATTCTCGTCCTGTGCGCTACTGGCGTTGGGCTGGCCGCCACTGTCACTTGTGTGGCGCGACATGCACGGAAAGCTCGAATCGTGCGGTTCGATTCGAGGGAGTCGCTTTCCGTCGAGGAGTTGTGCAGCAAACATTTTCGGCACCTTCCACAACAGACCGTGACTGAGTGCTTGGCTAAGATTAGCCGCATCACGGGAATTGATGTTGGAAAGCTTCGTCCGAATGACCGATTCGATGGAGAATTAAAATTGCCGCGAGGGAATTTTATCGCCGGTGAGTGGGATGATGTTGAAGACGACATCGAGAAAAGGATTCCGGAGGCGCAGCGTCTAAGCAAGGCTCTCACAATTGGTGACTACGTTGAACTCATGGGCGCGAGCCGGTGAACCCCAACCGCCGGTGTCCCGCACAAACGGTGTAAGGAATTTAGCGGCGCTCAGGCCGCGCCGGAGTTGGTCGGCCACCCGCGCCTGCCGCACAGCCCTCGCGCTCCCTCCTACCGCTGCGCGTCATCCGGGCCACAGCGTGCGCCCCTTTTGCCCCCGCACCCTGTGTCCCGGCTGCCGCTCCGCTACGTCGGTCGGCCAGGGCTGCTAGCGGCCCGCCGCCCTGGAAAGACACCCCCGGCGGGCGCTCCGTGTCACGCTGGCTGCTAAAAGGCAGGCAGCCAGCGCGCCACTGCGCGCAGGTGGCTGCACCAGGGGCGGGCCAACTAAGAATTAGTGGCGCTCGCCGACTCGCGCCAGAGCTTCGCCGGTTCGAGTGCGTTGGTTGCAATGTGTCCCTTCGGCAAGGGGACGGGACTGGAGGTGGAGAGGTTGGGCAGGATGAGCGGCGACGATGAAAGCGCTTATATTTTCTGGGACCGACCTTGGACAACTGGAGGAGCAACTCGATGCGTGGCGGCAGGGTCAGTCGGGTCGGGTCCGGCTTCCGGCTGAACTCTGGGAGGCCGCCGCCCGGGTTTCCCGAACTCACGGTGTCAGCCGGGTCTCTCGGGTGCTCGGGATCAATTCACCGCGGAGCGTCAAAAGCAAATTCCTATTAGTCCCGGCCAGCGAAGTGGAACTGCCGCGCATGGAAAAGCGTTTGCCCCAGGACGTGCTCACGCTCTCCGAAGTCGAGCGATTGCTCACCGTGCCCGACGTGGGCGATCCGCTCGGCGTGCGCGATCGCGCCATGCTCGAACTGTTTTACTCGACGGGCCTCCGGCGCACCGAGCTTTGCCGCGTCGAACTGCCCGACGTAAACACCGAGCGGCGCACGCTCCATGTGCGTTTGGGCAAGGGCAAGAAAGACCGCGTCGTGCCCGTCGGCGCGCGCGCCCTCGCGTGGCTCGAACGCAATCTCAAGGAAGTGCGCCCGCGGCTGTGTCTCGACACGCGCACGCCGGCGTTGTTCCTCACCGGCTACGGCGACGCCTTCAATCCCGATGTCGTCTCGCGCATGGTGAGCGGCTGGCTCAAGCAAGCCGGGTTGAAGCGCAAAGGCTGTTGCCACACGCTGCGGCACAGTTGCGCCACGCACATGCTGGAGAACGGCGCGGACATCCGCTTCATCCAACAGTTGCTCGGCCACGAGAAGCTGGAGACGACCGCCATTTACACCGAAGTCAGCATCAAACAACTTCAGGAAGTCCACGCCCGCTGCCATCCGTCCTCCAAACTCGCGGCAGAAAATCCGCTTCCCCAAGCCACGCCCTAAGCGTAATCTTTGAGACGTGGTTCAAAGCTGCCTTCCTCTTTTAGCTGCTTGGCCGTTGTCAGCGGCGCGGGAGCGTTTTGCCTGTGCTGACAGTCTGACCTCCCCCCTCAAAACTCGCGTCGGGGGTTCGCGCTGTCGCGCATCGGGTCGCTTGTCACGGCGACGCCGCTTCCGCTCAATGTTCACGCCCGGTTCGCGGGCCTGTGCCTACAGAACCGCATCGGGTCGGGCTAGATGGCCAAACAGAGACCCCATCGGCGAAGCGGGCGGAATCAACCTTTACGGGTTTGTCGGAAATTCGGCCGTCAACTTCTTTGACGCTCTGGGTCTGGAGATTCAGGAGATTGTTGTCATGACCTACATCGAGTGGCCGACGGTGACATTTGGTGGAATTACATTTGAGGGAGACGGTCACGGATCGGGTGGAGGTTCATTCAGAACGATTCATCAAGTTGTGATTGAGACCTGTGGCCCGAAGAAGGGGCTAATTTCGCAATACAAAGACACCGGTATCACGCGACTTATCAGTCCGATCATTCCAGGTCTTCCGACCACCGGAAAAGCAACCGGGGCGACTTTGAAAGCAACAGTGACGACGGGCGCGAACACCGTAACGGTCAGCATGGAAGGCAACGAAAACAATCCCCTGGCCATCGGCAGTCCTGGCATCACTTACCATCTCACGATTGTCTTCGACACCAAGACCGGCAAAGCAAACGTATCTGGGAGTAACGACGGCTTTCCTTCCTACGACTTCTACGGAGGTGGCAAATTGCTCTACAATTGGTCGCACGTCGGAGCCGGCACTGACCCGAAAGACCTCTTTGGGCCAGAACTTCCTTTCAGGACACGCTACAACATTGAGAAGTGCTGCGACTGATGAACACCATGACAACGGCCAAGTTCAGTTCGCTGAAGTTGTGGGGCAGTCTTTATTTCCTCACTTTTGGAACATTTATTGAAGCGGGTTCGCTACCACCGGAAGCATCTAGGTTTTTGGGATGGGTTTTCTATCCTTACTGCCTGACGATGCTTGTTCTTGGCCCTCTGCTCGCTTGGAAACTCGCAAATCGGACGCGATCCAGAATCATGACTGTTTTTCTTTTGATTCCTCTCGTTCCTGCGCTCACTCTAGGGCTCTACTATCTTCCGTACTTTGTGCCTTTCTCCTACGGCCATCTGCGCTTCCACTGGTCGGAAGACTTCAACCAAGCATTGCGGAGCATCTGCAAACTTTTCCTTCTCGTAACCGGAGCATGGCTTTTCGCCGCGTTTGTTCGTGATAGTTCAGTTGTTGGCGATGCCGCGAAGGGGGATTTGCCGACCGCCGGTGTCTCACCAAAGGTGTGAAAGAATCTAGCGGCGCTCAGGCCGCGCCGGAGTAAGTCGGCCACCCGCGCCTGCTGCACAGCCCTGGCGCTCCCTCCTGCCGCTCCGCTACGTCGGTCGGCCAGGGCTGCTAGGCACTACCCGCCGTTGGTCGGCGGGCA
>JBDNGL010000247.1:0-18650 GCA_041689285.1 Opitutaceae bacterium
CGTTTGTGGTTATGGTAATACTCAATCGGGTCCTCAATCGTGATGATGTGGCCGTCCCGGTTCTCGTTCACGTAGTTGATCATTGAGGCAAGCGTCGTGGACTTACCGGACCCGGTAGGCCCGGTCACCAAGATCAAGCCGCGCGGACGGTAAAGCAATTCGCGGATCTTGTCGGGCAACCCGATATCGCGCAGGCCAAACATCATGTAAGGAATCTGCCGCAGCACCATACCGTAGTTGCCTTTCGCCTTGAGCACGCTGACGCGAAAACGCGCTTTCTCGCCAAACGCGAAACCGAAGTCGGCACCACCGTTGAGCTTCACGTTACTGATGTGGCTGTCGGGGGTGATGGAGAGCATCAGCCGTTCGGTATCGGCCGGGGTGAGACTTTCCCCGTCGATGGGCGTCATGCTGCCGCTCAGGCGTAGGGTTGGCGGTTGGCCAACCGCCAGATGAAGGTCGGAGGCGTTTTGCTCAACGACGAGGTCGAGCAGATCGTTCATTTCATAGCTCATGGTGGTGATTTAGGTTAGCTGACGTCTCCAACAGTGATGGAAGCAACTTCTTCGACGGTGGTCAAACCAGCGATAATCTTTCGCACGCCGTCCTCCCGGAGGGTTCGCATGCCCTCAGCCCGGGCTTGGACCCGGAGCTTGGCTGCACTGGCGCCATCATGAATCATCGCCCGCAAGGCATCGGAAATCACGAGTATTTCGAAAATACCCATGCGCCCTTGATAACCGGTGCCATGACACCGCGCGCAACCCGAACCTTTTCGGAAATTCGCGCTGATTGTGGGCGGTGCTGTTAGATCCAGCAACTGGAGTTCCCGCGTGGTTGGTTCATGGGCCTTGCTGCAATGCGGACAAATGCGGCGGATCAGACGCTGTGCCATGATGCCACGCAACGAAGCCGAAACGAGGAAGGGCTTAACCCCGATGTCCACCAAACGTGTCACCGCTCCGGGCGCGTCGTTCGTATGCAGGGTAGAAAAGACCAAGTGTCCGGTTAGCGAGGCATTGATGGCAATTTCAGCGGTATCCTGGTCGCGAATTTCGCCCACCATGACAATATTCGGCGCTTGGCGCAGCATCGCCCGCAAGGCTGCGGCAAACGTCATACCCACCTCGGCACGCACGGGCACTTGGTTAATCCCGCTCATTTGGTATTCCACCGGATCCTCCACAGTGATGATTTTGCGGTCGGGTTGATTGAGGTGATGCAGACAACTATAAAGCGTCGTCGTTTTGCCGGAGCCGGTTGGACCCGTCACCAGCAGGATACCATCGGGCAATTTGATCAACCGCTCAAACTGAGCCTGATCGTCAGGAAAAAAGCCTAGTTCCGGCAGACCCAATTTGAGACCCTCCTGATCCAAGATGCGCATGACGATGCTCTCGCCGTGCGCCGTAGGTAGAGAGGAAACTCGGAGATCGAGGGGGTGACCTTCGATAAGCAACTGGATACGGCCGTCCTGAGGCAAACGCTTTTCGGCGATACTGATATTCGCCATGATTTTAATTCGAGAGATAATCGCCAGTTGTAGGCGCTTCGGAGGACTGTCCACCTCAAGCAAAATACCATCAATCCGATAGCGCACGCGGAAGCGGCGTTCCAAGGGTTCAAGATGGATATCAGAAGCACCTCGCTTTATTCCCGCCTCGATGAGTGCATGCACCAGCTTGATAATCGGTGCATCCGCCACCGTGTCCAGTGTCTCGGCAGAAGGTCCGACTGTGAGTTGGGCGTCAATCTTCGGTTCAAGCGCCTCCCTATCATGACCATAGAATCTAGTGATCGTCTGCCTGAGCTGCTCCGCGGGTGCCAGCACGAGTTCTATCTCCAGTTGACGCAGGTGAGCTAGACTGTCGGGACCTTCGGTCCCAAGTGGATCCGCCACCGCGACCCGCAAGGTGCGCCCTTTCAGTGCGAGCGGCAACAGCGTGTGCTGCACGGCAAGCTCGCGCGGCACCAGTCGCAGGACTTCACCTGACACATGGAGCAAACCTAAATCAACCGTCGCCAGTCCAAACTTATCCCCCAACCGCCGCAATTCTTCTTCTGCGACCGTTGGGTTGTTCATGGCAGGATATCCGCCTATTCGCCAACTGCGTCAGCGTAACGCGAGGAGAAATTCAGCGTTCGTCTTCGTTTTGCGTAAACGTGTGATGAGCATTTCCATCGATTCGATCGGGCCGAGCCCCTGCATGGCGCGTCGCAACCCGTAGATACGCTGCAATTCATCGGGGTGATAGATCAGCTCTTCTTTGCGTGTGCCGGAACGATCGATGTTAATCGCGGGAAAAATCCGCCGTTCAACCAAGCCGCGATCAAGGTGCAACTCGCAATTGCCGGTGCCTTTGAATTCCTCGAAGATGATTTCGTCCATGCGGCTACCCGTATCCACCAACGCACTGGCAATGATCGTGAGACTACCCCCACCTTCGATATTGCGTGCCGAACCGAAAAAACGCTTCGGCTTTTGCAGGGCATTGGATTCGAGACCACCCGACATCGTCTTACCTTGGTTGCCCGTCAAGGCGTTGTAGGCGCGCGCCAAGCGGGTGATCGAATCGAGCAGGATGACGACATGCTCCCCCTGTTCCACACGCCGACGCGCATTTTCAATCACCATCTCGGCACAATGCACGTGGCTCTCCGGCGTCTCATCAAAGGTGGAGGAAATCACCTCGCCTTGGGTGTGGCGCCTGAAGTCGGTCACTTCCTCGGGCCGCTCGTCGATAAGCAGGAGGATGAGTTTCGCCTCCGGTGAATTCGCCGTGATCGAATTGGCGATATTCTGCAATAGGACGGTTTTGCCCGTGCGGGGTGGAGCGACAATGAGCGCTCGCTGTCCAAAGCCGATCGGCGTGAGAATGTCCACTGCGCGCATCGAAACGTCTTTTTGCGTCGCATCCGACTCCAGCAGGATACGTTTCAGAGGATAATACGGCACCAGTTCCTCGAAGGGCGTGATCTTAGAGATTTCCTCTGGTTCGCCGCCCATTACTTTCTCAATCCGCACGACGGCAGGACAGCGCTCGTTGGACTGGGGTGCCTGCACGAGCACCTCCACCGCGTGTCCACGCTTCAAGCCATAACGATTGATCAGGCTCTCTGGCAGGTAGGCATCATCGGGATACAGCCGGTAATTGACGTGAGTGTGAACAATGAACGCACCGCGATCAGTCACATCAATATACCCGCGATCACGAATCGGCGTCTTGCCCGCAGCCGCACTGGCAAAAACCTGCGTCAACAATTGCCGACGATTCGGCGCACCCTCGAAATCCACTCCGGTTTTTCGTGCAAAGGCGGTCAGATCGGCAAGGTTGAGGGCATAGAGTTCATTGAGCCATAAGGTTGGGGCGCTGCCGGCCGCAATCTCGACGGCGAGGTTTGCCAGCGCGGTCAAATCTGCAAAACGCGAGGGAGGTGGCAGATCACCTGACACCCCCGGACCGGCCGGCGGCGGCGGCTGCGGCGGATGTTGCTCGCGCGGTTGAAATCCGCCACCACCGCCACCACCACCGGGCTGCCATTGTCGGCCGCGTTTACCGCGCTTATTGCGCTTCCAAAAGCCACGCTCCTGATAGCCGCCACCCTGTCCGCCTTGATAATTCCCTTCTGAGGACGGTGCCCCGTTTTCTTGGCCGTCTCGGGGCGACGACTCAGGGCCACTCGCAGTATTTCTGCTGGAATCGTGCCCCGGATTTGCCTCGGACATCACGCGCTCGGGCGCAGGGGTCGGTGCTTCCGTCTGCGGTGGCGGTGGCGCGGACTCTACCACGACGGGCGCGGGAGCCTCGCTGGGGTAAGGTTCGCTTTTGGCGGTCTTTGGTTTCGTGGCGCGAGGCCGACGGCGCACGACCTTTTTGGGTTCGTCAGCCGTGTCATCGGATTTGGGAGGGAGTGACATGTCGGAAAAATGGGCCGGCAACGCCGGATCGGTATCAGGCCCCAGAGGTAAGGGCGGTGACAAACTGGTCCACTTGCTTCTGGAGAAAGTCAGTGGACCCGTCGTTCGTGAGAACAAAGTCGGAATGCTCTATTTTGTGCGCCAAAGGCAATTGCTGGGTGATTCGTTGCTCGGCGAGCGGTCTCCGCAGACCTTTTTGCTCCAGCCGGGCGAGTTGCTGTTCGGGAGCACAGGCCACGCACCCAATGAAATCAAACCAATTTTCCAACCTTTGTTCAAAGAGCAGGGGCACTTCAATCACCCAACGGCCACGGGGTGCACTCGCCAGTCGGTCCCGCCACACGGCGAAAACCCGGGGGTGAACCAAAGTCTCAAGCCAACGCCGGTCTGTCTGATTGCAAAATACCCGCTCGGCTAACAGCGCTCGATCCACTGACCCATCTGCGGTAAACACCGCATCGACCCAGCGCTCCCGCAGGGCCTCCTTTACCGCTGGATCGGTCAGCACGGTCTCACGCACGATGGCATCAGAGTCGATCCACCTAAAGCCGGCGGCCTCAAACATCCGCGCTGCAGTCGATTTACCGCAACCTATACCTCCGGTGATACCAATGATCATTGAGTAGATTCCCCTAGATTTTGCTTGGCTATGACCTTACGCAAATTACTAATGATAAGGAACTCCCCGTTATTCATGGCACCACCCACACCTAAGGCGACCGTATGATACCCCCGGTTGATACCAAAGACCCCGCAGCAGTTGTGCGTTTTGTGAGGCAGAAACAGGCGGATATGTATGGGAAAGGTAAATCACGTTGGCTCGACCGCGTGTTTAAAGATGTGACCGGTATGTTCACGGGCCAGCACCCTGACTACGCTGCGATCGACCTCCACTATCACGACTTCGAGCACACACTGCAAGCCACCGTCTGTCTGGTGCTCATCCTTGAAGGGCGTCATCGCGCACGCAGCCTGCCCCGCGTCAACTTGCGGCACTTCGAATTGGCCGTAGCCGCCATCCTGCTCCACGACATCGGCTATCTTCGGCTTCGTTCCGACCGGTCCGGCACGGGCGCGAAATACACATTTATCCACGAATTACGCAGCAATGCCTACGCTGCTTCCTATTTGCCGACACTCGCGACGACCGAACAGGAAGTAGCGATGGTCGTCGCTGCGATTAGCTCCACCGGCCCGAAAAGCAATATTCGTCGAATCGAGTTCCGCGATGAAATCGCCCGGTTTGTAGCGTGTGCAGTGACCACTGCCGACTACCTCGCACAAATGGCCTCGCCGGATTACTTGGAGCAGTTACCCCGACTCCACGCCGAGTTCCAAGAATCCTACGACTTCTTCAGCACCCCCAAGGCGAAACGCTACTCGAAGTCTGTGCGCGACTTGATTCGCCGCACTCCCCACTTTTGGAACAAATTCGTTTTGCCAAAGCTCAAGCGCGACTTTGAAGGGGTTTACCACTTTCTCAGCACACCCTTTCCCCACGGTCCCAACCCCTACATCGACGCCATCGAGGCCAACCTTGCCAAGCTCAAACGGAGTTGACGCCCCTACGCTTCCAGTCGTCACATGGTAGCCATGCTGGCGACCATTACCTCAGCGGCTCTGCAAGGCATTCACGCCGAGCTTGTGCAGGTGGAAGTCAACACGGGCGAAGCCGGTGAACCACGCTTGATTCTGGTCGGTCTGCCTGATGCCGCCGTCAAGGAATCGGATGACCGCGTTAGCTCCGCATTAAGTAATAGCGGCTTCAAAATGCCGCGCACGCGCACCACCATCAATCTCGCGCCTGCTGACATCCGGAAGGAAGGCCCTCTCTATGATCTGCCGATTGCCTTGGGTATTCTCGTAGCCACCGGGCAACTCAACGCCCCCGGACTCGACGACTACTTGATTGCTGGCGAACTCGGACTTTCCGGCGCTACTCGTCCGGTGAAAGGTGCCCTTGCCGCCGCTCGGCTGGCGCGAAGCTTGGGCAAGCGCGCCCTGTTACTCCCCGCCCGTTCCGCGGCCGAGGCAGCCCTCGTCGAGGGAGTGGACGTTTATTGCGTCGAATCACTTGACCAAGCGTGTCGCTTCCTAAGCGGCGAACGGCCGTTGTCACCACTATCGGCCACCGCCGCCCGACAGGCTCTCAATGCGCAGACCGGCGACCCCGGCGTGGATTTTTCCGAGATCAAGGGCCAGCACTCGCTGCGTCGCGCCGTCGAGGTCGCCGTTGCCGGCGGCCACAACATCCTGATGATCGGTCCGCCGGGCGCTGGCAAATCTATGGTGGCAAAACGCATTCCCACCATCATCCCCGTTCCTACCCTCGAGGAACATTTGGAGATACTCAGCATCCACTCTGCAGCCGGCCGCACCATCAGCGGTGAGACTGGCTGGAGTGCCCGCCCTTTTCGTAGTCCCCATCATACCATTTCGGATGTCGGTTTGCTCGGTGGCGGCACCATTCCAGGCCCCGGCGAAATTTCCCTCGCCCACCACGGCGTGCTTTTTCTCGACGAACTGCCTGAATTCAAACGCTCCGCCTTGGAGGTGCTTCGCCAACCCTTGGAAGACGGTGAAGTCTCCATATCCCGCAGCGCCGGCAAGGTCACCCTGCCCTGCGCCTTTATGCTCGTCGCCGCCATGAACCCCTGCCCGTGCGGCTACCTCGGCGATACCAAGCACGAATGTCGCTGCACTTCTACGCAAATTCAGCGCTATCGCTCCCGCATCAGTGGTCCGCTCCTTGATCGTGTCGATCTGCATATTGACGCCCCGGCGCTCTCAATTTCCGATCTACGTAACGAAAAGCTTGGCGAAGCCTCCGCCCCCATCCGCACTCGAATACAATCTGCCCGCGACCGCCAACAGGCCCGTTTCACCGGGAGTCGTGCCACTGCCAACGCCCGGATGACGCATGCGCAAATCCGCCGGCATTGCGTCATCGATGCCACCCTTGGTGACCTCCTGCAGCATGCCATGGAGCAATTATCGTTATCCGCCCGGGCTTACGACCGCATCCTGAAAGTGGCCCGCACCATTGCGGACCTCGCAGGGGCGGATCAAATCGCCGCCCCGCACTTGCTCGAGGCGATTCAATACCGCAGCCTCGATCGCGCATTGTTTTATTGAAGTTGGTGCGGGCAGAGGGAGTCGAACCCTCCTCTCATGCTTGGGAAGCACACATAATACCGATATACTATGCCCGCAAAAACCTGTGCCTAGGCAAAATGGAAACCGCCCACTCCGCAATCACGAATAGCTGCGCCGCCCATCAAGCGCGCTTTTAAGCGTGACCGAATCGGCATAAAGCACCCCACCGCCACTCGGCAGGCCAAAGCCAATCCGGCTCATGCTGATGGCGGCACCCGGTGGGAGGTGTTCACTCAAATAATGGCAGGTAGCTTCACCTTCCACATCGTTGGAGAGCGCCAAAATCAATTCCTTCACCTCCCCGGTTTCAATCCGGCTGTGCAACGCCGTGAAATTCAAGTCCGCCGGGCCGACCCCGTGAATGGGTGAGAGTTTTCCATGCAACACATGATAGACCCCGCGATAGGCGCCGCTGCGTTCCAGTGCGACCAAGTCGGGCACATGCTCGACCACGCAGACCACGGCATGATCGCGGCGTTCATTGCAGCAAATTGCGCAGAGGTCGCCTTCGGCTAAATTGCCGCAACGTGAGCACCGGCGCACTGACTTCGCTGCGGCTTCCAGCGCTCGGACCAAAGCCGGGAGTTGGTTGGGTTTTTCCACGAGCAAGTGCAACGCAATCCGCTCCGAAGAGCGGTAACCCAAACCCGGGAGCTGCTTCAAGTGTTTCTGAAGCTGTTCAAACGCGGGCGTCACCAGATTGCGGATTTAGAATTTTTCGAATCCTGATCGGAAACCCCTCCAATCAAGATCGAGACTTGATAATCGATGGCCTCAGAACATTCCCGGCACTTGGAACGCGGAGGTCACTTTCTGCATTTCTGCATCATTGTATTCCTTCGATTGTTTCGCGGCATCCTGCATCGCCACCAAGAGCGTATCGCCCACCAGCTTCGGATCTTCTTTCAGAAACTCCGGGTCCAGCGTCAGCGCGAGAAACTTGCCGGCGCCGTTAATCTTGATCTTCACCGCGGCTCCGCCGCTGGTGACGTCAATTTCCTTGGCTTCGAGCTGCGCTTGTAGCGCCTCGATACCCCGCTGCATTTTCTGGGCTTGTTTGAGAAGTTTGCCTACACCGGCCATGGATTTGAGTGGGTTAAATTAGAAAGCGGTGAGTTGAAAGTGCGGGTCGGAACTAACGCGACAACAAAGTTTCGTAGCCTTCCCGATAACTGGGGTAACGCGGTCGCCAGCCAAGGGCATTTTTAAGCTTCTGATTAAGCACCACGCGATCCGGCATCACCCCTTTCCGCCGACCAGTCAGACTTGGGTCGAACCGGGGCACCTGCTGCCCCAGCCTAGCGGCAACCCACGCGGCCAATTCATGTTTTTTGACCGGAAAGTCATCCGTGACATTGAACACCCCCCCGGCGATGGCCGGAGCGGCCGCGAAACACTTCATGATAGCCGCAGAAATATCCTCTAAGTGGACGAGATTCAGTCGATGCTCACCCGTGCCGGCTAGCACCTCGCCTGCCGTGATCTGATCCAACATGTGATGACGACCCGGCCCATAAATGCCGGCCAATCGCAAAACAAACACCCGCAGGCTCTCACACACGGCAGCGAGGGCGATTTGCTCCGCTTCCAGCAAAATTGCCGCGCGTTCATTGGCCGGCTCGGTTGGCGAAGTTTCATCCACTTCCACGCCGCCGTCCTGCGGATACACTGAGGTGCTGCCGGTATAAACCAGCGCGGCCGGTCTAGCTGCTCGTGCCCATGCGACCACCGATTTCATGCCTTCCACGTAGCTATGCCGATATCCCTCGACTCCGCCGCCCCCGGAACTGACGGCATTCAACACAAAATCCACCCGGTCCGGCATCGCCGCATGCCAGCCATCATCAGCCAGATCTGCCACGATCGCAGCAATGCCATCAGCCTGCAGCGTTGCTGCCTTGGCGGCGTTGCGGGTGAGCGCCGTAACTTCCATCCCGCACACTTTGGCTGACCGCGCCACGGCCCCTCCCACGTAACCGGCGCCAAATACGACCAATTGGCGGCCATGAAAATTACCGTGTCCATTCGTAGGCATTTCCTTTACTCAAAGGCATGCCCACGGTTCTCGCAATCCTCGCGGAGGGATTTGAAGAAATTGAATTGATCACCCCGGTCGATCTGCTCCGCCGGGCCGGAGCCACGGTCACGCTCGCCGCATTGGGTGACGGCATTCATGTTACCGGACGAAACGGACTGACGATGCACGCCGACGCGCTGCTGGAATCCGTCCGGGCACAGTCCTTCGATTGCGTGCTTCTGCCGGGCGGTCCCGGTGTGAAACACCTGCGCGCCGACCCTCGGGTGCGTGAGCTTGTTTTGCGACAGTATCAAGATGGCGGCTGGCTCGCCGCCATCTGCGCCGCGCCGACTGTGTTGCATGACGCCGACCTTCTCACAGGACGGGCTTACACCGCGCATTTTTCTGTCGCTGATGAACTTAAACATATCCGAGGCAACGATCCCTGTGTCGTTGACGGTCGCATCATCACGTCCAGTGGGGCCGGCACCGCTCTAGTGTTTGGCCTCACGATGGTCGGACACTTGTTCTCGGCGCAGAAATCCACCGAAATAGCCAACTCTATCTGTGCGTGAAACTCACAGGCTATCAACGGGATTGCCAAGTTCTTAGGATTCATGAAGCTTGTTTCAAGCTAGGTATTTAACCCTAGGATTATCACATGGGCCCAGCCGGCCTCCCTCTTCCCTTGTATCGCCTTCAAGTTGGAAGCGATGGGGCGAAGCTCACCCCGTTTAATTCATGTGCGGCATAGCCGGATACATTAGCCTATCCAGTCTCGGCCTTCTGGCCGCCTTGCCTTTCCTTCCGTTTATCGCCGCCGCCATTTGGCTGACCGACCGCGATCCGGTCTTTTTTCGCCAACCACGGGTTGGTAAAAACCGCAAAATATTCGACGTAATCAAACTTCGCACCATGCAGGTGCAACATCACGGGGCCCTTTATACCGGTGCCAACGACACTCGTATCACCACTGTCGGTCGGTTCCTGCGCGCCACGCGCCTTGACGAGGTGCCGCAGCTTTGGAACGTATTCATAGGCGATATGAGTCTCATTGGCCCTCGCGCCGAATGGGTCAAACTCGTCGAGGACTACGAGCAAAAGATTCCGTGCTATCACTTCCGCCATCTCGTGAAGCCCGGGATCACCGGCTGGGCCCAGGTCAATTACCCCTACGGCGCCAATCTAGAGGACACGCTCCGCAAACTGGAATATGACCTCTACTACATCCGCTATTTTTCCTTCATCCTCGATGCCTCCATCGTCCTGAAGACAATTCACATCATGCTCTTCGGCAAAGGGCGGTAAATTGACTCACCTAGGATTTCGCGATTTGCACGGCTACGCAGCAGGACTCATAAACACCCTCTCCGTAAGTTGTCATTCAGCTCCTTCCATCTTTGAAAATCTACGACTTCATTTGCATTGGCGGTGGTAGTGCCGGTTTTAACGCCGCGCGCGTCGCCGCCAGTCACGGACTAAAGGTCGCGGTTGTCGAGGGTGCGCGTCATCTCGGAGGGCTTTGCATCCTCCGGGGTTGCATGCCCTCAAAAACGCTACTCTACGTGGCAGAAGTCTTGCACCACGCCCGCCACGCCGGCCGTTTCGGACTTCGGGTTAAAGGTGCCCACGCCGATATGAAAGCCGTCCATGCACGCAAAATGCGCATCATCGCCGACTTTGCGCACTACCGACAAAAAGCCCTCGTCGGCGGCAAGTTCGATCTGATTCGCGCCTATGCCCGCTTTCTCGATCCGCATACTCTGGAGCTTTCTAATGGGCAAAAGCTGCGCGGCAGAAGCTTCCTGCTGGGGACTGGCTCCAAAGTCAGCACTCCGCCGGTGCCTGGGCTGAGCGACCTCAAGTGCTGGACCAGTGATGAAGTCCTCGATCTCGACTTTGTGCCGAATAGCGTTCTCGTGCTCGGCGGTGGGATTGTGGCCTGCGAACTGGCCCAATTTCTGAATCGCATCGGCACCCGCGTCATTCTCGTCCAACGCAGCCGGAATATCCTGCGCGACCATTCCGACGACGCTTCGACGGTCGTCCAGCAAGCCCTAGTTGACGAAGGTATCGAACTTTTCGCCGGCACTAAAATCACCCGACTCCTACAAGATCGCCGGGGTGTAACCATCACTTTCCAACATGACGGACGGACCGTCACACGTCGCGCCGCGCACTGCTTCAACGCCCTCGGCCGCGAACCCAATACCGCCGGACTCGGCCTCAACTCCGCTGGGGTCAAAATTCGTCCTGATGGGCGGGTGATCATCAATCGTTGGCAGCAAACCAGCGCCCCGCACATCTACGCCGCCGGTGATTGCAGCGGACCGCACGAGATCGTGCACATTGCCATCGCCCAAGGCGAACTCGCAGCGCGCCACGCCGCCGGCGTGAAGCTACTTAAACCCGTCGATTGGTCTCTGCTTCTCAGCGTCGTCTTCACCGATCCACAGCTCGCCACCATCGGCGTGCTCGAACGCGATCTCGAGGCCAAGGGGCTGGACTATTTGAAAGCCAGTTATCCTTTCAACGATCACGGCAAGTCGATCCTGATGGAGGCGAATTACGGCTATGTGAAGGTCATTGCCGAACCCAAGCGCGGCCGTATCCTCGGCGCTGAAATCGTCGGCAAGGACGCCGGTGAACTAATCCACTGCTTCAGCGGACCGCTCGCCATGAAAGCGACAGTTTTTGATATGCTGCGCGCCCCGTGGTATCACCCGACGCTGGCGGAGATAATCACCTACCCGCTAGAGGAAATCGCGGAAAAGATAGGCCGCTGACCCAAGTCAACTGCCTGTGAGCGCAAGTAAATCTGGTAGCAGCACCCTGCCTTCATAAAGCGCTTTGCCGACGATGACGCCGTCCAGATTTAGGCGGCGTTTTTTTATTTCTACCAATGCGATAATATCCTCACGCCGGCTGACTCCGCCGCTGGCAATGACGCGGGCCTTCACCGCTTGCACCATGGCTTCCTGCGCAGAAAGATTGGGTCCGGTCAGCATGCCATCGGTGCCGATATCGGTGTAGATCAAAGTGGAAACGCCTATTGCATCCATGCTACGGGCGAAATCGAGTGCCCCGAGATTGGTGGTATCAACCCAGCCCTTCACCGCGACCTTGCCATCCTTCGCGTCGATCCCAACCGCGATTCTGTCACCGTAGGTCGCCACTAGTTCACTCACGAATGCCACACTCTCAGCGGCACGGGTCCCGATAACCACCCGGCTCACTCCAGCCTGAATTGCCCGGTCCACTGCCACCCGGGTGCGCAAACCACCGCCCAGTTGCACATTGAGTCCAATTGCGATGATCGCCTCCACCGCTGCCAAGTTGCTCGGTTCCCCAGCGAAGGCACCATCGAGATCAACCACATGCACCCACTTGGATCCGGCTAATTTAAAGTCCACCGCCACCGACGCTGGATTATCTGCATAGACCGTTTCCTGGTCGGCCAGTCCTTGGGTCAGGCGGACACAGCGACCGGATTTGATGTCGATGGCGGGATAAATCGTCATGTGTAAAAACGCTTTGCGCCCGGTGACCTTTGCGCGAGACTAAATCCATGCCCAATTACCAAGTCCCCGCCTTTTTGAGCGACTTATTACACGCCCATTCACCATCAGGCTATGAATCTGAAGCTCAGGCTGTCTTCGACCGTCACGTCAAACCGGCCTCCGACAGCTACGCGAACGACGCGCTCGGCAATCGTATCGCCGCCCTTAACCTTTCCGGCGATCCCGTGTTGATGCTCGCCGGCCACATGGACGAACTCGGCCTGATCATTACCTACGTCAACAAGGACGGCTTTATCTATTTTGACACCATCGGCGGTCATGATCGCACGGTAATATCCGGACGTCGTGTCATCATTCACACCGCCAACGGTCCTGTCAAAGGTGTCACCGGCAAGCGCGCTGTTCACCTCATGGATGAGGCTGATCGCAAGAAAGCCCCAGAGATTCACGAGATCTGGATCGATATCGGCGCGCGTTCAAAAAAGGAAGCGTTGGAACGAATCACCATCGGTGATGCGGTCACGTATGATCAGGGGCTGGAGATGATCACGGGCAGCATCGGCACCGCCCGGGCCTTCGATAACAAAGTCGGCGCCTACGTTGTCGGCGAAGTTTTGATCCGGCTAGCCAAGGACAAGAAGAAGCTCGCAGCAAAAATTGTTAGCGTGGCCACTGCCCAAGAAGAAATCGGCGTGCGCGGAGCTACCACGTCAGCCTACTCAGTGAATCCGCATATCGCCATCGCCGTGGATGTGGGGCATGCGACTGATCACCCCGATTGCGATAATCGTAAATACGGCGAAACCAAACTTGGTGGCGGCCCCATTCTCTGCCGCGGTGCCAACATCAATCCCAAGGTTTACCAACGCCTACTGGCCGCCGCCAAAAAGGCCAATGTGCCCCATCAGTTCGATGCCGATCCCCGACCCACCGGCACCGACGCCCGCGCCATCCAGATGGGTCGTGGCGGTGTGGCCACCGGGTTGATCTCCATTCCGCTGCGCTACATGCACACACCGAGTGAGGTGGTTGACCTAGAGGATGTCGAACGCTGCATCCGCTTGCTGGTGGAATTCGCCAAGGGCTTGGAAAAGGGCGATTATGCCCATTGGTAATCAGTAGATAGCAAAAAACACGAAACCCCGGTCATGCGACCGGGGTTTCGTGTTTAAAACGCCGACTTCTTCAGGCCGCGTTCTGTTTGGGCTCGGTTTTGTTGTTCTTCCTTAAAGTTGGCTTGCGCCGGCCCGCCACCACGCCGGCATCGATAACTACCTCGGCAATGTCATCGCGTTGAGGTAATTCATACATCACCTCGAGCATGATATTCTCCATGATCGAACGCAGGGCGCGCGCGCCGGTCTTGAGGTCAATCGCCTTCTGCGCGATCGCCTTGACCGCGTCAGGAGTGAACTTCAAACGCACACCATCCATCGCGAAGAGTTTGGAATACTGCTTCACCATGGCGTTCTTGGTGCGCAGCATGATTTTCTCCAGATCCGCAATCCCGAGTTGATCCAAGACGGAGACCACCGGTATACGGCCGATAAATTCCGGGATCATGCCGAAACGCACCAGATCTTCCGGCGCCAACGCCTTCATCATCTGCTCCGGTGCCAACGTCTGTTCCTGCTGAGCCTTGACCGAGGCGAAACCCAGACTGCGCTGACCCAGTCGGCGCTGGATGATGCCTTCAAGTCCGACAAACGCACCGCCGCAGATGAAGAGCACATTGGCCGTATTCACCTGCACATATTCCTGATTGGGGTGCTTACGGCCACCTTGAGGCGGCACGTTGCAGACCGTGCCTTCCAGAATCTTTAGCAGAGCCTGCTGAACCCCTTCACCCGACACATCGCGGGTTATGGACACATTCTCGGTCTTGCGTCCGATCTTGTCGATTTCATCAATGTAAATGATGCCGCATTCGGCGCGCTTCACGTCGTAATTCGCGCTTTGCAACAAGCGCAGCACCACGTTTTCCACGTCCTCACCAACATAACCCGCTTCCGTGAGCGTAGTGGCGTCGGCGATGGCGAAGGGAACATCGAGAACCTTAGCCAGCGTGCGGGCCAGCAGGGTCTTCCCTGAACCCGTGGGTCCGGCCAGAAGGATATTACTTTTCTCAACCTCTACTTCGTTGAACTCTGGCGACATCGCCACCGAGTCTTTCGAGGACATTCCGGCGTTGAAATTCAAGCGCTTGTAGTGGTTGTAAACCGCGACCGAGAGGACTTTCTTCGCGTGGTCTTGCCCAATGACAAAATCATCCAGTGTGCGCTTGATATCGGAAGGCTTGATTAGACGAAACGCCTGCTTGGGCTCCGCTGCAGTCGGGAGTTTCACCTCACGGTCGATGATCGTCTTGCAGACATTGACGCAAGAGTCGCAGATATAAACCCCGGGGCCGGCGATGATTTTCTTAACTTCGGCCTGCGATTTTCCGCAGAAAGAGCAAAGGGTCATGCGGGAGGATTTAGCCATGAGTAAGAAACGCCCGGAGGGCGAAGATTGTCGAGGGCGATTTGGCGCCGACGCGCCTTAGGCCGCACTCTGCACGACCAAGGATTGAACTTCCTTCGTGGAATCAACTACATGATCCACGATGCCATAGGCCTTGGCTTCGGGCGCACTCATGTAGTAGTCGCGATCGGAGTCCTTCTCTACTTGCTCGGCAGTTCGGCCAGTATGGTGGGCGATAACCTCATTGAGGGTCTTGCGCCAACGAATGATTTCCTTGGCCGCAATCGCGATATCCGCAGCTTGGCCTCCGGCGCCGCCGGAGGGTTGGTGCAACATCACGCGACTGTTGGGCAAGGCGAACCGCTTGCCCTTGGTGCCGGCGGCGAGCAGCACGGTCGCCATGCTGGCGGCTTGGCCGATGCAGTAGGTAGCTACGTCACATTGCAGAAAATTCATGGTGTCGTAGATCGCCATGCCGCCCGTCACCACACCACCCGGTGAGTTGATGTAGATTTGGATGTCTTTCTTAGGATCCTCCATCTGCAGGAAAAACATCTGAGCAATCACCAAGTTCGCGACCATGTCGTCAATGGGTGTGCCGATGAAAATGATGCGATCCTTGAGCAGGCGGGAATAGATGTCCATCGACCGCTCGCCGCGGCCGGTGTTTTCGAGAACGATGGGAACGTAGTAGCTCACGCTTTTGATTGGTTGTCTGGGGCCGTTGGTTGGTTAGTCGCAACTGTAGCCTTGGACACCAGAAAATCAACCGTCTTGTCGAAAATGATGGATTGTTGGACGCTGCGGAGTGCGTCGCGATTTTTCGACAGCTCCTTGACCAGTTTGTCAGGCGTCTGCTTGGAGCGCATGGCTTCGCGGTAGATGAAGTTATCCATATCCTTTTCCGCGACCTGTATTTTTTCCGCTTCAGCAATCTTCGCCAAGGCCAGTTGGAGCTTCACGCGTTTTTCAGCCGCCTTGCGGGCGCTGTCAAAAAGCTCCTTCTTGTCCTTCTCAAACTGCTCCTGTGGGATCCCCCGGCGCATATTTTCTTCAATGAATTGGCGCAGAACACTCTGGGTCTCGCTTTCGACCAAGGATTCAGGTGCGGTAAAACTCAACTGGGCACTCAAGGCATCGGTGACTTGCCGGCGCTGTTCGGCACGGTTTTGGTATTCTTTTTTCAGCTTCAGATTGTTGCGCACGCTATCTGTGAGGCCTTTGAGATCGTCCACTTGCTGAGACTTGAAAAAGGCTTCATCTAGCGCCGGTAACGCACGCTCCCGGATTTCCTGAATTTCTAGTGCATAGCTGGCGGTCTTGCCCGCCAAGGCCGGGGCTCCGGAAAAATCCATCGGAAACTTGATCTCTAGGATCTGCTTATCACCCGACTTGAGACCAGCAAGTTGCTTGCCCAATCCCGGAATCACACCTTCCTGCGCGCCTTCTACCTCTTCCCAAGTCTGGGGCACTTTGCCATAAATCTGTTTGTCCGGCACAAGTTCGGTGATCGGCTTACCATCCACGGTGCCTTCGTAGGCCAGTTTCACATAATCGCTCTTCTGCGCCGGACGCTCGGTTACTTTAAACTCCGCTCGCTCACCGCGCAGCCCCTCGATCACGGTCTCGATCTCTGCATCCGTCGCCTCTGTCGGGGCCACCACGGTCGCTAGTCCATTGTAGTCAGGCACACTGATATCCGGGCGCACATCCACCGTGATCGTAATTGTCGCTGAAAGATTCGGGGCGATTTCACCCGGTTCTAGATTCACGACATTCAGGACGTCTAGTTTTTGTTCTTCCAGTGCTCCCCGATAAGCCTTGGCGACAAGCTTTTGCTTGAACTCGTCCGCAATGTCTTTGCCAAAACGTTTGGACACCATCGCGGCCGGTGCTTTGCCCGGGCGAAAGCCGGGTAAACGCGCCTGTTTAACAAATTCGGCCACCACGGCCTGGTGCTCGGTTTCGACTTCGCCCTTATCGAGGGTGACGACGAGACTCTTGCGGGTGTCGGAAATGGAGTTCAGTTGGACGTTCACAGTGCTTGAATGAGGAGGTTGCTGTAAGGAATTGGCCACGCTACGCTGACCCTATGCTCGGTCAATGCCGGATTGTCGGCGCTTGCAGCCGAGGAACCCCCACTATTTCCTGAGTTATTGATGCCTAGTTTAAACGAGCTGAGAGCTGGTTATGCACCTTTCCTGTTGCTTGATGCCGCTTCCACCAAGGTGCAGGTGGGCAGTCTGGGAGCAGACTCTCAGGCCGACTGCTGGGCGACAGCCACCACTGATGCCGGTGTCGGAATTTTCGAATGTTTGGCTCAATTGCCTCAGGCCCCGGATGACTACCGGGCCTTCGTATTTTGCCACGGGCCCGGTTCAATTCTCGGGATTCGGACGGTCGCGATGGCCTTGCGGACATGGGTGATGCTGAAGAGCCGTCCAGTCTTCTGCTATAGTAGCTTGGCTCTGGTTGCGGAGGCCTTGGGGCAACCCTATCGGTCGATCATTGCCGATGCGCGCCGCGAACTCTGGCACCGTTACATGCTTGGCGGCGAACTGCAACGAGTCGGCACCGCCGAACTTGGCGCTGGCCCAGTGATGCCGGCGGGATTTAGGCACTGGACGGCACTGCCTCCAGATGCGACCACCACACCCTATCATCTGCCTGATTTGTTAGCCGCAGTGAGTGTAATTAAGATTTTTTCTCGAACAGACGCACCGGACGCTTTCCTGCATGAAGACCCGAGTTACAAGACTTGGAAACCTGAAATTCACCGCGCGCCATGAGCCTGTCAGCATCTCCCTCACTACCCCATCGCTGTTGGGCCGAAATCGACCTGGCGGCTTTGGAACGCAACCTGCGCTTAATCCGCGCTACCCTGCCGCCACACATCCGCTATGTGGCGGTGGTAAAAGCCGACGCCTATGGGCTCGGGCTCCATCATGTCGCAGCGCGCCTGATGCACTCCGGGGCTGATTTGTTTGGCGTCGCCAACGTAACAGAGGCCGCCACCCTCCGTGAACTCGGGCCCGGCTGGCCGATTTTGTTGCTGAGTCCTTTGTTGCCCGAAGAAGACCACTGTCTCGTAGAATACGACTTGGCGGCCACCGTTTCGAGTGCAGAGGAAGTGGCGCGTTTCAACGCCGTGGGCCATACCGCCGGCAAAACCATCGCGGTGCACATGAAAATCGACACGGGTATGGGCCGACTGGGGGTGTGGCATGAGGCGGCGCCCGCGCTTTGCGCTCAAATTATCGCCGCGCCCCATCTGCGGCTGGCCGGGGTGTTCACTCATTTTTCGAGCCCCGACGATGATCCCGTCTTCACGGCCGAACAGCGTCGCCGTTTTCTTCACGCCCTCGCCGCGTGCACCGGGGTGAATCCAACGGAGATTTTTGTGCATGCGGACAACAGTTCCGGACTCGAATCCATGCCAGGAGTCAGTCCCTTCAACGCCGTCCGTGTGGGTCTGTTACAATTCGGGATCTTGCCCCACCCAAACTCGATGTTGGCGCAAGTGCACACCGAGCCAGTGTTCAGTTTCCGCACGCGGGTGGGACTAGTGAAGCAA
>JBDNGL010000248.1:0-13769 GCA_041689285.1 Opitutaceae bacterium
GGCCGGCGACGACGACGGAGGCGAAGTTGCTGCGCGAGGCGTTGCGCTGGTAAGGGGTGCCGTTGAGGCGGGTCTCCTCGAAGGTGCGAGCGGTGACGGTGGCTTCGAGCGTGGCGGTGAGCGGGGTGCGCCAGCGGGCGGAGAGCCAGCCGTGATTGCTCGCAGCCGGAACGTCGATGGCGCCGCGGCGCTCGGGGGCAACGAGGGTAAAGCCGTCGGAGGCAAACGCGCGGCCGAGCAACTGCACCGTGCCGCGGCCCGCGGGTTGAGTAACGCCAAACTCCGCGCTGCGTGTTGCGAGCGATCCGATGCTCGCGGCGAAACGAGCGCTCCGGTCGCGCAGGGGCGTGGTCAGGAGTTGGACGACGCCGCCGAGTGCGGCGTTGCCCCACGCGGTCGCGCCGCCGCCGCGCACGATTTCGACGCCGGCGAGGGATTCGCGCGGGAGCTGGCTCCAGAGCACCCAGCCGCCAAAGGGATCGTTAAGCGGCACGCCGTCGAGGAGCACGAGCGAACGGCTCGCGCCACTGGGGCCGAGGCCGCGCAGCGAGACGCCTTGCGCGGTGGGGTTGGCGGAGAGGCTGTCGCTCCGGCGGAAGAGGCTGAAGCCCGGGACGGAGCGCAGCGCGCCGTCGAGCGTGGCGGTGGGCGCGGCGCGCAGGTCGTCGCCGATGAGGAGGCGCGTGGAGAAGGCGACGCGGTCGAACGCCTGCGGAGTGCGCGCGGCTGAGACGACAACCGCATCGAGGGTGGTGGCGACGGGCGAGGCGAGAGTCTGGGCCCCGGCGATCGCCCCGATCGCCAGACTCAGGCCCAAGGCGAACTTCGGAAACCGCAGCCAAGATGCGGCGGTTAGCCTCGATTTCCAAGCGACGTGCATCGCCACGACATGGCGTGTGCCTTCTCTCCTTGGGAATGACATTCTTTGCGGCGACCCGGGGACTCGTATCAGTTTATGCGAGAGTGCCCGGGGATCAGGCGCTGAGTTTCTTCACTTCCCCGCGCCAGTTGTGCGCCTCCTTGAAGCCGAGGACCTCGCGGATCTTGCGGTTGGAGAGCGGCGCCTCGTCGCCGACGAGGGGGCGGCGGTGCGGGGTATGCGGGCACCATTTCTTGAGAAAGGCTTCGGTGGGGCCGTCGGCGGTGATCGTGTCGTTGACCGCGTTGAAGACTTGGAAACCGAGTCCGCTTTTTTGGAGACAGAGGTGGACGATCTGGCCGAGGTCGCGGGCGTCGATGTAGCTCCAAGCATTGCGCTTTCGCAGCGGCGGGTTGGCGACGAACCCCGGGAAACGGCCATACTCGTGCGGCTCGATCACGTTGCCGATGCGGAGGGCGTAGATATCGGCCTTGAATCTTTCCGCGAACGCCCGCGCGGTCTTCTCGTTGACGACTTTGGAGAGGCCGTAGCTGTCCATCGGATCGATGTCGTAGTCCTCATCGAGGGGAAACGAATGGTAGTCCTTGTCCCCCTCGGCGAAGCACACGCCGTAGGTCGTCTCGCTGGAGGCGATAATCACCTTGCGGATTCCCAGCTTCATTGCCGCTTCGATAATGTTGTAGGTGCCCATCACGTTCACGCGATATGTCTCGTTGTCGGGATGCATCAATATGCGGGGCACGGCGGCGAAATGGACGACTGCATCGACGGGCGCGGGCGCGCGGCCTCGCTCGAAACCGGAGAAGTTGAAGTGGGCGGTCATCGCGTTGAAGACCTGACCGGCGTCGGTGATGTCGCCGAGGAGGTTGGGAATGCGGGCGTGCTCGGAAGGCTTCAGGTCGAAGTTGAGGACGTCGTGGCCGTGGTCCGCCAACCAAGGGAGAACGTGGCGACCTGCTTTGCCTGAACCGCCGGTGAAGAGAATGCGCATAGGGTAAAAAGGGTCACTTACCGGTGCGCCGAGTTCGTCGTGCGGTCAACCAGACTGAAGCGGAAAGACGAGGTTGCCGAAGAAATGAGGGAAAGCTCCCAAGTGAAAATGGACCATAAAATCCGATCACATCAGAATAAAATCCGTAACCAACGAAACAAAGGCGTCAGCCCTCGCAGCATCACGACGAGGATTTCACCCGCGCGCTCAAACTCCCGGATTTCGCAACACAGCACAGTTAGCACAGGGCGCGAATTCAAGGGCCGCCCGGTGGGCGCTGGGTATGATCCGGGGACATAGGTAACACTTTCAGGCTATGGCCTGGAACCAAACCCCCATCATGGAACAGAAGCTAAGATTCGTCAGTTTCGCGGCCACCGGCTGCTTCACGTTTACAGAGTTGTACGCAGACATTCACATCAGTCGGAAGACCGGACACAAGTGGTTGAGGCGTTACCGCAAGAACGGCACCGTTGGCTTGCAGGAGCGCAGTCGCCGACCGCACGGTTGCTCGCATCAGACCGCCGCACGGATCGAACAACTGATCCTGCGGGAACGACGGAAGCATCGGACCTGGGGGCCGAAAAAGCTGCGTCGTCTGTTTCGCCGCGACCACGGTATCCGCCGGCCAGCGACTTGCAGCACGATCGCCGGGATTCTGCGTCGTCGTGGCTTGAGTCAGCGACCTCGACGCAAGCCAGGGCTCTATCAGGTGACCCGCCATGCACTCAAGGTGCCGACGCATCCCAATCACGTCTGGACGGTGGACTTCAAAGGCTGGTTCACGCTCAGCAACGGCCAGCGCTGCTATCCGCTGACGTTCTGCGATCTCTTCAGTCACTACTATTTGGCCTGCCGGGCCCGACCCAATCAGCAGTTTTTTGGCACGCTGCGGGCCTTTCGCAAGATCATGCGAAGAAATGGTTTACCCGAAACCATCCGAGTGGACAGCGGCACGCCCTTTGCCTCCCTCGCCCTAGGCCGGCTCTCCACCCTGAGCGTGTGGTGGATCAATCAGGGTGTCATTGTCGAGTTCATCCAAGCGGCTTCACCGCAACAAAACGGTTCCCACGAACGCAGTCACCGCGATCTGAAGGCCGAGGCCACGCAACCACCGTCATCCACTCAGGCCGCCCAGCAGCGGCGCTTTGATCACTGGCAACACTTGCGCAACCATGTCCGGCCGCATGAGGCGCTGGGGATGCCCTGTCCGGTTCAAATCTACCGCCGCAGCCCCGCCGTCTGCGCGATAACGACACCGCCGTGCGTTATCCGAAGGAGTGGCTGATGCGGCGCGTTTCCGCTACCGGCCAACTCTGGCATGACGGACACCACTACCACCTCGGCGAAGTCTTCGCTCATTGTCGGGTGGCCTTGCACCAAGACGCCACCGATCGCACCGAGCTGCACTTCGCCAACGTCCACCTCGTTTTCGATCCGGCGGAGCGATTCCGGCCTACATCGCTCCGCCGGATCAAAAATCACTCGCCAAATCTCACCCAAAAACTAAACTAAAAGTGCAATCTCTGTCCGGATCATTCCTTAACATCCCAAGGAAACACAGAAGGGGGTCAGGTTTTAAGTATGACAATTGCGCAACCGAGAATCGGGGCGGCACCGGAATAATGAAAAGGCGCTCCGAATGGAGCGCCTAGGTTATCGGGACACAAACCCCGCTTACAGTTCAGAATGCTTACGGCAGATCGGTGCTGCCCATGAGGTAGCGATCACACTCGCGGGCGGCGCCACGGCCTTCGTTAATTGCCCAGACGACGAGTGATTGGCCACGGCGGCAGTCGCCGGCGGCGAAGATGCCTTTGAGGGAGGTGGTGTATTTCTCGTGCTCGGCCTTGATGTTGCTGCGGGGGTCGGTCTCGAGCTTGAGATCCTTGAGGAGCGCCTGCTCGGGTCCAAGGAAACCCATCGCGAGCAATACGAGCTGCGCGGGGCGCGTCTGCTCGGTGCCGGGGACTTCGGTCGGGACGAACTGACCTTTGTCGTTCTTGTCCCACTTGATCTCGACGGTGACGAGCTCCTGCACGTTACCCGCCTCATCGCCGATAAATTTTTTCACGGTGGTGACGTAGATGCGGGGATCGGCACCGAACATCGCGGCGGCTTCTTCCTGGCCGTAGTCCAGCTTGTAAACCTTAGGCCACTCCGGCCAGGGATTGTCGGCGGCGCGCTTCAGGGCGGGCTTGGGCAGAATCTCGATTTGCAGTAGGCTCTTGCAGCGGTGGCGCATGGAGGTGCCGACGCAGTCAGTGCCGGTGTCGCCGCCGCCGATGACGACAACATCCTTACCCTTGGCATTGAGGGGGCTCGCGCCATTCTTGCCGAGGACGGCCTTGGTGTTGGCGGTGAGGAACTCCATCGCGAAGTGCACTCCTTTAAGCGAGCGGCCCTCGATGGGCAGGTCGCGCGGCTGGGTGGCGCCGGTGCAGATGACGGTGGCGTCGTATTCCTTCAGGAAGATCTCGGCCTCGACGTTGTCGCCGACGGTGGCGTTGCAGATGAACTTGATGCCCTCTTGCTCCATCAGCTTGATGCGGCGGAGGACGACCTCCTGCTTGTCGAGTTTCATGTTGGGGATGCCATACATGAGAAGGCCGCCCGGGCGGTCGGCGCGTTCGAAGACGGTGACGGTGTGGCCGGCGGCGTTGAGCTGCGCGGCGGCGGACAAACCGGCGGGTCCAGAGCCGATGATGGCGACCTTCTTGCCGGTTCGGACCTTGGGGGTCTGCGGGATGACCCAGCCTTCATCCCAGCCGCGGTCGATGAGGGCGGCCTCGATGTTCTTGATGGTGACGGGCGGGCTGTTGATGCCGAGCACGCAGGAGCCCTCGCAGGGCGCGGGGCACACGCGGCCGGTGAACTCGGGAAAATTATTCGTCTTGTGCAGCCGGCCGAGGGCTTCCTGCCACTGGCCACGATAGACGAGATCGTTCCACTCCGGGATGAGGTTGTTGATCGGGCAACCCGAGGCCATACCGCCGATGAGCTTGCCGGTGTGGCAGAACGGGACGCCGCAATCCATGCAGCGCGCGCCCTGCTGGCGGAGTTTCTTCTCCTCCATGTGGTGGTGGAACTCCTTCCAATCCTTAACGCGCTCAAGCGGCGCGCGATCAACAGGAAGTTCGCGAAGGTATTCGATGAAGCCGGTAGGTTTACCCATGGGAGGAAGAAGGAGCGATAAGCTTGGCTGGCGGTGGGATTGATGGGTGAGGTGGTGGTGTTTGGCGGGTGGCTCGGTAGCTTATGGCTTGGCGCTGATTGCTTAAGGCTGTCGGCGGTCAGTTTGCGCCCACGGGTGACGTGTCGCGGGCGTTTTCCTCGAAGGCGGCCATGACGGCTTCGTCGCCGGTGAGGCCCTGGGCCTCGGCGCGCTCGATGCAGGCGAGCATGCGCTTGTAGTCCTTGGGGAGGATTTTGACGAACTTCGGCACGTGGGCGGCCCAGTTGGCCAGCACCGCTTGGGCGCGCGGGCTCTGGGTGTAGTCGAGGTGCCGTTCGATCAGGGCGCGGAGCTCGGCGATCTCCTTGGGCGATTCGAGCTTCTCGATACCGACCATCGATGCATTGACGCGCGCGGCGAAATCACCGGCCTCGTCGAGCACGTAGCCGATGCCGCCGGACATGCCGGCGCCGAAGTTGCGACCGGCGAGGCCGAGCACGACGACGCGACCGCCGGTCATGTATTCGCAACCGTTGTCACCGATGCCCTCGACCACGGCGTTGGCGCCGGAGTTGCGGACCGCGAAGCGCTCGCCCGCCATACCGCGGATGTAGCACTCGCCCGCGGTCGCACCATAAAGGGCGACGTTGCCGATGATCATGTTTTCCTCGGCCTTGAACGTGGCGGCGGGTGACGGGTAGATGATGATCTTGCCGCCACAGAGGCCCTTGCCGACGTAGTCGTTGGCATCGCCCTCAATGGAGAAGGTCATACCGCGCGTCATGAACGCGCCGAAGCTCTGGCCGGCGGAGCCCTTGAAGCGAACGCGGATGGTGTCGTCGGGAAGACCCTTCGCGCCGTATTTTTTGGTGATCTCGTGGCTGGTGATGGTGCCGACGACGCGGTTGACGTTGCGGATGGGCAACTCGGCCACGACCTTCTCGCCGCGCTCGATGGCGGGCTGGCAGATGTCGAGGAGTATCGTGAGGTCGAGCGACTTTTCGAGGCCGTGGTCCTGCTTGATGGAACAGAAGCGACCGACCTCGGCGCCGACCTCGGGGGCGTAGAGGATGTTGGAGAAGTCGAGCCCCTTGGCCTTCCAGTGAGCCACGGCGTGCCGCGGCTCGAGGGAGCCGACTTGGCCGACCATCTCCTCGACGGTGCGGAAACCGAGCGCGGCCATGAGCTCGCGCATTTCCTCGGCGATGAACTTCATGAAGTTCACGACGTGCTCGGGCTTGCCGGTAAACTTGGCCCGGAGCTTGGGATCCTGCGTGGCGACGCCGACGGGACAGGTGTTGAGATGGCAGACGCGCATCATGATGCAGCCGGTGGCGACGAGCGGCGCGGTGGCGAAGCCGAACTCCTCGGCGCCGAGCAGCGCGGCGATGACCACATCCCGACCGGTCTTGAGCTGACCGTCGGTCTCGACCGCGATGCGCGAGCGGAGATTATTGAGCACGAGCGTCTGGTGGGTCTCGGCGAGGCCGAGTTCCCACGGCAGACCGGCATGCTGGACGGAGGTGAGCGGCGAGGAGCCGGTGCCGCCGTCGTAGCCGGAGATCAGGACCACATCGGCGTGCGCCTTGGCGACGCCGGCGGCGATGGTGCCGACGCCGACCTCGGAGACGAGCTTCACACTGATGCGCGCGTGGCGATTGGCGTTCTTGAGGTCATGGACCAACTCCGCGAGATCCTCGATGGAGTAGATATCGTGGTGCGGCGGCGGGGAGATGAGGCCGACACCCGGCGTGGTGCCGCGCGTCTTGGCGATCCACGGATATACCTTGGTGCCGGGCAACTGGCCGCCCTCACCGGGCTTGGCGCCTTGGGCCATCTTGATCTGAATTTCGTTGGCGCTGGCGAGGTATTCGCTGGTGACGCCGAAACGGCCCGCAGCGACCTGCTTGATGGCGGAACTGCGGGAGTCACCGTTGGCATCGGGTAGGTAGCGGTCGGCGTCTTCGCCGCCCTCGCCGGTGTTGGACTTGCCGCCGATGCGGTTCATGGCGATGGCGAGTGTCTCGTGCGCTTCCTTCGAGATGGAGCCGTAGGACATGGCGCCCGTCTTGAAGCGCTTCATGATGGCCTCGGCGGGCTCGACCTCCGCGAGCGGGATGGGCGTGCCGGGCTTGAAATCGAGCAAGCTGCGGAGGGTGCAGAGATGCGTTCCCTGCTCGTCGATGAGTTTGGAGTAGTGCTTGAACGCGGCGTAGCTGCCGCTGCGCGTGGCCCTTTGCAGGTGATGGATCGATTCAGGCGTAAACAGGTGGGCTTCGCCCTCGGAGCGCCATTGGTAAACGCCGCCGACAGGCAGCACGTGGCCGTCCACCTGCCGGTCGGGATACGCGGCGCGATGGCGGGCGAGCACCTCTTGGGCGATGACATCGAGGCCGATGCCACCGACGCGGGAAGGGGTCCAGGTGAAGTAATGGTCGATGACATCCTGCCGGAGGCCGAGCGCTTCGAATACCTGCGCGCCGCGGTAGCTCTGGATGGCGGAGATACCCATCTTCGACATGACCTTGATGACGCCCTTGGTGGCGGCCTTGACGAGATTCTGGCAGGCCTTGGTGTGATCGATGCCCGTGAGGGAACCGCTGCGGATCATGTCATCGATGGTCTCAAAAGCCACGTAGGGATTGATGGCGCTCACGCCGTAGCCGATGAGCAGGGCGAAGTGATGCACCTCACGCGCCTCGCCGGTTTCGATCACGAGACTGACGCGGGTGCGCAGGCCCTCGCGGATGAGGTAATGGTGCAGGCCGGCGACGGCGAGCAGCGCGGGAATGGGCGCGAAGTCGCGGTTGACGCCGCGATCGCTGAGGATGAGGACGTTGGTCTCCTCCTCCTCGATCATGCGGCGGGCGATCATGCAGATTTCCTCAAGGGACTTGGCGAGGCCCTTCTCGCCGCGGGCGACGCGGAAGAGCGAGGGCAGCACGCCGATCTTGAGACCGGGCAGGTCGGTGCGGCGGATTTTCGCGAACTCCTCGTTGGTGAGGATGGGCCACTTCAACTCGACCCGGCGGCAGGCGGTGGGCTGCGGGTTGAGCAGGTTGCCCTCGGAGCCGAGGCGGGTTTCGGCGGAGATGACGATTTCCTCGCGGATGGAATCGATCGGCGGATTCGTCACCTGCGCGAAGAGTTGCTTGAAATAATCGTAGAGCAGGCGCGGCTTGTTGGAGAGCACGGCTAGCGCGCCATCGTTGCCCATCGAACCGATGGCCTCGACGCCGTCGCGCGCCATGGGCTTGATGATGAGGCGCTCATCCTCGTGGGTATAACCAAAGGCGATCTGGCGCTGCAGGAGCGTCTCGTGATCGGGTAGCTCGATGGTGGGTGCGGCCGGCAGGTCGCACAAGTGGACGAGATACTCGTCGAGCCACCGGCGGTAGGGGCGTTCGCTGGCGAGCTGCGACTTGATTTCCTCATCTTCGATGATGCGGCCCTGTGCGGTATCGACCAAGAAAACGCGGCCGGGCTGGAGGCGACCCTTGCGCAGGATGTTCTCCGGCGGAATGTCGAGCACGCCGGACTCCGACGCCATGATGACGAGGCCGTCCTTGGTGACGCAGAAGCGCGACGGGCGGAGGCCGTTGCGATCGAGAATGGCGCCGATCTGCACGCCGTCGGTGAAGGCGATGGAGGCCGGGCCGTCCCACGGCTCCATCAGACAGGCGTGGTATTGATAGAACGCGCGGCGGGCGTCGTCCATGTGCTGGTCGCCCGACCACGGTTCGGGGATCATCATCATCATCGCGTGGGCGATCGGTCGCCCGGCGAGCACGAGGAGCTCAAGCGTGTTGTCGAACATCGCCGAGTCGCTGCCGTTGGGATTTACGATGGGGAGCAGCTTCGGCATGTCCTCACCGAAGACTTCCGACTCAAACAGCGCCTCGCGGGCGTGCATCCAGTTCGTGTTGCCGCGGAGGGTGTTGATCTCGCCGTTGTGCGCGATGTAGCGGTAGGGGTGGGCGCGGTCCCAGCTCGGAAAGGTATTCGTGCTGAAGCGTGAGTGGACGAGCCCGATGGCGGTCTCCATCGCGGGGTGGCTCAGGTCGGGGAAATACTTGGCGAGCTGGTCGGTGAGCAGCATGCCTTTGTAAACGATGGTCTTGGCCGAGAGGCTGGCCACATACCAGAACTCGGCGCCGGCCATTGTGGAGGCGCGTATCTCGCTGTAGGCGCGCTTGCGGATGACGTAGAGCTTGCGCTCGAAGGTGAGCAGGTCGGTGACCCCCGGGCCGCGGCCGATGAAGGCGTGGAGCATGAACGGTTCGCAGGATTTGGCGGTTTCGCCGAGCGAGGAGTTGTCGGTCGGCACCGTGCGCCAGCCGAGGAAGTGCTGGCCCTCGGATTGCACTATCTGCTCGAAGATCTGCTCGATCTTGCGGCGGATGCTGGGATTGCGCGGAAGGAAAATGGCACCAACGCCGTATTCGCCCTCGGCGGGGAGGGTGAGGCGGGCCTTCTTGGCGGCTTCCTGAAAAAATTTGTGCGGGAGTTGGAGCAACACGCCAGCGCCGTCACCGGTATTGGGTTCACTGCCGGCGGCACCGCGGTGGTCGAGGTTGGTGAGTACCTGCAGGGCGTCCTGGAGAATCTTATGGGATTTGCGGCCGTGCATATCCACCACGAAGCCCACGCCGCAGGCATCGTGCTCGAACCACGGATCATAGAGACCTTGTTTGCCGGGGCGGCCGGGATCGGGCCGCATGGAGGAAGTCTGGCTGGTCATGGGAGTGGGCCGCGGAAGGTTCGACATCGGGTGGTGAAATTAGGTGGGAGAGCTGGACTTGTGCCACTGGGCGGTGGCGGCGGGAGACAGAGTGGTCGATTTAGGGCAAAAAAAAGGCCGGTCGCTATTTGCGAGAGCCGGCCCGGAGCGTGGTTAGTGCAGAGAGCTCTCAGCGTTAGAAGAAGCGAATCGTTTTAGTGGCCATTTTAGCGTGCTCCTCGTCCGAGCAGCCCGCGTTGGTGGCCACGCCGGCGGCGGAGTCGCTCGGTTTGACGAGGTCGTTGCTGAGTAGGTAGTTCTCGACCTCTTCGCCCGAGATGTCGGCCAGCATCACCCCGTCGATTTCGACGCAGGGAGATAGGGGTTGACCTGACTTTTGCACCATTTCCGCGTAATTGGCGCGATTATTGATGATATCGATGTCTTCAAATGGCAGGCTGTGCTTGCGCAGGACGGCGCGCACGCCATTGGACCACCCGCATTGCGGCTTGAGATAGGCTTTGATGTTCATGCGGAGACGTTGTGCGGAGTTCAAAAGTCGCGCAAGGTATAGGGCGCGATTTCCCTCGGGCAAGAGCAACTTTTTTAAATTTATGGCATAACGCTAAAAATCTTATGCCTGTCGCAAACCGCGGCGAAACTCCGTCGGCGTCTGTTGTGTCTGCTGGCGAAACTGCCGCGAAAAATAGAAAATATCCTGAAAGCCAAGCGCCTCGGCCACCATGCCGATGGTGAGATCGGACTCGGCGAGCAACTGGCGCGCCCGCGCGATGCGCGCTTGAATCACATAATGCTGGGGGCGTAGCCCGGTGACCTTGAGGAAGAGGCGGGAAAAATGATCCACACTGTAACCGGCAGCGCGGGCCAGCTCGACGACAGGGGCGACTTGGCCGGGATTTTCCCGGATCTGCGCTGCGACGCTCAGGATCACATCGCGATGATGCTGGTCCGTGCCCGGACCAAGCGTCCGTCTGCTCGTGGAGTGTTCGTGACAAAGCTCGAGCAACAAACCGCCGAACAGCGCCCGTGCCACGGTGGCAGCAGCGGGTTCCGCACCGAGCTCAATCACGCGGCGCATGATCTGGTCGGTCAGGTCGAGCTGGCGCGTGTGGAGCAGCTCAAAAGGTGGCGAAAAACCGGACGGCGGCCCGGCTTGACCCGGACGCACCAGCTCAAAGTGGATGTAGTTTACCCCAAGCGGCTCGGCTGTATCCTGCGCCGCCTCGTAGCGGTGACCGGGACGCATCCACAGGCAGGTGCCGGGCCGCAGCGGGACCTCGCCTTGGTCTAGTCTCATCCGTCCGCGGCCGGCCCAGACGAACCACAAATCATAGTCCCGCAGGGCACTCGCCCAACTGGGGCCAAGGTGCCAGCCGGGTTCGCAGCGCACGCGGCCGCGCTCGGCCAGCCGAAGCTCACAGGGGTGACCGTTGATTTTCAACATAGCGGATAAACACAAAATAATAGCGAAGGAATGCATGGCGTCAAAAGCGGATTTGTGCCAACGTAGCCCCCACCCCATGAGCACTGCCGCACCCGCCCAACCCGCCACCCAGTTTGATCCCGGCGCCGAAATGCACGCCCCCGAGCTTTACCAACCCGTGGCCACCGGCTTCGGCGTGGATCGCTTCGAGGACATCGGCCCCGCCGAGATCGCGTTCTATCGCGAGCACGGTTATCTGATGGTGCGCCAAGCCTTCACAGCGCAGGAAACCGCTGATGCGTTGCAGGGGTTGATTGATTTGATCTTGGGGAAACGGCCCGATTTCAACGGCCTGCACTTTGAGTCCAAGGCCAAGGATATTATCCCCACCTTGTCGCCCGAGGAAAAGCAGGACGCCATCCGCAAACTCTGGCACTTCGTCGAATACGAAGCCCGGCTGAAGGCGCTCTCGCACCATCCGAAACTGCTCGCGGTCATCCGCACGCTGATTGGCGACAAGGCCCCGTTCATGTTTCAGGATATGGCGCTCATCAAGCCACCGCGGCTCGGACGCGAGAAACCGTGGCACCAAGACAAGGCCTACTTTGATTTTCCGCTCGGCACGCCCGTCGTCGGCGTGTGGATCGCTCTCGACGAGGCCACGGTGGCCAATGGCTGCATGCAGCTCATGCCCGGCCGCCACAAGGAAGGTCCCCAAATCCATTTTCAGAAGCGCGACTGGCAGATCTGCGATACGCAGATCCTCGGCATGAAATCCGTCGCCGCCCCGCTCAAGCCAGGTGGCCTGCTCCTGTTTGACGGGCTGATGCCGCACGGCACGCCGCACAACTCCTCCCCGAACCGTCGGCGCGCGCTGCAATATCACTACGCGCCCGAAAACATCGTTAAATGCTCGACCGACGAGCGGCTGAAACACTTCGGCAGCGAGGGCAAGAATGTCACCTGTTGAGTGCCCCTGCCTGCAGGGTCGGCGTTTTTCGATACGCGGGGTATAAATGGGGATGTGGCAATGCAGGGGCTCGCCTTGAGCGAGCCCGATAGTGTCGCCCTGCCTGAAAACCGGGTGTGCACAAGGCACCGCCCCTACCTGCGTTCGTCTCGCACGCGACCCACCAGATGCATTTTCCTAGCACCCCACCCCGCCGCGCGCTATCACACGCCGGATGAAAGTCCTCGTCACTGGCGCCGCCGGATTTATTGGCCACCACGTTTGCGCCCGGCTGGCCGGGACGCAGCGCTGTGAGGTGCTGGGCGTGGACAATCTCAACGATTATTACCCCGTGGCCCTGAAGCGCGCTCGGCTCGAGGTGCTCGCGCCGTTGGACAAATTCCGCTTCGTGCAGGTTGATATCGCCGACGCCAAGGCCTACGGCGGCCTCCATGACCACTACAAGCCCGACTATGTCGTGCACCTCGGGGCACAGGCCGTCGTGCGCTATAGCATCTAAAACCCTGCCGCCTTCGTGTCGAGCAACCTAGTCGGCTTCGCCAATGTGCTGGAGGCCTGCCGGCGGCGTCCACCCAAGCACTTGGTTTTTGCTTCCAGCAGCAGTGTTTATGGCGCGGGTGCCACGGCACCGTTCAGGGAAGACGCCGGCACCGGCCGGCCGCTGTCGTTTTACGCCGCGACCAAGCAAAGCAACGAGGCCATGGCTTACAGCTATGCACACCTGCACGGGCTCGCGATTACCGGCCTGCGGTTTTTCACGGTTTATGGTCCGTGGGGGCGGCCCGATATGGCGCCGATCATTTTTGCCAAGGCGATTAGCGAAGGCCGGCCGCTGCAGTTGTTTAACCATGGGAAAAACCTGCGCGACTTCACTTACATTGACGACATTGTGGACGGCGCGCTGAAGGTCTTGTTTTATCCGCCGACGGAATCGCCGGTGCCGCCGTATCGAGTTTTCAATCTCGGCCACAACCGACCGGTGGAGACGGTGCTGTTTGTGCGGATGCTGGAGCAACTGCTCGGCCGCACGGCCAACGTCGAGCTGGTCGGACCCCAACCGGGCGACATGCCCGAGACCTGCGCGGATCTCACGCGCATCCGCGCGGCGGTCGGCTATGAGCCGCGCGTGCCGCTCGACGAGGGCCTGCGGCGCTTGGTCGCGTGGTTCCAAGACTATTACCGGCTGAGCTGAGGCCCGGGTATCGCTCAGGCCGCTGGCTTTCGCATGAAAGCCATCCTGCGGCTTATCGCTTCCAACCGCTTCATGACCCTGCTTGGCCGGGGCACTTGAAGTTGAGCATGGCCCGAGGGTGCCCGCCAACCGTGCCGGCACCAGCGGCGGTTCCAGCGGCTGCCAGTTGGCGGGCATCACGCGCTGGGTCTTCGTGGTGTTTACGTAGCTGGTCCTGCAGGAGAAGCTTACTTGGAACTACACCGTGAGTTCCGCCCTCATTTTGCTGGCGGTCTATTTCGCCACCGCGTTCAAACCGGCCGCCTTGGCGTCACTCCATTGAGTTTCCGGAGGTTTTCAGCACTCCGGCCTTGCACGCCTTGGGCGGCGGCGGAAGGCTCCTGACATAACGCTGTCA
>JBDNGL010000249.1:0-5914 GCA_041689285.1 Opitutaceae bacterium
GAGGCCGGAGGCACCGAGGCGGCGATAGGTCATGCTCATGGACGGGAGCATGCAGGCGTGCCGGTGGTTTGTCTAACGCTCCGCGAGGAATTTCTGGGCGGCCGCGAGGCCCTGAACGGCGGTGGCTCAGGGAGGGTTCGGGCTTTGCTACTCTGTATCCCCGTGGCTGTTTCTGCTCAGCTTGGGCAGGGCGGCTTCGATTTCTTCGCGGTGCGATTCGAGGTGTGGCGGCAGGCTGAGTTTCGTGCCGAGCATTTCCACGGGCTCGTCGATCGTGAAACCGGGCTGGTCGGTCGCGATCTCAAGCAACACCCCGGCGGGTTCGCGGTAATAGATGGATTTGAAGTAGGCGCGATCGATGATCGGGCTGATGTGCAGACCGCTGCCATTTACCTCGCGGTGAGCTTGGGCGTGCGCGCCATCGTCAGGCGTGCGGAACGCCACGTGGTGGATCGTGCCCGCACCATTGAGGCCACGGGGCAGCGCGGGATTGGTGAACAAATCCACATAAGTCCCCGGACCGCCGGTGGCGACTGTGTAGCGGGTGCGGTGACCCGACTGCGCGATCTGCCTGTAGCCCATCGGATCCACGAGGACGGCGGCAGTAGCCTTGGCCTCGGTCAATGCGAAGGTCGAGCTGTGGAGGCCGCGGATGGCGAATTCCGCCGGCATTTCGGTCGAAGGTGCGGGTAAACGAGGGTCGGCTTCGGCGGTGGCGATGAGTTCGAGCCGCAACCCGTCGGGATCAAAAACGGTGAGCACTTCGTCATCAAATCGACGCTCGATGGGCGCGGTGGACGCCTTGAGTTTTGCCAGCCGCTTCTGCCAGAAAGGCAGCGAGCTGGCCGGCACGGAGTAGCCGGTGGCGTAGGCCTGACCGGTGCCAGGACGACCCCGCTGCAGTCCGGCCCAAGGAAAGAAGGTCAGCACGGTGCCGGGCGACCCGGCGTAGTCGCCGTAGTATAGATGGTAGGTGCCGGGATCGTCTTGGTTGACAGACTTTTTGACGAAGCGCAGGCCGAGGGCGCGCGTGTAGAAGTCCAGATTGGTCCGCGGATCGGAAGCGATCGCAGTGATATGATGAAGGCCGAGGAGGTTCATGGGCGCGCGCCAGTGTCACGCAATGCGTGACACTAGGTTTGTGTTCAGGATGGGTAGCAGGTGTGGCGGGCGTGGGCCGACAGGGTGCCGCCACCGGAGATGATGAGGGCAGTGGACATCGCGACGAGGCCGAGCGCGCGACGGAGCCTCACGGGAGTGGTTGGCACGGTTTATGGAAAGGGGTTCGCGGATTTTGGGGTGCGTTATAAATATGGTTCCAACTCAAAATAACTACCAAAAATCAGCATTGGGTTAAGGTGGGTTGCCGATCCCTCGACCGGAAGGCTATGGTTGTGCTTCTGCTTACGGTTTCGCGGACGGCGAGGTGCCCAACTTGCGGCACAGCCAGCCGAGGGTGAATTGCTCGGCGGAAGAGAGCGTGGCGAATTCGTGGGTGATGCTGGCGGCTACTTTGGGGAAGAGTTCACTGATGAAGCTGTGGCCTTTTTTAGTGAGCGACACCGTGATGAAGCGACGATCGTCGGGATTACGCGCGCGGGTGACGAGTCCGGTTTTTTCAAGGTTGTCCACGATCAAGGTGAGGTTGCCGCCGCTCTTGAGAAGTTTGCCGGCGAGTTCACCCAAGCAGAGTGGTCCGCGATGGAGGAGTGCTTCTAAGACGCCAAATTGGGCAAGGGTGACTTCCTTGGGAAGGACTGCATGGGAACGAGCTGTCACCGATTCCGCCGCCCGCATCAGCTTGATATAGGCATTGAGTGCATCGATTTCGGCTTTGGTGCCTTGATAGTGCATTTCCATAACAATTTGAGATCAAAATGACCGATGGTTCGATGTCGAATTAATATTCAGAAAGGGCAGGGGTTGGATCTAAACACAGGAACCGAGGGAATTCAGCTGTGTAGCACTGCGGCGTAAATGTGGAAATCAGGAACTGAGGGGTTTTCCTCTTATTCCTGAGTTCCGCATTAATTGCGGTTAGAGGATGAGACGCAGAGCGAGCAAGGTGTCCGCGATTCCGTCACGCCATGCTGTCGAGCTTACTGATGCGTGGAATATGGCGGGCACCTTCGAAAGGGGTCGTCAGCCAGACCTGCACGATATGCAGGGCTTCGGCTTCGGTGATGGTGCGTTGGCCGAGGGAGAGGCAGTTGGCGTCGTTATGGGCGCGGTTCCAGATGGCGACCTGATCGTTCCAGCAGACGCCGCAGCGGACACCTTTCACGCGGTTGGCGGCCATGGCCTCGCCGTTGCCAGAGCCGCCGAGGACGATGCCGCGTTGGTATTCGCCGCTGGCTACGGCGCGGGCGACCGGGAAACAGAAATCGGGATAGTCGCAGCGTTCCTCCGAGCGGGTGCCGAAGTCACGCACGGTGTGTCCCTCGGCAAGCAGCATGGCCTTGATGGCTTCCTTGTAGGCGAAACCGGCGTGGTCGGAACCGATGGCAATGGAGAAGGTTTTCATGGGGCGGGAATAGAACCGGCGAAAGTTTGCGCTGTCCATGAGCACGTGCCATTGTCCCGGTCGCAAACAAATTTCCATCCTATGAAAATTCCCACGCTAATTCTATGCGTAGCCGGACTGATCCTTGCGGCCGGTTGTAGCACGCTGGGTTCGCGCATTACCAAGTCGCAGGATGAATTCAATTCCTGGCCGACCGAGGCGCAGGACAAGATTCTCGCGGGCCAAGTGGATGTCGGTTTCACGCCCGCGCAAGTGTTGGTGGCGTTGGGTGAACCTCAGCGGAAATACAGCCGCACCACGGAGCAAGGTATGTCCGAGGTCTGGGCCTATACGCGTGGTGGATCTGGCTTTTCGATCGGACTCGGGTTGGGCACGGGCCGCGGCTCCACTGCCTATGGTGGCGGGGTAGCTTATGATACCAGCCGCCACGGGTCAGATGATGAGCGCCTGCGGATTGTGTTTCAGGATGGACGCGTGGCGTCGCTCGAGACCCGCACGAGGTAAAACGCACGAAACCTGAATTCGACAGATCAGTTTTAACCGCTGATGCACACTGACGCGGAGATAAGCGCCGATTAGTGAAATAAGTGGTGGCCAAAATGCTTGGAGAAAATTGCCTCTAGGAGCACAGCAGGTTGAGGGACGGTGAACGGATGCCAGAATTGGCCTACAGGCCTCACGGCGGATCTTTTGCCCGTCGGATAACCCCGCTGAATAATTCAAGCGCCCACGCTGCGCAGAAAGGCGGCGGTATCGGCCAAGTTGGGGAATACCGCGGTGGGGTGGTGGGCGGTGAGTTGGGCCACGCTGTGCTGGCCGGTGGCGACTGCCATGGTGTGCGCTCCTATCACTTTGCCGCATTCGATGTCGTGTGGAGTGTCGCCGATTATCCAGGTGCGCTCTGGCTCGAAATGCACACCGTGATGTTCGCGGGCCCGGCGCAGGGCATGCGGGCCGAGATCGTTGCGGCGCGGGCTGTCGTCGGCGAAGGCGCCAAAGGGAAAGTATTGCCACACCCCGTAGTGGGTGAGCTTGTGCTCGGCACCGCGACGCATGTTGCCGGTGAGTAGACCTTGGGCGACTGCACTGTGGCTGTGGCAAGTTTCAAGCAGTTCGGTCACGCCGGGCAGCACCTGGCCTTGTGGGCCGCTTTGTAATTCCGTCGGCAGTAGTTCCAGATAGGTTTCGAGATACGCGCGGGCGTTCTCCGACGTGTATGCCAAGCCCACATGTCGGAGCACCTCGGTGACGATCCAAGTATCGGTGCGGCCAGCCCAGTCGATGACCCCCAGATCACAGGTGACACCGAAGCAACGGGTCAGGGCGCGCTCCATGGCGCGGACGCCGGCGCCTTGGGAGACGATGAGGGTGCCGTCGATGTCCCAGAGCAAGAGGATGGATTTGGTCACGGCCCGAGTAGCAGTCTGGTGCCTCGGTGCCGCAAGTTCCAACGTGAAGAAAATATTCATTCCTGATTTCGGTGGAGGACCCACAGCACGCACCTTAGACGGGCGGGCATGGATAAATCCGCCGCCCTGCTCACTCCCGACTACGCCGCCCGCGCGTAGCTCAAGCCCACGCGCCACCTCACCTTAGAGCAGATCGCGTTTTACCAAGAGCACGGCTACCTCGCGATCGATGCGATCATGCCGACGGATGACATCGCGACAGTAAAGGCCATCTACGACCGACTCTTTGCCGAAGCCGAGGCTCGTGCGGATGCCGATTTTTATGACCTGAACGGGGCGCGCGAGGCTGGCAAAAAAGTCTCGATTCCGCAGATTTTAAATCCGGCCAAATACGCGCCCGCACTGCTGGCGACACAGCTAGTCGCGAATATCAAGGCCGTCATGCGGCAGTTTCACGGCGCGGACGCGAAGATGATGGGGGACCACGCGATCAACAAGCCCCCGCACAATGCCGCCGCCACGCCGTGGCATCAGGATGAGGCGTATTGGAATCCGGCGAAGGAATACTCGAGCCTCAGCGTGTGGGTGCCGTTGCAGCTGGCGACCCTGCACAACGGGTGCATGCATTTCGTCCCGGGTTCGCACCGGATCGGGATCGTGCCGCACCGCCCGATCTGGGACAACCCGCTGACGCCCGGGCTGGAAGTGGAACCGGGAGTCGTTGATTTCAGCGCGGCGGTCGCTTGCGAATTGCCGGCCGGTGGGGCGACGATCCACCACGGTCGCACGTTGCTCTACACGCCGCCAAACAACTCCGAGGATTACCGTCGTGCCTATATCGCGATGGGCTCAGCCTACGAGCGGCCGCGCGCTGTCGCCCGCAGTTTCCCTTGGCAGGAACGGCAGCGGGCGGCGAAGGCGCAGCATTCGGCAGGGAACATCCCCAAGGCTAAGTAATCCGGTAGTCGATCAACGTCGCACGACGGGGAGAGCCGTGCCACCTAGGATCAGCGCCGCGCCGATGAGCTCGTGCAGGGCGAAGCGCTCGGCGAAGAAGAGCACGCCGCCACAGGCGATGCCGAGCGGCACGAGCATCTGCAGGAGCGAACCTTCACCGACTGGCAGGTGGCGGAAGGCGCCGGTCATGGTGAGCTGGCCGATGCCCGAGCACAATGCGGCCGTGAGCATGAGTCCCCAAGCCAACGGCGGATGCGGTGCCCAGGCGGCGATGGCCGGGCCTAGGCAAAGCAGAAGGCCGTAGGTGCACTGTGCTCCGAAGATGGTCGAGGTGTGCTCGCCTTCGTGGTGGAGCTGTCGGATCGTGACAACGATGTAGGCTGAGCCAAAAGCGATGAAAATGGCGAGCCAGTCATACCGGCTTACGCCGGTGGCCGTGCCCAGCACGTTGGTGATGAGGGCCAGTCCGGTGAGCGCGACGAGTCCCCCGAAGGCAATCACGGGGCGGAAGCGTTCTCCCAGCATCAGCACCGCCAGCAAGGCGCCGAGGATGACGTAGGTGTTGTTGATGAACGTCGCGCGGCCGGCACCGAGATGCACGATCGTCTGGTAGTAGCCGTAGACCAAGAGGGAGCCGACAATGCCGCGCGAGATCAACCGACGATGCCGGTAGAGATGGCGGGGCTGGAACGCGTCGGGACCGATCCGATAAACCGCTAGGATCAGTCCGAGCCCGACGGCGAAACGAACAGAGGACAACAACCATACGTCCACGGCCTGCACGGTGCCGAGCGCACGGATGATGAGTGCATTGATGGTGAAGCACAGGGCGGAGACGAGCATCAGTAGGATGCCGTGGCGATGGTCGGTGGAGGCTGACGGGTTCATTGGGCGGAAGGGCCGCACCGGTGCGAAAAAAAACGCGCCGGGTCAGGCGCGGTGGGGAGAGGAGGAGAGTTCGTAGAATCAACTCCGGTCCGTCGCACAACTACGCCGCGGTGCACGCAGGACGCGCCACAGGGTA
>JBDNGL010000250.1:0-1843 GCA_041689285.1 Opitutaceae bacterium
CACCGACGCTGTAGTAAGTGTAGCCGCTGCCCGCATCCGGATCGACCCGGCCCAGGGCAAAGCTGAAATCGAGCGAAGCGCCGGCCGGCTCCAGCGGCAGACTGTAGCCCACCTGACCCTGATAGGTGAATGACTTCAAGGTGAGGTCATAGTAGAGATACAGACCGGGGGAAAACCCACCGACTTCGCCGGAGATACCGATGTATGGCTCCCAGGTCGAGCGATCGAGTCCGGTGCTCGTATCCAACTCGGGATAGTAATAAAGGGTGAGGCCAGTATCGAGACTCCACGCATCGTTGAGCGCGATGCTGTAGCCGGCATAGAGATCGATCTCGTTGTCGATGTTGCTGGTCACGGGCTGGGCGGTCCAGAGGCCAACGGCGAAGTCGCCGATGCCAACCTCAACGGATGGCTGGAAGGCACCTTCGGCAAGTTGGACGCCGCGGAACACATATTTGGAAGCGTAGGTGAAATCAACCGACACGCTGTAGGAGGATTGCGGAGCTTCCTCTTGGGCGCGTAGGCTGAGAGCCGTGGCTAGGGCGGCAATGATTAGGACTGTCTTCTTCATGGTTTGGTAGTTTTCTGGGTTTGCTGTTTATGACTGACACTGCACCAAGGTCGGACGGGGAAAGACTGGCTTTGCCAAACCCGACCCTGCTGGCCTGAATGACCAGACAAGCAGAGCTATGTTCAGCAATCCGCGGGCCAGTTCTCATTTAATTTAATGTCATACCGTTTCCCTCTCTTTTGCGCCGGGCTATTTGGCCTGAGCGGCGTGCTCCTCGGTGCTCTTGCGGCGCACGGTGGACTCCGTCAGCAGCTTGAGCAATTGGGCACCCACGAAAACTGGGGAACCGCTGTTCAATATCAACTTATACACGCCCTTGCCCTCCTCTTTACCGCGCTCTGGCTGAGGTCTGCGCGCGGCCAACCCGCAGCCCGCATCGTAGGGGCAGCAGGTTTTTGGGTGGTCGGCGTGGGTCTTTTCTCCGGATCGATTTATTGGCTGTCGCTGGGCGGGCCGAAACTGATCGGCCCTCTGACGCCCCTCGGCGGCTTGGCCTTCGTGGCCGGTTGGAGTCTGCTCATAATCGAAGCGTGGCGGGGTAAAATACCGCCGCGCGAATAATTCATCCATGCACCTACCGGACTACTTGCGCCTGGTGTTGGCCGCCCTTCGTCAGGTGGGTCGGCCGCGGTTGGTCGGTGGCGGCGTCCGCGACTGGCTGCTGGGATTACCGACCACGGACTACGATGTCGAAGTGGCCGGGGTCGATTTTGAGAGCCTGCATCGCGTGCTGGCACCGTTCGGAGCGACCGACGTCGTGGGCCGCAACTTCGGCGTAATCAAGCTGCGCCACCGCGGGCAGGAATACGACTTCAGCCTGCCTCGGCGGGAATCAAAGACCGGCGCCGGCCATCGCGGTTTTGCCATCTCGCCCGACCCTACGCTCAATGACGCGGAGGCCGCCGCGCGGCGCGACTTCACCATCAACGCCATCGCCTACGACCCCTTGGCCGATGCCATCATTGATCCGCATGGCGGGCGGGCGGATTTGCAGGCGCGGGTCCTGCGTCACACCAGCGAGGCCTTCGCGGAAGATCCGTTGCGCGTGCTCCGAGCTATGCAATTTGCCGCCCGCTTTGATTTCGCCCTCGCACCGGAAACCGCCGCCGTCTGTCGCCAGATTGCGGACAGTTATACGGAACTGCCGGTTGAACGCATCTGGGCGGAATGGGAAAAATGGGCGGTCAAATCCATCAAGCCCTCGCGCGGACTCGCCGTGCTGGCTGCAAGCGGCTGGTTGCGACACTTCCCCGAAATTGCCGCGCTGCACGG
>JBDNGL010000251.1:0-7732 GCA_041689285.1 Opitutaceae bacterium
CGGCGATGACGCGGGCGCCGGCCTCGAGGGCAAATTGCATCACCGCGAGCCCGATGGGGCCGGCCCCCAGCACGGCGACGGTTTCGCCAGCCTCAACCTGCGCACGACTGACAGCCTGTGCGCCGATACCGAGCGTCTCGACCAAGGCCAGTTGATCGAATGTGAGCGTGGGGGCGACATGCAGCTTGGCGGCTGGCACCACGATGCGTTCACGCTGGCCGCCGTCGGTATGCACACCGAGGGTCCGCAGGTCGCGGCAGCAGTTGGGCTTCCCGCGCCGGCAGGCGATGCAGGCGCCGCAATTGAGATACGGTTCGACGGCAGCGCGGTCGCCGGGCCGCACCGAGTCCACGCCGGCGCCGATGCTCAGCACTTCGACGCCAAGTTCGTGGCCGAGGATGCGCGGGTAGGTGAAAAACGGCTGCCGGCCATGGAAGGCATGCAGGTCCGTGCCACACACGCCGATGCGGTGCACGCGGACCAAAGCCTCGCCCAGTCCGGGTGCGGGTGGTTCCGCCGTGCGGGTGGCAATGAGCCGGCCCGGAGTTTCAAGCACGAGCGTGTGCATGATCAGGCAAGGAGCGGATCGCGATTCTCTGGCCGGCCGCGCGTGAAATTGTGGTTGTGGACCGGGCGAAGCAAGGCGCGGACTCTGGCGATCAGATCGTGGTCAAGCGGTGCCTCCGCATAGGCGATGTTCCGGCGGATATTGGCGGGGTTGGCGGTGCCGATGAGCGTGGTGGCGATAGCGGGGTGACTGACGGCGAACTGCACGGCGAGTTTGACGATATCCTCGCCGATGGACTGGCAATACTCCACGGCGCGCCGACACCCCGCGATGATCGCGGGAGGCGCGGGATGCCAGGACGGGACGCCGCGGGCGGTCAGCAGGCCCATGCCGGTGGGCGAGGCGTTGATGACGCCGACGCCGCGCTCGCCAAAGTAAGGGAGCAACGATTCCAGCGAAGTGTCATTCAGTTCGTAGTGACAAAATGAGAGGATAGTTTCGACGGTGCCGGGCGGGACCCGGTCGAGGATGGCCGGGAAGATTTTCAGCGGCAGCCCCGTGATGCCGATGTGGCCGATGCGGCCGGCGGACTTGAGCTCCAGCAAGGCCGGGAGGGTTTCGTTCACGATCTGGTCGAGGTCGGCGAACTCGACATCGTGGCACTGCAGCAGATCGATGGTATCAACGCCGAGGTATTGACAGCTCTGTTCGAAGCCCCGCAGCACGCGGGCCGCGGAGTAGTCGGCGGTCTCGCCGGAATACTGGCCCACCTTGGTGGCAAGGTAGTAGCGCTCGCGGGGAACCTCCCGCAACGCCTGTCCGAGCACGCGTTCGGCGCGGCCGTAGCCGGGCGCGACATCGATGAAGTTGATGCCGAGGTCGAGGGCGGTGTGGACCGTGCGGATGGACTCGGCGTCGTCCGTGGTGCGGAAGACTGCACCCAATGACGAACTGCCCAGACTTAGCCGGGACACTTTGAGGCCGGTGCGGCCCAGCGAACGATATTCCATGGCAGGAGCGGCGGCCTCAGGTGGATTCGATGATGAGATTCGCGTAGGGAATCGTATCGCCGGTGCGGATGAGGCCGATGGCTGACGGCACGCGCTGCTTGAAGGTGACGTGCGGTTCGAAAACGAGCCGGGCCCCCGTGCGTTGCCGCAACGCGGTGAGGTGCGCGGCGGAGTTGTGAGTCTTGAACTCCCGTGCCGCCCACACCCGGCCCATGACGAAATTGGCGGACAGGGCGTCATAGACCTGCAGGACGGTGGGCACGTCATCCACGAGGGAGAGGTCCACCGTCTCGAGCTGCGGCCAGAAAGGAAAGCCCCGGTCGGCGATGACCAGGGTGTTCGTGTGGCGGACGCGCGCGAGCAGGGCGAGCACGTGGGGATTGAGGATGCCGGTGCGGAGCATGGTGAACGCCGGCAAGCTAGCGGTGATCCGGCGGGTGGACAGCGAATTTCAACGCAGCATCGGCGGCTCTGCGGGTGGCGGGGCGTAAAGCCGGGTGAGCAGCGCGCGCCATTCGGCGTCCTCGAACTCGCGGCGCCGCACGGCCTTGAGCTCGGCGTCGCCGGCGAGCAAAATGAACAGGAAGAGCAAGGCGCCGAGATAGTGCGGGGTCTCGAACCAGAGCAGCATGAACAGAATGCCGGTGAGGGAGAGGAACTTGCCGAGGGCCGCCGCGAAGGAAGTGGCCTTGAAGTAGTTGAGGCGGGTCGCGAGCACGGCGCGCAGGATGCGGCCACCGTCCATCGGGAAGACCGGCACGAGGTTGAAGAGGCCCATCACGAGGTTGGCCACGAAGACTTGGAAGATCAGCCCTTGCCAGGAATGCAGTTGGATCAAATCCGGCAGCCAGTGCACCACCGGCCAGAGTAGGCCGGCGATAACAAAATTAACGGCCGGACCCGCCAAGGTCATCAGGAGCTCCCGGCCCGGTTCGCGCGGGATGGAATCCATCTCGGCCATGCCGCCGATGGGCATGAGCAGGATGCGGCGCACCCCGATCCCGTAGTGCAGGGCCACGAACGAATGGCCCAGCTCATGGAGGACCACGCAGGCGAAAAACGATATCACCGTGACGATATTCCAGACCAGTCCGCTGGCGCCGGCCTCCTGCCAGCCATTGTAGCCAATATAGGCCAGCAAAAGGAAAAAACTGATATGCACCGCCAGTTGAATTCCGCGGATGCGGAACAAGTTCATTGACCATCCAAGCATGACCTCTAACAAAGCCGCGTTGCGTGGATTCGCCAGCGTCATTTTGACCCGGCGGCTTCGCGCCCCGCTATGCCCGCCAACATCCGCCGTCCCGCCACCATCCTGCTCGTCGATGACGATGCCGAAGTGCGTTACTCGCTTTCCCGCGTGTTAACGTCGCATGGCTACACCGTCAGTGAAGCAGCGAGCGGCGAGCAAGGCGTGGCCGCCATCAAGAAAGGTCCGGTGCCGGACCTCGTGTTTCTCGACATCCGCATGACCGGCATGGGCGGCATCGAGGCCCTCCAGCACATCCGCTCCGCGCAACCGAAGCAGTTGGTGGTGCTAATGACGGCCTTCGGCACCGCGCAGACTGCGATCGAGGCGATGAAATACGGCGCCTTTGATTACATCATGAAGCCCTTCGATCCCGCGAAGGTGCTGGCGCTGACGGAAAAGGCCCTGCAGACGCACGCGGACCTGCGCGCGGTCGGGGACTACAAGCCCACCGTCAATCCCGATGACTATCGCGAGGGCATCGTCGGTGCCTCCCCGGTCATGCAGGAAGTCTTCAAGATCATCGGCCAAGTCACCGCCAGCGATGTCACCGTGATGATCACCGGCGAGAGCGGCACCGGCAAGGAGCTCGTCGCACGCTCCATCTGGAAGCACTCGCACCGGGCGGCCAAGCCCTTCATCGCGGTCAACTGTGCGGCGATTCCGGACAATCTGATCGAGAGCGAGCTCTTCGGTCATGAAAAGGGCGCTTTCACGGGCGCGACCGGGCAGCGGTTGGGAAAATTCGAACTCTGCGACGGCGGCACTCTTTTTCTCGACGAGATCGGCGACATGGCGCTCGCCACGCAGACGAAGATTCTCCGCGTCCTGCAGCAAGGCGAGATCCAGCGCGTGGGCGGGACCGACACGTTGAAGGTGGACGTGCGCATCCTCGCCGCGACCAACAAGGACCTTGAAGCGATGGTGAAGGCCAAGACCTTTCGCGAGGACCTTTACTACCGACTCAACGTCGTGCGCATCAAGATGCCGCCGCTCCGCGAACGGGCCGGGGACATCCCGCAGATCGTTGATTTTTGCCTGCAAACCCTCGTGAAGCAGCGGAAAACGCGCGTGACCAAAGTGGCGCCGGAGGCGCTGGCGCTGCTTACCCGTCATCCCTGGGCGGGCAATGTGCGTGAATTAGAAAATATCCTTTATCGCAGCGCCGTCATCGCCCAAAGCGATGCGATTCTCGTGAAAGACCTGCCCGCCGAACTCGGGGGTTCGGCCACGACGGCAGCGCCCAGCGCGCACGAGAAACCGGGGCTGACCCTCGCCGCCGCGCTCGACTTCGTGCATGCGGAGTTGAGTGCCACCGATGAACTGCTGCTGCCGCGCGTCCAGCGGGAACTGGCCCAACGCGCCCTCGCGGCGGTCAACGGTGACGCGGCCGTTGCGGCCAAGAAACTCGGCCTGACCAAACCCGCGCTGACGAAGCTACTGGGGTAGGTAGAGTCAGGCCAGACCGCCGCTACAAGCGACCGCTAGTGTCACAATCTTACTTTCCTCCGGAAAAATTACGACGGATTTAAAGTAACCTAATAGGTTACTTTACCTGTGAAACGATGGGGATTTATGGCTCCAAATTAACGTAGTAATACTAGACGCCGGACGGTGGTCTGGCCAGCGCCTGCTCGACCAGCGGGCGCCGGCGGTGATAATAAAGGGCGAGGCCGCCCTGATAGAAGACGACCACGGCGAGGACCACACCGTAGATCGCATAGAAGGCTATTTGGATAACCGGGAGCAGATCGCGCGGCACCACCTCGGCCTCGTCGAAGACTGCTTGCATCTCCGGGGTGACATTGCCCAGGACCGTCTCCGCATCGTAGCTGAAAAGGCGCGTCACCACATAGATCGCAATGACCCCGAGCACCAAAAGTTGCGCCCGGACGAGGAGGGTCATTCCGGTGGGATCTCCACGCCGCAGCCGCCGGCGGCCACGTAATTCCATCACGCCACCGCAGGTGACCAACAAGCCAATGGCGACGCCAACAGACTGCACGAGCAAGGCAGACAGCAGCGTGCCGAGTCCGGCGATGATCACGACGCTCCACCCATTGATGGCCGACAGGTGGAGAATTCTTTGCAAGGCGGCAGGGGAAGTGAGAGCGGGCATGGGGCAGCGCGGATGCCGGCACGGTAGCCGCTGGCCGGAGGATGTCGAGGACCGCCCGCCGCGCCTTCCCTTGCAATGTGACCGCAGGTCTGCGACGGTAACTCTGTCGCCTTCACCCCACCTGCAGCCTCGCCTGCCATCTCTAAGGAACATGTCCACCGATCCCCACGCCCCGTTTGATCACACCGTCTTGGATATGATTGAGCACAGCCCCAGCGGGGCCGTGCCCGTCACGCCCGCTTATCAGGATGCCCTCGGGCGGCTCTATGCCACGCATCAGGTTTACGCGAACGCCGACCACAAAGGCGGGCATGTCACCGTGCGCGCCCTCACGAGTGTACCCTACTTTCTCGCAGAGAACCTCGACGCATTCATCGGCGGGGCGATTGATGCGGACGGCTTGGAAAGCAACGCCAGCATCTACACCCGTTATGTGCAGTCCCTGCCGCTCGACCGGCAGGCCCGCGCCGAGGCCATCCGGATCATGGTCATTGGCAAGCCCTCGCACCATCGGGCCAAACACGGAACCATCGCTCACGATCCGCTGCACACGCTTTTCCTCGTGCCGGGGGCCGGCCCGCATCCCGGGCTGCCCGGCAATTACCTGCACGGGGCGGTGTTTCATGTCGGGGCGGATGATGCGACCGGGGCCTGGGTGGTGCACGTGCACGATTCGGACGATGGGGCGGCGCTTTTCAGCACACCAACTTTGCCCGAGGCCCTCGCCAAAATGCAAGAGGCGATCACGTCCGCGCCTTTCCACCTGAGCGAACTTGATGCGCTTGGTTTCGAGATGAAATAGTCAGGTTAAGCGCCCCTATTTTGCCACAGTGGGACTCAGGATTTTGGATTCATACTTTCCCGCGGATTGCACGGATATCAGAGCTGCGCTCTGCGGGCTGGGCGTTCCCTGCGGTGTATTCAGGTGGTCCACGGAAGTGCGCGGATGATCGGACCGTCCCTGCACTAACCGATTGAATTGCCGGGCGCATTACTCTTACTTCAACGCATGGCCGCCACCCCGCAAACTACAGATCCGGACGATCTCTTCCGGCGGTTGGCGGAGTTGAACCAGATCGGCATCGCGCTTTCGCAAGAGAAGAACCTCGACCGCTTGCTCGAAAACATCCTGCTGGCGGCCAAGCAGATCACCCGCGCTGATGGCGGCACCCTCTACCGGCGCACGGCTGAACGCCGCGAAGTGTTGCAGTTCGAGATCATCCGTAACGACACCCTCGGCATCGCCATGGGTGGCACCACCGGTCAGCCTGTGCCCTTCGCCCCGCTGGTGCTCCGCGATGCGGAAGGCCGGGAAAACACGTCCATGGTCGCCGCCTATGCCGCGCTCAAAGGCCACACCGTTGCCATCGCCGATGCTTACCGGGAGCAAGGCTTCGATTTCTCCGGCACCCAGGCATTTGACCGGCAGACGGGCTATCGGTCCACCTCGTTTCTCACCGTCCCGATGAAGAATCATGAGGATGACATCATCGGCGTCCTCCAACTCATCAACGCCCGCGAGCCTACCACGGGCGCGGTCGTGCCGTTCACCGAGACCGACGTGCGCCTCGCCGAGTCCCTCGCTTCGCAGGCCGCCATGGCGCTCACCAACCGCCTGCTGCTCCAGCAACTCGAGGATCTGTTTGAGTCGTTCATCAAGCTCCTCAACAAGGCGATTGACGAAAAATCGCCCTACACCGCGGGGCACTGCGACCGCGTGCCGATCCTGACCATGTTGCTGGCCGAAGCGGTGCATGACACCGACCATGGCCCCTTGGCCGGCTGGACGATGACCGACAAGGATCGCTACGAGCTCAAGATTGCCGGATTGCTCCATGACTGCGGGAAGGTCACCACTCCCGTCCACATCGTGGACAAGGCCACCAAGCTGCAGACTATCCATGATCGCATCGAACTGATCGCCACACGTTTCGAAGTCATTAAACGGGACGCCGAACTCACGGCGCTCCGCAAAGACGACACCGCGGCGGCGATCGCCCGGCAGCAGGCCGCCATTGATGCGGATTACGCGTTTCTACGCAGGTGCAATATTGGGGCGGAGGCGATGCGGGCCGTGGACCGCGAGCGCGTCCACGCCATCGCCCGCAACTATCACTGGCGAGACCCCAGCGGGGAGGAGCGTGAATGCCTTACGCCCGACGAAGTGCTGAATCTTACCATCACCAAAGGCACGCTCACCCCTGCTGAGCGGGAGGTCATCAACCGCCACATCAACGTCACGATTGAGATGCTTGAGTCGCTGCCGTGGCCCCGGCACCTCCAGAACGTGCCCGAATACGCCGCCGGTCACCATGAGCGGATGGACGGCAAAGGCTATCCCCGCGGGCTCACGCGCGACCAGATGTCCGTGCAGGCGCGCATCATGGGCATTGCCGATATCTTTGAAGCACTCACCGCCCGCGACCGGCCCTACAAGGACGGCAAGACGCTCACCGATGCACTTCATATCCTCGGGCAACTCAAGCTTGACGGTCACGTGGACCCCGACCTTTTCGATATTTTTATCCGGAAAAAAGTTTATCTGCGCTATGCCGAGCGGTTCATGTCCCCGGCACAGATCGATGTGGTCGATGAACCGGCGATCCCCGGCTATGGGGGTAAAGCGGTCAGGGTTACGCGGTAAGCAATCAGCGGTCCGCGCTGCCAATTTTGGCACTAGGGTAAAAGAGTTCCGCCACGGCCAATTTAGGGAGGTCCTAAAATCGTTTTCCCGGTTTGATTCCGGCCGGTCGAGGATTGCCGAACGGGATGCGAGTTAGTTTGCAGCGCGAGCGTCCGCTCTAAGGTTATGTTTTCAAGGTGTTTGAAGGGGTCAGGGAGTCGTC
>JBDNGL010000252.1:0-3518 GCA_041689285.1 Opitutaceae bacterium
ATGACTCGCTTCCGCGTGACGGCGGTGAGGGCCAGTTTCTTGGGCTTACCGGTGGCGACCAAGCGTTGGTAAAACGCCTTTAGGATTGGATAGAAGCGAGCCGCCACGGTTGCGGCCATATCGAGCACCCGCCGGACTTTAACCCGGCCGCCACGGATGGTTCGTCGGCCTCGGAGCAGGCCACTGTCCCGGTTATAAGGCGCGACTTCGGCCAAGGCGCCGGCTTCATTGCGGGTGAGTTTCTTTCCCGAGTTCCGGCATCTCGGCGAGCAGGGTCGAGGCGGTCACCTTGCCGATCCCTTTCACCTGCTGCATGCGCTCACTCTGGCCCTTGAGCGTATCGTTGTCATCAATCTGCTGCGCGATCATTTCCTCGATCTGTTTTACCTGCTTTTTCAGTTCCTTGAGCAAGCTCTCTGCCAGCTTGGTGACGACTTGGTCGCGGCTCTCCCTCAGGCGCTGCTCCTCCATCAAGAGGATCGTCACCAACTGCTCCCGCCGTTGCACTAGAGCCGCCAATCGTTGCCTCTCGGGTGAGGGCGCTGCCAGCGTTTCCGGCCTGTGGAGTTCGCCAAACCCGCGCAGCACGGTCGCGTCGATCTGATCAGTCTTGGCGAGCCATCTCTGGGCTCGCGCAAAGGCGCGCACCCGGGCCGCATTCACCAAGCTCATCTCGATCTTTGCTTCCCATAACGCCTCCAGCAGTGCTTGCGCGTAGCCGCCACTCGGTTCGCAGATCACGTGCACCGGCTTTGGCAGGGCTTTGATCAACTGGGCAATCCCAGTCGGACTGTTCGCGTATTGGCTTGGGCTTTGCCCGGCCACCGTCACGTCCAACGTATCCTTACCGATGTCCACTCCGGCATACGCCGAACTTTCTTTTTCGGTTGTTTTCATAGGGCTCTGTCTTGCGATTCGAGCTGTCGGCTTTCGCCGCGCTCTTCCAACGGTTCGAGTTTTTTATGAAGTTCCCCGAGCCGACCTTGCTGACCCGCGAGATCGCTTGCGCGTCTCTAGGCCGAATCGGTCTGGCTCGGGTAAGTGTTCCGCCTCCCGACGGACTGGTTGCGGGTTCCTCCGACGAGCTAATTGCCCATTCTCGGAACCCGCAACCGGTCCTTCATTGCTCAAGATACAAGCGCCGATCCATGTCTTGAGCTTCTCTGTGATTGCCTTTGCGGCGGCGGGCTGTGTGTTAACCGGCTGAATTGCGCCTCAATCTCCCCAACATTCTCACGCTGTCCCGGTTGCCCGCGATGTTTGCCATCGTGGCGTTGATGTATGCGGACTTTCCTTGGGCGGCGACGATGGCGTTCTGGCTCTACATTGCGGCGGCACTTTCCGACTGGCTAGACGGGAAACTGGCGCGCGAGAGCGGGCAGGTCTCGACCTTTGGGCGGTTCATGGATGCGGTGATCGACAAGGTGATGGTCGTCGGCCTGATGGTGGCGCTGGTCAATGGCGGCTATTTTGAGGGCTACCGCACCACGGCGATGCTTTGTGTGCTGGTAATCATTGGTCGCGAGTTCATGGTGTCGGGACTGCGCATGGTGGCGGCCACCAAGGGGGTGGTGGTGGAGGCGGACGCCGGCGGCAAGTTCAAGACCTTTCTCCAGTTCAATGCGATCGGCTGGCTGCTCGGCGCGCGGATGCTGGCGGTGGATTTTGGCGATCTGTTCAGTGGTAAATCCAGCTGGCAGGTGACGTGGGTTCACGGGATCGGGCTGGCTTTCTTTGTGCTGTCAGTCGTCCTGACGATGACTTCGGGCTGGACCTATTTCAGGAAGCACGGGCACGTGGTGAAGGATTGAGGTCATGCGACTGACGCATCCGGTCTGGCCGCGATTTCTGCCCACCGCTACGGTAGTGGGCTGCGCCACCCTTGGTCCGCTAGGCCGGAAGCTCCCCGCGCCCGGCACTTGGGGCTCGGTGGCGGGGCTGCTTTACTTCACGGTCGTATTCTATCCGCTGGGCTGGTTGGCGACGTTGCTCCTGAGCGGTATCGGGATCTATGTGGCGGTGGCGATCTGCGGCGAGGCGGAGTTTCGGCTCGGTCGGCGTGATCCGGGCGAGGTGATTCTTGATGAATTTGTCGCGATGCCGCTCTGTTTCATCGGCTGGCCAGCGCTGGTGGGACCGGCCCCGGTGTGGTTGGTGTTTTTGGTGGGGTTGGCGGTGTTTCGTTTTTTCGATATTTTGAAACCCCTGGGCATCAGTCGGCTGCAGGACCTGCCGGCGGGCTGGGGCGTGGTGGCGGATGACGTGGCGGCGGCGCTGGCGACTTGCGGGGTGCTGCATGCGGCGCAGTGGGGCTGGACGCGACTAGGCGGATAGGTCCGCGCACTCCCCTTTGCGCTTGCCGCATCGGGTCAAGCAAATAGGCTGGCGCAGTCTCCCATGCGTCATCCCTCGCGCATTCTCGTGTTCGATTGCGGAGCCAGTCATGTGGCGGGCGCGGAGTTTACGGTCGATCGGGCGGGGCAACTGACTTTGGAGCGCTTTGGTTTCGAAGTCCACGGGCGTGCACCTGACGGTGAGCGGTCGTGGGCCGCAGCCACGGCTGAGGCGCTGACGACATTGGCGTCGCGGGAAAAGCTGCGCGGTGATTGTGTGCTGGGACTGCCGGGGTGGGTCGGCTTAGTGAAATTTGTCCGCGCCCCGTCGGTGTCGGCGACGGCCCGCGGGCAAGTCGTTCGCTTTGAGGCGGAGAGGAATATTCCGCATCCGCTGGGGGAGGTCGTTTGGGATTGGCGTGAGTTGACGGATGACGGGATAGAAATGAAATTTGTGCTGGCGGCGGCAAAAGCACCTGAGGTGAATGAGCTTTGTCGCGCGGTGTCGGCGGCCGGTTTTACGCCGGTGGCGGCGGGACCGGCAGGGTTGGCCCTAGAGGCGGCTAGCCGGGTGAATTACACCGGAGAACGGCCGTCCGTGCTGGTGGTTGATATCGGAGCTCGTTCCACGCAGTTGCTTTTTCTGCGCGGCGACGGGCGTTATTTTCTCCGGACACTTACGCTGGCGGGCAATACCATCACGCAGGCGGCGGCGGATGAGCAGCAGATCGATTTTACATCGGCGGAGGCAGTTAAACGCGAGGTGTTCGGCGGGCGCACGGATTTACCTGCGGATTCGCCGTTGCGGGAGGCCGTGCAACGCGCGGCGGCAAATTTCACACAGCGGTTGCAACTGGAACTGGCGCGTGCCCTCGCGGCCTACGCCAAACAAACCTCGTCCGATTCACCGGGGAAAATTCTGCTGACCGGTGGCGGGGCGATGCTGCCCGGTTTAGGGACGACGCTGGCTGAGAAACTGACTTTACCGGTGGAGCGATATGCCGCGTTGGAGGGCGTTAATGTATCCGACCGGGCGCGCGAAGCTGGGGTGGAGTCGTCGGCGCACTATCTGCCGGTGCTCACCGGGCTGGCGGCTGAAGCGCTCCGACCGGCGGCGCGCTCCATCAACTTACTGCCGGCGGCGTTTGGTGAGGCGGTGGCGTTTCGCCGGGCCCAGCCTTGGTG
>JBDNGL010000253.1:0-8957 GCA_041689285.1 Opitutaceae bacterium
ACGACCGCGGCGGCGCAGCCCGACGGCACGTGGGAACTTAATGGCCACAAGCTCTACATCACGATGGGCCTGCACTCGGACCGGATGATCGTGATGGCCGTCACCGGCGAGGATGAGAAAGGGAAGAAGGAGTTCTCGGCTTTCTGGATCGAGACGAAGGACATTGAGCCGGTGCGCAAGGTGAAGACCGCCGGCGTGCGGGCCAGCAACACCAGTGAGTTTTACCTAAAAAAAGTCCCGGGCGAACTCATCGGCGAGCGCGGTCGCGGTCAGCACGCGGCGCTGGCCTGTCTCGACGGCGGGCGGCTCGGTATCGCCGCGATGTCCATCGGGCTCGGGCGCGGGGCGGTGGCGATCGCCAAGCAACGCATGCTCACGCGCCGACAGTTCGGGAAGGCCATCGCGGAGTTCCAGGCGCTGCAGTTCAAGCTGGCCGATTGCGAGGTGGAGTTGCGCGCCGCCGAGGCTCTGTTGCTCCAGCCCTGCGTGATGCACGCGCGCGGCCAGCGCTTCAGCTTGGAAGCGTCGGTTGCTAAACTGTTCGCCAGCGAGGCGGCTTCGCGCGCCGCCAACAGTGCGCTGCAGATCTGTGGCGGCTGGGGCTACACCCGCGACACGGGCGTCGAACGGATGTGGCGCGATGCGCGGTTGTGTGAGATCGGCGAGGGCTCCAGCGAGGTGCAGCGGCTAATCATCAGCCGCGCGGTGCTGAAGGCTGCGGCCGAGCAAGTCGGGGATTCCGCGCCCGGCCGGAAATGAAATTCCCGGGGCATTAGAGCAAACCACCATGTCGCCCCACCGCAGCACCTTTTGTAGGAGCCTGCTTGCAGGCGATTCGGAGCGCCCTCCGATAGAACCCGTGGGTATCGCCTGCAAGCAGGCTCCTGCATTCCAACGAAGCCGGAGCAAGCCCTCGGTTATCTGAGTATTGGAATTAAAAATTTAAGCACGGTCGACAACGACGCGGACCTGCCATTTGGCCCGGCTCAGAACTCCGCCGTGCCCGGGGTGCGGGCGAAGGGGATGACGTCACGGATGTTGGCCACGCCGGTGACGAACATCAGCATGCGCTCAAAGCCGAGGCCGAAGCCGGCATGCGGCACGGTGCCGTAGCGCCGCAGGTCGAGATACCACCAGTAGTTTTTCTCGTCGAGGTGGTGCAAGGCCATGCCGGCTTTGAGCTGCTCCAACCGCTCCTCGCGCTGGCTGCCGCCGATGATTTCACCGATGCCGGGCACGAGCAGGTCCATCGCGGCCACGGTCTCGCGACCCGGCGCACAGCCATCGGTCTGGCGCATGTAGAATGCTTTGATGGCGCGCGGGTAGTTATAGACGGTGGCCGGGCACTTGAAGTGTTCCTCAGTGAGAAAGCGTTCGTGTTCTGATTGGAGATTGTCGCCCCACGCGACGGAGTGCTCCCAAGCCTTGCCGGATTGGTTCAGAATCTCGACCGCCTCGGTGTAGCTGCAGCGGACGAAAGGTTTCTCCAAAACGAAGTCGAGACGGGGCAGCAGTTCCTTGTCCACGAACTTGCTGAAGAACTCGAGGTCGGCGGCGCAGTGGTCGCGGATGTCGCGGATGAGGTATTTCACGAACTCCTCGGCGAGATCCATGTCGCCGTGAAGGTCACAGAACGCGACCTCGGGTTCGATCATCCAGAACTCGGAGGCGTGACGTGAAGTATGGGAGTTTTCGGCGCGGAAGGTCGGGCCAAAGGTATAGACGTTGCTCAAGGCGCAGGCGAAGATCTCGGCCTCGAGCTGACCGCTCACGGTGAGGAAGGTTTTCTTGCCGAAGAAATCTTTGGCGTTGTCGATGTGCTTGCCGTCTTCCGTCTTAGGCGGATTCGCGAGATCGAGCGTCGTTACGCGGAACATGTCGCCCGCGCCCTCGGCGTCGCTGGCGGTAACGATCGGCGTGTGGACGTAATAAAAACCCTTGTCCTGGAAAAATTGGTGAATGGCATACGCGAGCCGGCTGCGCACCCGGAAGACGGCGCCGAACAGGTTCGAGCGCGGGCGCAGGTGCGCGATCTCGCGCAGGAATTCCATCGTGTGGCCCTTCTTCTGGAGCGGGTAGCTGGCGTCGGCCTCGCCGAGCACGGCGAATTTCTCCGCGATGACCTCCCACTTTTGGCCGCCGCCCTTGGATTCGACCAATTTGCCGTGCACCTCAACGGACGCGCCGGTGTTGGCCTTGGCGATGTGGACGTAGTCGGGCAGGGCGGCGTCCACGATGATCTGCAAGCCCTTGAGGCAAGAGCCGTCGTTGAGCTCGATGAAGGAGAAGGCCTTGGCGTCGCGGCGGGTGCGGACCCAGCCTTGGAGCAGGATGGCGTCCATGGGGCCGGCGGCGTTGAGGGCGGTTTTGACAGGAGTGCGTTGCATTTGCCATCGGGACTACACGGAGGGACGCGCAGGCAGAAGCATGAAATGCGGATGCCCTTTGGGTTAGCCATTACGAAGTCGAGGCGCGGATCTAGAGGGAAGCCTTGGGCGACGATCAGGAGGATGATTGCGCGGCATGGCGGCAGCATGCCCTGCGCGCTGACCGCGTCCTGCCAGGAGACCGGTTGGCGAAATGTCTCAATCGACACTTTCGGCGGCGATCAAGACGCTGATAGCGGATAAAATCAGGACGGCGGTGAGCATGACGTCACCGGCATAGTCCCTAAGGCGAATACCCGCCATACGTGAAAATGCGTAGGCGAACCTGATCTGAGGTGCTCGGGGCTGATGCTCAGCCGAGCAGGTAGCGGCCGGATTTGCGGGTGCCGATGCGCTTGACGAGCTTCGCCTTCAGCAGGGGGCGAGGATGTGGGCGGCACCCTGTTTGGTGACTGCGAGCGCCGTCCAGATTTACGCTCGCCTGAAAGACCGTTGCTGACCCCATTTTCAAGAGTAGGTTATTTAACGAACGCGCTGGTGAACACGTGCACGGGCATGGACTCCAGCGCCCCGCGATTGGCGAATAGGCTCATCAGGTGGCTCGCCTTCTCGGCGCCATAATGGATGGCGAAGGCGTCGCGGGCCTTCTGTTGCAAGACGGGGATGCCTTCGCTGCGGCGGCGGCGGTGGCCGATGGGGAAGTGGACTTCGATGAGGTCGGTATTGGAACCGTCCTTGAAGAAGACCTGCACGGCGTTGGCGATGGAGCGTTTTTCAGGATCGAGATAATCCTTGGAGTAGGATTTATCCTCGGTGACGGTCATTGTGGCGCGGAGGACGTCGATGCGCGGGTCGGCGGCGACTTTGTCTTCGTAGTGGTCGGCCGTGAGCGCGCCGAAGATGAGGCCGATGGCCGTCATGTATTGGAGGCAGTGGTCGCGGTCGGCGGGATTGTTGAGCGGGCCAGACTTGTCGATGATGCGGATGGCCGACTCATGCGTCGTCAGCTCAACTCGCTCGATGGCGTCGAGGCGCTCCTTCACCAGCGGGTGCAGTTGCAGGGCGCACTCGACGGCGGTCTGCGCGTGGAACTCGGCGGGGAAGGAAATTTTGAAGAGGATCTGCTCCATAACGTAGCTGCCGAGTGGGCGCGCGAGCTTGAGGGTGTTGCCCTTGAAGGAGACATCCTGAAAGCCCCAGGTCTTGGCGGTGAGGACGGAGGGGTAGCCCATCTCGCCGGTCATCGCGATGAGCGCGAGGCGGACGGCGCGGCTGGTGGCGTCGCCGGCGGCCCAGGATTTACGCGGGCCGGTGTTGGGCGCGTGGCGGTAGGTGCGGAGCGCGGAGCCGTCGAGCCACGCGTGCGAGAGGGCGTTGATGACTTGATCGCGCGTGCCGCCGAGCATCGCGGCGGTGACGGCGGTGGAGGCGATGCGGACGAGCAGCACGTGGTCAAGGCCGACGCGGTTGAAGGAGTTTTCGAGGGCGAGGACGCCCTGGATCTCGTGGGCCTTAACCATGGCGGTGAGGACGTCGCGCATGGTCGGGGCCGGTTGAGAGTGGAGGGCTGAGAGGTGAGAGCCAAAGGCGGCGAGCGGCTGGCCAGCCGCCTTGTTGCGGCTGATCCAATCGGAAACCGCCAGAATGGCGCCGAGGTTGTCGGAGGGGTGGCCCCATTCGGCGGCGAGCCAGGTATCGTTGAAGTCGAGCCAGCGGACGATGGTGCCGATATTGAAGGCGGCCTGCACGGGATCGAGTTCGTAGCCGGTGCCGGGGACCCGGGCGCCGTTGATGATGGACGTGCCGGGAACCACGGGGCCGAGGAACTTGGTGCAGGCTGGATAGGCGAGCGCCATGATGCCGCAAGCGAGGGTGTCGGCGAGACACCAGCGGGCGGTGTCGAGGGCCTCGGCGGACGGCGTCGTGTAGTTGAGCGCGTAGTCGGCGAGGTCAGCGAGGAGCGAGTCGGGGGCGGCGCGGAGGTTAGAGATGGGGGCGGACACGGGAGCAGGGAAGGAGCGAGTAGTGGGCGAGGCTTGCTGAGACTGATTGTTTAAAGCTCATCGCTGCGCAATCGGCACGAAGGGCCGATCGGCCGGACCGGTGTAGTTGGCGCCGGGGCGGATGATCTTGCCGTCGATGCGCTGCTCGATGATGTGCGCGGCCCAGCCGGCAGTGCGGGCGATGACGAAGAGCGGGGTAAACAGCAGCATCGGCACGCCGAGGCACTGGTAGGCCACGGCGCTATACCAATCGAGGTTCGGAAACATTTTCTTTTCGGTCCACAGCAAGGTTTCGATGCGCTCGGCGACGTTGAACAATTTCAGGTCACCGGCCGCGGCACTGAGTTCACGGGCGATGGCCTTAATGATGGGATTGCGCGGGTCGCCGATGGTGTAAACCGGATGGCCGAAACCGATGATGATCTCCTTGCGGGCCATGCGGGCGCGGATGTCGGCTTCAGCATCGTCTGGAGTCGCGTAGCGCTGTTGGATTTCCAGAGCGACCTCGTTGGCGCCGCCGTGCTTGGGGCCGCGCAACGCGCCGATGCCGCCGGTCAGGCAGGAGTAAATGTCCGATCCGGTGCCGGCAATGACGCGGCAGGTGAAGGTCGAGGCGTTGAACTCGTGTTCGGCGTAGAGGATCAGCGAGCGGTCGAGGGCGCGGACATGGGCAGCGGTTGGAGATTTTTGATGCAGCAGGTGCAGAAAATGTGCGGCGATGGAATCATCGTCCGTCTCCACGGTGATGCGGTGCCCGGTCGTGGCGAAGTGGTGCCAGTAGAGCAGCATCGAAGGGAAGCAGGCGAGGAGGCGATCAGCGATGGCCCGCGCACCGGGTGAGCTGGCGGCATTTCCGCCGGTGGACGGCAGTGGCTCGGGCTCGAGGTTACCCAGCACGGAGCAACCGGTGCGCAGGACATCCATGGGGTGCGCGGTGGCAGGGATTTGTTCGAGCACGGCGCGCAGTGGCGCGGGCAGACTGCGGAGTTTTTTTAATTTTGCCCGGTAGGCTACGACGGCGGCGTGGTTCGGCAGTTGCTCGTGAATGAGGAGATGGGCAATTTCCTCGTAGGTGGCTTGGTTCGCGAGATCGGCGATGTCGTAGCCGCGATAGTGAAGATCGTTGCCGGCATGGCCGACCGTGCAGACGGCGGTATTGCCGGCGATAATGCCAGAGAGAGCGACGGATTTCTTTCCTTTTGGGGCGGGGGTGGCGGGGGTCATCGGAAGTTTTATTTAAACACTGATTTCAGGATGGGCACGGCTAGGATAAAGACAGGGTGAGCCGTGTCATCCTGAGCGCAGTGAATGATCCAGCGTGGGAGTCGCCGCCGGGCGCGCTGCGGGAGGCATCATTGCGCTCAGAGTTACAGAGAGTGGGTGCGGGGTCTTCATCCGTGGCTATCAGCGTAATCAGGGATCACTTCTTTTCGGTCGGCGGGGTGTAGCCGAGGGTGGTGTAGAGGTCGGCGCGGGTCTGCAGCTGGCCGAGGAGGGATTGCTGCGAGCCACGGGTGCGGATCGTCTGATAAACTTCCAGCGAAGCGGCGGCGGCGGCGCGCGAGGCCGAGAGCGGGTAGAGCACCATGGCCACGCCCACGGAGCGAAGCTCCTCTAGGGTGAAATACGGCGTCTGACCGAATTCCGTCAGATTGGCGAGGACGGGCACCGGCATGGCGGCGGAGAATTTCTTGTAGTCGTCTAAGGTGGTCAAAGCCTCGGCAAAAATCAGGTCGGCCCCGGCGGCGACATAAGCTTGCGCGCGGGCGATGGCGGCGGGCACGCCTTCGACGCTCGCGGCATCGGTGCGAGCCATCACGACGAAATCAGGCTCCGGTTTGCCCGCGACCGCCGCCTGCACCCGCGCCACCATTTCGGCGGTAGGCACGAGATGTTTGCCCGGCAGGTGGCCGCAGAGTTTGGCCGGAATCTGATCCTCGATATGCACGGCAGCCGCGCCTGCGGAGGCGACGGCGTGCACGGCTTTGGCGGGATCTTCCCAGCCGGTATCGATATCGACCAGCAACGGCAGTGGCACGCGGGCCGTAATACGGCGGACATCTATCAGCACATCCTCCAACGTGGTCAGGCCGGTGTCGGGCAGGCCATAGGAGTGATTGGCGACACCCGCGCCGGAGAGGTAGATCGCTCGTAAACCTGCCTGCTGGGCCAGCAGCGCGGCGTAGGCGTTGATGGCACCGGCGATCTGCAAGGGTGATTCTGCGGCAAGGGCCGAACGCAGTTGAAGTCCGGGGGTCATGCCGATGGCTATGACACAACCACGCCCGATGGCCACTAAAAGGCGCGGCTCCCGGCAGAAAGCAGAGTTTGTTTTAACCGCTATTTGTGTATTTTGACGATCCCGCCGTGCCATGCTCGCAATCACCGAACTGAAAAAATCGTTTCGCACCCCGGAAGGCGCGCTGCTGGCGGTCGTGGATCTGGGGCAATTCATGCTCGCGGCCGGCGAGCAGGCGGCGTTGCGCGGAGAGAGCGGCTCGGGCAAGACGACCCTGCTCAATCTCATCGCCGGTATCGTGGCGGCGGATGCTGGCATGGTGCGAATCGCCGGGGTGGAGATGACCGCGCTTAGCGAGCCGGGCCGCGACCGCCTGCGGGCGGATAAAATCGGTTATATTTTCCAGACCTTCAATCTGCTGCAGGGCTACACGGTCTTGGAAAATGTGTTGCTGGGCATGAGTTTCGGTCCGCGCCGGGCAGACCGCGCGCAGGCTCGGGCTTTGTTGGAGCGCGTGGGGCTCGGCCACCGGCTCGAGCATTTTCCCCGGCAGCTTTCGACGGGACAACAGCAACGCGTGGCGGTGGCGCGGGCGCTCGCCAACCAGCCGGCGTTGGTGCTGGCTGATGAACCTACGGGTAATCTCGACCGGCGCCATGCAGCTGAAGCGCTAACTCTGATTCGCGAAGTCTGTCGGGAGAACGGGGCCGCGCTCCTGCTGGTGAGTCATGACGAGGCGGCGTTGGCGCAGTTCGAGCGCGTGGAGGACTTTGCCTTGCTCAATCGGGTCGGGCGGGAGGCCGGCACATGACCCTCGCGCTTATCATCCGACGCTCCCTCCGTCAGCATGCCCTTTCGACGCTGATTGCGGCCGGCAGCATCGCGCTTGCGGTCGGGTTGATGATGAGCGTGTGGATGGTGAAGACGCAGGCGCACGCGGTGTTTACCTCGACGAATACTGGCTTTGATGCCGTGCTCGGGGCGCGCGGCTCCAAACTGCAGCTCGTGCTCAACGCCCTCTTTCACCTCGAGGCCTCGCCGGGCAATGTGGCCGCGAGTGATTATGCGGCGATCAAACGCCACCCGGCCGTGCGTGCGGCCATCCCGATCGCGGTGGGCGACAATCTCCGCGGCTTCCGCATCGTGGGCACTTTGCCGGAATTTTTCACGGTCGAATATACGGCCGGGAAGACCTTTAGCCTTCAATCTGGTGGCCGGTGGTTCGCTGACGGGGCCCGCGAGGCGGTCGTCGGCAGCTTTGCCGCGCGGCGGCTGGGGCTGAAGGTGGGTGATACGTTTCAGCCGTATCACGGATTGAATTTTGATCCCAAGGCCCTCCACGAAGAGGTCTATACCGTGACCGGCATGCTGGCTCCGACTAACACGCCAGCGGACCGGGTGCTATGGATTCCGCTCAGCGGCGTGCAGACCATGGCCGGGCATGATCCGCGGGCAGCGACGGAGGTGAGTGCCGTGCTCATTCAACTGCGGGCGCCGACGGCGGGCTTTATGTTGGATATGATGTATAACCGACAGGGCAACCGGCTGACCTTTGCCTTCCCCGTGGGCACCATCATTGCGGAGCTATTCAACAAAATCTCCTGGTTTGACCGCGTGCTGGAACTCGTGGCGTATCTCGTCGCGTTGGTCGCGGCGGGCAGTGTGCTCGCGAGCATTTACAGTTCGATGAGTGCGCGCCGGCGGGATCTGGCCATCCTCCGTGCCTTGGGCGCCAAGCGGCGGACGATCTTCGGCGCCGTCGTAGCCGAGGCCGCGACCATTGGGCTGCTGGGCAGCGTGGCGGGCTATGGCGTTTATTTCGCCCTCTATGCCGGGGTGGCGGAGGTTATCCGTGCGCAGGCCGGCGTCGTTCTGCCGATTGCCGGGTGGCATCCTGTGCTCTGGGCTGCGCCTTTTGGGATGGTGGTGCTCTGCGCCCTCGGTGGGGTGGTGCCCGCGCTGAAAGCCTACCGCACCCCGGTGGCGGACACGCTCGCGCCGCAATCGTGATTTGGGGCAACCGGCTCATTCTCGTTAAGGGGTGGGATTTTGCTGAGTAGCGAAAAGGCTTACGCGAAGAACCAGCCTGGCTTACGGCAGTGAGGTTGTTTGGGCGGGGGGAAAGGCGCGACAAGTTGGAATTAGCGTGCCTTGAGCAAGTTCGCACGCTCTTGGCGCATGCCCGAGTTTGTCATCTAATAGATGACAAACCAGCCGGGGAGGTCCAGCGCGGTTAAGTGCCTATCTGTATAACCTCCACCCGAAAGCGCGGACGAAGGAATTTGGAGGGCCCGCGTGCCTGTGGGCCGGGGCTCGGTTCGCGGGGAC
>JBDNGL010000254.1:0-9788 GCA_041689285.1 Opitutaceae bacterium
GTGCGACCCGACCTCCGGCACCATCGGCAAGGGCGAGCGCACCGGCGAAACCTGGGCCGCGCTGAAGATGACTCTCGAGGTCAACGACGAGGGCGTCAAAGTCCTCTGCGGCCGCGACAAGGTTTTCCTCGGCGATATGGTTATGCTCGATCTCACCGCCACCGGAGGCCTCGATATGAGCCAGGGCAAGAACATCAACCTGGGCCGCGTGCGGGAAGCTTGTGGCTTGAACAAGCCCGGCCAGCCCTTCTCCCCTGTCATGTTGACTGGCCAGATGGTCAAGGTTTCCGTCAAGCATGTTCCGGGCTTCCGCAACCCGGCTGAACTGGTGGCCGAAATCACAGGGTACGCAAAACCCTATTGAACTCGGGGACACGTAGGACGGGCGATCGTCAAATGGTAGGGTATAGGGCCTAATCGCCCGAAAAACGCCGCCACCCCCCGATTAACCCGCCGCAAACGCAAACCCCGCGAGCGCCTCATCCGGCTCCGGGGTTTTTTATTGCAACAGTGCAATTAAACCTGCCCATCTCTGCACCATGAAAACCATTCCCCTTGCCTCCATCATCATCGCCGAAAGCCGGCAACGTCAACGCTTCGACGACGAAGCCCAGGGAGCACTCAATGAGTCTATCCAAACCTCCGGCCTCATCGCGCCCATTGTCCTTCGCCGGGAAGGCAGCGATTACCACCTTGTTGCAGGAGAGCGGCGGTTTAGAGCCTTCACAACTCTCAACGTACTTGGCGTCCCTCTCCGACATGCAGGTGAGGCAGTTGCGCCGGGCACTATACCGTACATCGACTTCGGTGAACTCAGTCGTCTTGAGCAGCAAGAAATTGAATACGCAGAAAACGCTATCCGAGCCGATCTCACCTGGCAAGAAAACATCGACGCCACCAAGCGACTCCACGAGCTACGAAGCAGCCAGGCTGCCTTCCGAGATTTCGGCCTCGAGCGCGTCCAGACCCCCGCCGACACCGCCCGAGAGATCTTTGGGCCGGAAGCTGAGTCTCGCCATACCGGTCAGGTTAAAACTGCTTTGGTGGTTGCTCAGCACATGGACAACCCCGCCGTCGCCAAAGCCGCCTCCCTCAAAGAAGCTGTGAAGATCATCAAGCGAATCGAGGAAACCGGACGCCGCGAGCATCTAGCCTCCCTCGTCGGCAACCGCTCTATCTCGGACCGCTTCCAGTGCTACCACACCGACGCCCTCACCTGGATGAAAGCCCAACCTGATGCCCAATTCGATGTTATCCTCACCGACCCTCCTTACGGCATGGGAGCTGACCAATTTGGCGATGCCGCCGGACGAATGTCTGGTATTGAGCACGAGTATGCTGACGGGGCCGAGGAGACTTACAGTCTACTATCCGACTGTATTCCGGAGTGGTACCGCCTCGCAAAAGCGCAAGCTCATCTCTATATCTGGTGTGACATTGATATGTTCACTGAGCTACGAGCCCTGTGCCGTGCAGCCGGATGGTGGACATTCCGCACTCCGCTTATTAACCTCAAACCTGAAGGTGGACGAGTTCCTTGGCCCGAGCATGGACCTCGCCGGTCTTACGAGATATGTCTCTATGCAGTCAAAGGTAAGCGTCCCGTTACCGCCATCCGTCCAGATTACTTTGAATCTCGGCTTTCAGAAGGCAACCTCGGACATGGGGCCCAGAAGCCCGTGGAAGCCTATGTCGAGCTGCTTAAACGCAGCTGCCGACCTGGTGATACTGTTCTTGATTCCTTCGCTGGCACCGGCACAATTTTCCCAGCCGCCCATGCCCTCGGACTTAACGCGGTTGCTACGGAAGCCGAAGCCGCCGCGTATGGGATATGCCTGGAAAGGATAGGAGGGCTGAAATGAATCCTTTTACTTTTGTCCCCTGCACCGATTGCTTCACTTCAGCTTCCTGCTACTCACGAAGCCTTTGCTCCATCTATCCAGAGAAACATCATGATTCCACAGGGCCCACAAAACGCCAAAATCTTGATCTTAGCCGACTGGCCGGAGGGCCTCGACGTAATGAAGCAGCAGCCCCTGACCGGGACACACGGCATGGACCTGGACCGGATGCTCCACGAAGCGGGCCTGACAAGGGGAGAATGCCTGGTTGCTACACTATCGAGCCGCTCAGCCCCGACGATGAAAGGCAAGGAAATACTTACCGACTGGTTGTGTCATACGAAGGCTCCGAAGCCGCCGTGCTCCGTCGCCTTACACAACTCCTGGATTTGCCCTGAGCTCGCCGAAGATGTCAAACGTTTCCATAGGCTCGTCGATCTCACTCGACCAAATCTTATTATCGCGCTCGGAAGCCTTAGCCTCCTTGCGTGCACGGGTGTTGTATCTGTTAAAAAATGGCGTGGTTCGCAGCTGCGGTTGCTTGGACATGCCCATAGCTGCACAGTTCTCCCAACCTACCATCCTCGCTTCGTCCAGCGAGACGCCTCCGTCCGTGCGATTACTGTGCAGGACCTGCGCCGAGCACGCTCTATTGCGCACACACCCCTGGATCTTAAACCCGAGTACACATTCACCGTCAGACCCACTTTCCAGACCGCACTCACCAGCCTCCGCACCCTCCTCGGACAAGTCCGCGCGGCCCCGCTTAAGATTAGTGTAGACATTGAGACGCGGGCAGGACACCTCGCTTGCATCGGGTTCGCCACGGATGCTAAGTCAGCCTTCTGCATCCCCCTGATGTGCACCGAGCGGCCCGACGGCTACTGGACCCATATCGAGGAAGTTGTCCTGGTCGGCCTGATGCGGGAGGTAATGACACACCAGAACGCGCAGTGTTTCGGGCAGAACTTCATCTACGACATTCAGTACATCTATCGCTTCTGGTTCTTCATACCGCGAACCTGGTACGATACGATGAACACGCAGCATGTGCTCTTCCCCGGCCAGCCCAAAGGACTCGACTACATCGCCTCGATGTACTGCCAGTATTACGTCTACTGGAAAGATGACGGCAAAACCTGGGACGCCAGCACAGGGGAAGATCAGCTCTGGGTTTACAACTGCGAAGACTGCGTTCGCACGTTCGAGTGCATGGAAGTCCAGCTCCCGATGATCGACCAATTCGGCCTGCGCGCGGTCTGGGACTTCCAGCAGAACCGGCTTTATCCCTTGCTACTCAAGGCCATGTTTCGCGGAGTCCGTGCTGATGTGTCGAACAAAGCCGCCCTCTCCCACATGCTCATGAATGAGATCACGGAGCGGGAGCAGTGGCTAACCCTCGTCACCGGCCACCCGCTCAACATCAAGTCTCCCAAACAGATGCAGGAGTTCTTCTACACAGACCTTAAAATCAAGCCCATCTTCAAACGCGACACAGGCGCGCTGACAGTCGACGACAAAGCCCTGGCCACCATAGCCCGGAAGGAGCCCTTGCTCCAGGGCCTCGTTAACAAAGTCCAGGAACTCCGCTCCCTCGGAGTGTTCCGCTCGACCTTTGTCGGAGCCCGTCTCGACCGGGATCAGCGCCTACGGTCCAGCTACAACATCGCGGGCACGGAGACCTATCGCCTGTCCTCCTCCGAAAACGCCTTCGGCTCCGGGCTCAACTTCCAGAACGTCCCGGCTGGTAATGAAGACGAAGGCGACCCAACCGTCCTTGTCCTGCCCAACGTCCGCAAGCTCTTCCTCCCGGACGAAGGTTACACAATCTTCGACATGGACCTTAAGTCCGCTGATTTCTACACTGTAGTATGGGAGGCTGATGATGAAGAATTCCGAGACGCCCTTGACTCCGGCATCGACATGCACGGTCTCAATGCTAAAAATCTCTTTGGGCTCTCCTGCGGAGCTAATGAAGTTAAAAACCTTCATGGAGGAAAGAGGCAGCTGGCGAAGATTTGGTGCCACGCTACCAATTATGGGGCTGGCGCGCGTAACATGGCCATTGCTTGTGGTATTACAATCCACGAGGCCGAGCGACTTCGTAAACGCTGGTTTCAGGCTCACCCAGGAATCGAAGCATGGCATCGTAGGACCGAGCATGAGCTTCATCACCATCGACGAGTCAGCAACGCTTTCGGATACCGAATGATCTTCTTCGGTCGCATCGAAGCCTCCCTCCCAGAAGCGCTAGCGTGGAAGCCTCAATCAACAACAGGTTGCGTTATTAACAGATCATGGGATAATATCGACAGACTTTTGCCCGAGGTTGAGGTCTTAATCCAAGTCCATGACTCGCTCGTGGGTCAGTATCGCACCGAAGGAAACGACGATATGCCAGCTCGCATCCTGGAAGCCTCCCGCGTTGTGGTTCCCTACGACCGCCCTCTCATCATCCCATCAGGCATCAAAACCTCAACCCGTTCCTGGGGTCACTGCGAATGAGCAAGCGTAACTTCCCCGACTGGCTCGGGGCGTTTCAAGACTACGCTTCTTTCGGCGAAGCCCCTCGCCGGATGTACTTTTGGGTAGGATGTTCAACCATAGCCGGAGCCTTGCGCCGCCATGTCTGGATAGACCAGTTCTACTTCAAGTGGTACGCGAATCTGTATGTTATCCTGGTCGCTCCGCCGGGCGTGGTGGCAAAGACTACTACAGCGGATATTGGGATGGATCTGCTGAGAAAAGTCCCAGGCATCCAGTTCGGACCCTCCGTGGTCTCCTGGCAGGCCCTTGTCCAGGCCTTCGGAAACGCTGCCGAGGCGTTCGAGGTTCCCATACCGGGTAACACAGGGCCTGGTGTCTACGAGACCCATTCCCCGATGACTATCTCCTCGGGCGAGTTCGGCAACCTGCTAAATCCGCAAGACAAGGAAATGGTTGACATGCTAGTTAACCTGTGGGATGGCAAGGGCTTCCGCAAGGTGACGAAACACTCGGGCTCCGACGACGTAGTAAACCCTTGGATAAACATCATCGCCTGCACCACGCCAGCCTGGATCGCAGGCAACTTCCCCGAGTACATGATCGGAGGCGGCTTCACTTCGCGCTGCGTGTTTGTATATGCTGACGCAAAGGAGCGTTACGTGGCCTACCCTGGTCTTCAAGTCCCCGCCGACATTGAGATCCAAGGACAAAAACTCGTCGCCGATCTCGAGCACATTGCAACCAAACTCGTGGGCGAATACAAGCTGACTCCCGACGCCATCACCTGGGGGCAGGAGTGGTACGAAGCTCATAACAAAACGCGCCCGGCTCATCTCAACGATGACCGCTTCGGGGGCTACCTCGCGCGGAAGCAAACTTTCGTCCACAAGGTTGCAATGATTCTTGCCGCGTCGCAGCGAGACCAGCTGACAATCACCAAAGCGGACCTCGAGATCGCAGCTGTCATGATCACTGACCTCGAGGCCGAAATGATTAACGTCTTCCGCAAGATCGGGCGTTCTGATGTAAGCCAGTCCGCGGACCGTCTGGTCGCGTATCTTAAGCTCCGTGGTGAGTGCCCCTACGCGGAGGCTTACCGTTACATTCATGCACAATTCCCTTCAATGAAAGACTTCGAAGATGTGCTCAAGGGACTCATCCAGGCCGGGTATGTGATTCTCACCCAAGTCGCCAACACTCCGACACTCCGCTACAATATCGCAGGAGAAGAAAAGCTATGAAGTACGCTTGGTTTTGCGCCCACTGCGGCGTAGATTGCTTTTTTACCGACAAGCTCCCCGTTCGAGGAATGCTTGTGAGCGCGGCCGACTGGACTGATGTGTGGGGGAAAATCCCAGTGGGCGGGAGCATGGTGCAATGTTACTCGTGCAAAAATGCACTATTGTCAACCACAGCCTACACGCGCTCTTTCCTGCTTCCTACGGCAGGTCAGCAACAGCCACAAACATAGTAGCTTCGTCGTATAGCTCGTTCCAGGTGCGCCGATGTGGCTTCCCTGGACGCCAGGTGTCAAGATAATACTGCCAGGCTCCCTCGATATCGCCGATCTGCGGCAGGGGACGCGGGTCTGTGTACAGCAGCAGGCGAGCAAAGCAGCACGCTAGCAGATCATCGGTAGCAAGCAGCCAATGCACGGCTCGCGAACTTGCATCGCAGTTCCTAGCAGCACAGACCTTGGCCGCATGTCGCTTTGATGCTGCGTGCTGCAACACTCCGAGCGTTCCACCTCCCCGCTCAAACTGCCAGAACCCGCGGGCTGGTCCGCCGATCTGCAGCCGGTGCGTGAACCGGGATTCCTGCAAAGCGATAGCAAGCAGCATAACTCGCGCCCGAGCCGAGTCCATGGATGCTGGTAGCAGCAGTGCTGCAGGATTGATGATATCTCGGATTACTTCAAACAAGGTCATGCTGGTTACTCCTTAGTGGGTGAATCAGTACGAGCCATAAACACATCAGTGCTCTCGGGCTGGAATCTGGTGCGCAGCGATTGCAGATCCGATGCTCGCAGTCGTTCCGCTTCGATGCCGAGCTCAACGCCCCTCTGTTCCGCCCCTTTCGCCATCAGCGCAGCTTGTTCTGCGGTTGTGACTGCAGCCTCACCGACTTTGCCCAATTGATGCGAAATGCCATTGGCACGTTCTTCCGAGCGCTTGTCGTTGCGCCGGTTCTGCACCCACAAAATAACAGCACCGACAACGGCTGGAATAATGACAGCTATGTTTTGCCAGAACGCATTGCCCCAGCTTTGGATCATGCCGATCAGCGCCAGTTGTACTGCCTCGCTCATGCTGTTACTACCATAAAGACGCAGCTCATTACCAGCAAGGAGTCGAACATCGCGAGATACAGTTTCATTTTCCGAAGACCCTGTTCCAGAGTTCCACCAGCAGCCAGAGACTGATAAGTATCCTGATGATCCACTCGCCGAGTTTCCCCAGCGCTTTTCCGAAGTATCTGATTTCGTGCCATGTGTTTATCCACCTTGCAATTCGATCAAGTCGGGCTTCGTTCCTAGTACGCGTGTATTCGTCCTTGGCATTCATCGGACTCCTTACAGACTCACCAGCCACGCTGCAAAGCGCCGGTCTCGGAGTATCTTCTGCCACTCGTCATCAGTCATGGTCTTATCCCTGTAACGCACCATCGCCATCGCATATCCTTGCTCCCGGATGCCGCGCTCGATCATCTCGGGCGTCAGCTCGATGGTTTCGATGTGTGGAGGCTTGGTCATACCTACGCCTTGTTTTCAAGTTTTTCAACTCGCTTCGTCAAGTCATCAATGACGCGTTGCTGATCTTGCAAACCCTTGATTGCGACCGCTATCATTGACGAGTAATGCACCCCGTCAGGCTGTCCGTCAGAGTCGTACTGCACAAACTCAGGAAACCCCGCTGCGTGGACTTCTTCCGCGACCAGCCCGACGAAATTACCTTCTACGCCTTTCATTGCGGCACCGACAAAACTTACGGCGCGCAGCTTCATGAAGTCGGACATCGACTTTGTGTACGGCTCAATGTTCTTTTTGTATCGGGCCGACGATGTTGACCGGTACAAGAACCCATCAGACTGAACAACCATGTTTGCCGCAACTGCCGTCGTAAGGTCGTAGGGTGATGCAGCAGCACGCCCCGTATCAATAGCCCCGTCGTCGCGGACGCCGAACGTCTTTGTTGTCGCCGAATTGCTGCTAAAAAGCGACCATGTGCCAGAACCTGTTCCAGATCCTCGGACGTGCGTTCGAATGCCGACAGTAGGAGTCAAGCTGATTCCGATGTTCCCCGAAGAATCTATGCGCAGTCGTTCAGCCGGGGATGACCCGGTAAAAACCCGAAAGTCAAGCCCCAGACATGTCAAAGACGTATAAGCCACTGCCGTGCGGTTGTAACTCTGCACACTAACGCCGCTGTTCACACCTGTAACCGGATCGACTTCAAGTCCTACGCCGTCAGCGTTTGCAACAACAAATTTGAAGGATGGCGCGGTACTGCCGACGCCCAGCGTTCCCGTTACGGTTCCGCCGGTTTTGAGTAATGCTGCATTGGCAACTGCTTCCAGCTGTTCCCACCGCACAGAATCACCCGCCACGCTTCCCGCGGCCAAGCCCGTAAGCTTGTATCCGCCCATCGGAATATTGGCCAGCGCCGCACTTTGTCCGTCCCGCAGTAAAGCCTTCGACAGCGCCGTCTGCAGGTCTGCCCAAAACGCATTGTACTTTGCTGAGTCAATGGCAGTGCCCGTGACTGCGGCAGTTCCTGGCGGAACTGTGTAATTTCCATTTCCATCAAAGCTCATGGCTGTGATCCTTCCGTCTGTGTGGTTGCGTTGATAGCGCCGAGGTTGCTTAGGTCTCTAAGTACAGTGACCAATGAAGGGTCACGCTTGGCCAATTCTTCGAGGATTTTCATGTTTGCTGGAGTAGGGTCGGCTAAGAGGCGAGACAGTACTTTGTTTGCCTTAATCCGGGTCCCAATGTTTGCCACCCGAGCAGTTGAGCCGAACGGAGTCATCACGGTCGCTGTGTTCGACTGTCCCATGGTCTGACTCAGGCTTTCGACACCCCGCTCAGAGGTGTTCCGGGCCAGAATGTCTGCCGCCCGGAGCCTCTCTCCAATCGGCAATGCTTGTGTAGGGTTAACCGAAGCCAGGTGGTCAGACAGTGCCATGCGTGTTGGGTCGGTTCCTGCTCCGACCGGCATAGCAGTCAGGTTTTTTCCTCTCAGTATATCTGCTATGTCAACCTGCGGACTCATGCTGCGGTAGTTCTCCATGGCCTGGCGATACGGAGGGCTGAGCTCTTTAAGAGTCTCGTCCGCCACCCGATAGGCATTCGAGGAGGCTCCGCTGTCCAAAGCCCTGCCGGCTGCTTGCTGCGTGCGCGGGACCGCCTGCTTCAGGCTCTTGACGTTTTTCGACAAAGCCTCGAGGTTCGCCCCCATAGGAGGACGCGGCGTGAGAGGATTAATCGTCGTAATGTCCGGAGCAGCCCCCACCATGCTGAACTGACTCCAGCCATTATCGGGAATCGTGTTTAAGCCTGGGGGAGTAAGTGCTCCACCCGTTAGCCCCGGCGTAGACAACGCATTGCCCTGTGGCGGGGGTAGAAGCGGGGTTTGTGGCGCGGGGATTTGCCCGGCCACGGCCGGACCGGGGGCAATCGGTCCGACGGGTTGTGGACCCAGCGGAGTTACCGGCGTAGGGCCTGACATACGGGGCAATGGCCCAGGACCTTGGGGAACTGGCCCCATGGGGTAAAGAGGAGTATGCGCGATGGTGCGCCGGCCTGCGCTTAAATAAGCATCATCCACAGTTCCGCGGTTTACTGGGTTCAGCTTCTCCTGCCGCATGCGACGAAGGATCTCCACAATGTCGGCTCGCGGGGTCATCTGCCCGCTCATAGGGGCAACCGCCGACGCAGTGCGGTTTGCCTTGGCTTGGCTAAACACGGCCTCGTCCACCTGCGAGGGCAGCGTGCCGGCGGGGAGTGGGTTCGGGGCAGCCAGATTCTGCGCCCTGGCCTTAGCCTCAGCCAGCAGCCGGGGAATGTCCCCGCCGTCTACTCCGCGCCCGACGAGCTTGGCGTGCAGAGGCTGGCCGCCAATGGTGTTAGATATTTCACGTTCAATTGCACCAACCTGACTCGTCGCTGGGAGCGCATCGCCCACCGTGTTTTGCGTCACGCCGGCACGCTGAAGCCGCGCGGTCTCGGCATTCGCCTGCGCCCAGCCGGACGAGGAAACGTCTTTGGTTGCTTCGTACAAAGGAATTCCATGTCGCGGCGTTGCAGCTCGTCCGGCTATAATGGCAGCAATCCCCGCAGCTGTCGACCCGGCAGCTCGCGCCAGTGGGTTTTGCTGCTGCTCGGTATCGAACCCGCGTGATACATCTCCGACAAACTCCCCGCCAGCCCCGATAAAGGAGTTTTGAGCTACTGGATTGCGA
>JBDNGL010000255.1:0-5360 GCA_041689285.1 Opitutaceae bacterium
CCGAGCGCGGTCTTCAGTTCCTCCGTCAGTGCGATTTCCGGGACAATCGCCGAGATGGTCGGTGGGGGCACCCGCACGCTCGCGCTGCAGAGTGCCTGTTGCTCGGGGCTCGATGCCATTGGTCACGCGGCCAATGCGATTGCGCTGGGAGAGGCGGAGATCGCGATCTGCGGCGGCACGGAGGCCCCACTGCACTTTCATCCGATGATTGAATTGAAAATGGCTGGGCTCACACCGGATAGTGCGGATATGCCCGAGCGCATTTGCCGGCCATTTGATCGCTGGCGCACGACCGGGGTGATTAGTGAAGGCGCCTGTATTTTGATTTTGGAGCCTGAGACGAGTCCTCGACCTGGTTACGCCTTTGTCGAAGGTTATGCCTACGCGACGGATCCGGCCGATCAGCCGGTCGCCGGGCTTGCCGAGGCCATCCGGCTGACGTTGGCCAACGCCGGTGTGCGGCAACACGAGGTGGATTGCATCAATGCCTGGGGGCCAGGCCACAAGCTGGTGGACCGCGCCGAGGCGCAGGTGCTCCGGGCAATATTTGGGCAGCGGCTGCAAGAATTGCCCGCCTGTTCCATCAAGGGTGCGATCGGTAATCCGCTGGGGGCGGGTGGGGCGATCCAAGTGGCGGTGGCTGCGCTGGGATTGCGCTCCGGGATGATTCCGCCCACGGTCAACTGGCAGTTTCCTGATCCGGATTGCCCGTTGAATCTTTCCGCGGCCGCGCGGCACATCGCCCACGACGTCACCTTGGTCAACACACACGGACTCTCCGGAACAAACGCATGCTTGGTGCTGAGCAAATAATCCTCAACCCCGCGGTGCTGGCGATGCTCGCCGCAGTCGCGCTCGGCGCGTTCGCGCTCTGGGCCAACCCCGGGCGCATGATCAACCGGATATTCTTCACCGGTTCGCTGCATGTGGCCGCGTGGCTCGTGAGTGTGGAGCTGGCGAAGCTCGGCCAGCCCGGTTTTTTCTGGGTGCAGATGGCGTCGGCCGTGGGTGCCTTCATGCCGGTGCACCTCTGGGTTTTGAAGGAGAGCGTGCGGGGCCTCGAAGATTGTTGGCGGCTGCGGCACTGGTGGGTCCGCGGGCTGATCGGGCTGATCCTGGCGGTGATCTGTTTTACGCCTTGGTTCATCCCGGCGCATTCGACCGGTCAGGTCCGCGTTTATGGCGTGGGCTATTTCGTCTACGTGGGCGGCTTAATTTTACTCTACCTGTGGCTGCTTGTGGAGACGCTGTGGCAGACCCGGGCCAAGGGGGGAGCGCAGCGGCTGGAGTTGCAGGTGTTGCTGCTCGGGGGCTGCTCGGCCGGTTGCACGGTGCTCGGCTTGATGGTGGCGAACGCCATCACATATAACCCCGGCTTCATCTCCCTGCAGCCGGTCGTGGTATTGATCTTCTACGGCGGGACCGCGTGGGTGATGTTAACTGCGCGGGTCTTCGACGCCCGGCACATGCTCTTCTTCGGCCTGCAGAAACTGTTCCTGGCCTTGGCGGTGGCACTGTTTATCTGGTCGGCGAACGAGCTCATTGTGATGCTGGTGCCACAACCGCTCGCATTTCTCATCGCGGTGGGGCTGGGGCTGTGGTTTGCGGCGGAGGCGGGACCATGGTTCCAGCAAGTCTTTGATCTCAATCTGCGGGGTGAGGACGCACGCCGGCAGGCTTTCGAGGCGGCGCGACGCGAGTCCCGGCCGGAGCGGCTGGAGGAGGCCTTTGTGCTGTTGCTGAAAACCTGGGCCAAGTCCGAGCGGGCCCTGATTCTCACGGGCAGGCCAGAGCAACTTGAGGGCGGCGGCGTGGTGCTGCCGCTGGCTGGCGCGGTCGCGCAGGCGCTCAACCGTCTGCGCTGGGTCACGCCCGAGCGGATGGCCCGGCAGAAGCTCGATCCGGAGGAGACGCAACTGCAGGCCTTCATGGCGCGAGAGCAACTGGGCGTGGTCGTGGCCTGTGGCGGGCAAACCCTCACGGTGGTGCTGGCGGTGGGCGTGCCACTGACACGCCGTCCTTTCACCTATCCGCAGGTGGCGCAGTTGATGGAACTGGCCTCCATCATCGAGAGTGCGCTGGAGCGATCGCACTACTCAGTGAAGGCCCAGCGCGCGGAGCAACTGGCGACGGTTGGCCTCCTTGGGGCCAGCCTCGCCCACGAAATCCGCAATCCGCTCGTCACCATCAAGACCTTCGTGCAGCTCCTGCCGCAGCATTACCAGGATCCGGTTTTTCGGGAGAAATTTTTTCGGCTGATCGGTGAGGAGGTTTCCCGAATCGACCGGCTGACCGAGCAATTGCTCGATCTCGCCACGCCCCGCGCCTATCTGGCGACGCCGCTCGAGCTGCATCCCATGTTGCGCACCAGCTTGGAACTGGTGGCGGCCAAGGCGGAGGATCGGGCCATCCGGGTGGAAACAGATTTTCAGGCGACGCCCGACCTCGTGCTCACCGATGCGACCGCCGTCAAACAAGTGATGCTCAACCTCTGTTTCAATGCCTTGCAGGCGGTCGAGAACCACCCCGGCGAGCACTGGCTGCGGGTGGCCACGCGCAACGTCGCCGGGGGCGTGGAGGTGGCGGTGGAGGATAGTGGGCCGGGGATCGCGTCCGAGATGCTGCCGCGGCTTTTCCAGCCGTTCCAATCCTCGAAGTCCACTGGGTTTGGACTTGGATTGGTGATATGCAGCGACATTCTGACCGGGCTCAAAGCGACTATCACCGTGGATCCTCCCTTGGCTAGTTGCGGCGCCACTTTCCGTGTTACCTTTCCATGCCCAGTCTCATAATTCTCGCAACCGCTGATGACGAGTTGGCCGCCGCCTGGGAGCGGCAACTGCCGGCCGACCGCCCGGCCGTGCGACTGGCACCGCAGAGTTTCCCTGGTGGCACGCAGCCGGGATTTGCCGCCGTGGTGGTGCTGGATGCCGCGATGGAGTCCGCCCTGCCAGCGTCGCTGGCGAAGTGCCCCACCATCTTTGTCGGCGAGCCACGTAGTCTGCCTTTTGAACAAGCCAAGCTCGCCGGCCGCGGCCGAGCCTACCTTTCTTATGGCGAGAGCGCGAAACGCCTAAAGGAGATTTTGCCGCTGGTGGAGGAGGTGGCGGAAAAGCAATCCATGGTGGAGCTCATGCTGGAAAAAAGCCGGCGGACCGAGCATGCCCGCCCGACCCCACGCTCTCCGGTGGGCGGTGATACGGCTGAGTTGTGGGATTTCATCGAAGGTGCGGTCGAGAACCTTGACACGCGCGACCGGCTGATCGCGGAGTTTCGCCGCGCTTCGCGTTTTCTGCTGCGGGCATCGCACACGGTTTTTTTCCTGCGCGAGGCGGATGGGTTTCGCGCCGATCGGGGCACGTCGTTTTTTGCGGCGGATGACCCGCTGGTGACCTTGCTGGAACGGCACCCGGCGGTGATTGACGGCACCCTGTGGGACCGACCGGCCGATCCGGTGGCGGAACTCGCGGTGCGGAACCGCCTGGCGATGTGGGGGGCGCGGTTGCTCGTGCCGGTGCATGACAACGGCCGGTTGCTGGGCCTGATCGCGCTGGGAGTGCGCGATGACGGCGAGCCCTACGACGAATACGATCGCACCCGCGCGGTGTTCTTTGCCCGCCTGTTCCGTCATTTTCTGGCAAAGTCCGCGCAACTGGGCCGGCTCAACCTGCTCGCGGAACAGACCGGTATTGGGGCGAAGTATCTGCCAAGCACACTGGTTCTGGCCACCGGTGAAAATGTCCCGCGCCACGTGCCACTCGTGGTGCGCGATCTCATTGGCCGCGTCCGGCGCATGCACGAGGTATGTCGGGCGACGCCCACGGCGGAGCAACCGTTTCGCGCCAGCGCGGGACTGGTCTCTGAGACCGGCGGCGTGTGGGCGTTTTGGGAGGAGGCCAGCGCGGCCGTGCATGATGCGGCCGACCGCTCGCGCCTTGAACGCAAAGGTCTCCTGCGCGAGCTGGGGCTCACGCTGAGTCATGAATTGGGCAATGCCTTGGTTTCACTCGCCACTTTTCGCCAGGCTCCGGCGTCGCGGGTTACGCCAGCGTTGACTGAGACCTTGAAAGCGGACATCGCGAAACTGGAGGCCTTGAATCAACGGCTGGGGCTCATGCAGACCTTGGATGAAACCGAGCCGGTTAACGTGGACCTGCGCGATGTGGTGAAGTCGCTTGGGGCCACCGCCAAGGTGCAGGTCGAGACCGGCCCTGATGCGGTGCCGCTGCGCACCTCGGCGGTGTTGCTGGAGTTTGCCCTCGGGTCATTGGTCGATTCGTTGGCGGAGAACCGGCCCGAGCTCGGCGTGCGCGAGCTCACCTTGCAACTGCGCTCGACGGGCGAGGCGGGCGAGCTCACGGCGCTGGTTTCCCTCAAAGGCAAGAATCTGGAATTGGAAGGCGTCCTGCCCGAGCCCGTCTTCGGCGATGTGCCGAATCAAGGCCGCCTAGCGGTCTTTCTGGCCAAGGAAATCATTCGCCTCCACCGTGGCGAAATCCATGCCGGTCCCGGCATGGAAGGCACGGAGATCCTCGTGTCTTTGCGCAGTCTGTGAGCCATGAGCGACCCGACTCAAAGACTGGCGGAATGGGCTGCGCGGTCGGCCGCCGTGAAGGCGGTGGTGCTGATCGGTTCACGGGCACGTGCGGGGGACGACCCGCTTTGGCAGCCGGATGCGACCTCGGATTGGGACTTTCATGTCATCACTTCGCGGCCGGCAATGTTCACGTCTTCGGCCTGGACCATCGCCGCCGGCCTGGACGCACCGCTGGCCTACGTGGACCGCATGGGGATATTGGGCAGTGCCCGGAAAGTATCGGCGGTTTTTCCGACGATGGAAATGGACTTGGTGGTGCTCCCGTCGTGGCGGCTGCAGCTCGCCCAAGTGGCGATGTCGCTTGGGTTGCACCGGCAATCGGCGGAACTGCGCCGGGCGCTGGGTGATCTCGCGATCGTGATTCGCCCGGGTTGGCGGTTCCTGCACGGGGCAAAGGATTGGGAACCGTTTTACCAGAAAGTCGTGGCGGAAGTAAGCGACCAGAGGCTGAGTGACCCTGAGGCGGTCCGCTTGGCGAATGGCTTGGTCTGCGATTACGTATGGCTCCAACGCAAAGTGGCGCGCGGCGAATGGGTGGCGGCGCAGCGGATGCTGCACCGTGCGCTGGTGGAGACGAATCTGCGCCTCGCGCACGAACTGAGGTTGCGCCGGGATCAACGGAGTTTTCCAGAAGGGCGTCGGCTCGAGCGTGTGGTCACCGCACCGGAGCTGACGGGCCTGTGTGTGGGTGCGCCGATGGAACCGGCGGCCTTGCGAGCGGCGGCGGGGCACTGCGCCACAACCTGTCGCGAACTCATGGCGG
>JBDNGL010000256.1:0-3418 GCA_041689285.1 Opitutaceae bacterium
CAAGGAAAATCCGTCGCCGGATTTTAATAAACTCGATCTGACCCAGCTCCAGAGCTTCAGCTTCGGAACCCAGTGGACCAAGGACAAGGAGTCCCCGGCCACGGCCGACCGCCGGGAGCGTGGTGACCGGCCGCCGCGTCGGGATGACCGTCGGCAAGACCCCGACCGCCGCGACCGCCGCCCTCTCCAAAAACCGGTCGGTGCACCCGCCGGTGGAGGGGAGGGCGCCGGTGCGCCTGCCCACACCCCAGAGCGTCGCCAGTTTAGCGGGGATCGCAGGCAGCGGCTTGATCAGTCGCCCGCTGCGCCTTCCCGGGCCGGTGACCATGTGGGTGGTCAGCGCTTCGCCTCGCGGGGTGAGCCGCAACGAGCACCCTACGACAGTCCGCATTTTGCGGTGACGTTTTATCCCGAGGATACGAGCTTCAACGCCCTCGCCAAAACCATCCGGGCTTCCTGCCGCACCATCGAACTCTTCGAGATCGCGCGCACCGTGATCGCGAAGGAAGACCGCTTTGTGGCCGTGCTGGCTCGCAAACCTGCGGCCGATGGCTCCGCCGCCCAAGCTCCGCTTTACATCTCCGTGCCCGATGGCGTGCCGTTCGAGTCCGAAGAGGCGGTCGTTGCCCACGTGTGCAGCCGTCATTTGGGACTTTTCTTCGAGACCAGCGAGGTCGAAATCGAGGCCCCCAAGGGCAATTATCAGGTGATCAACAAGTGTGGCGTGACCGGCGAATTGCTCGGGCCGCCGAACTATCACCGCTATAATCAATTTGTGCAGCAGCACTTCGCGACGAAGATTTCGCGCATGCCGCTGGAGACGTTTCGCGCCCGCATCGATACCGTGCGCGATCCTGAAGTCGTGGCGCAGTGGTTGGAAAAAATGAAAAAGGTCACCCGCTACACTTGGAAGACCGCACCCGTAGTTGCACCGGCGGAAACGCCCAAGCCCGCAGAGGCAGCGACGGCCGAGACCACGGCAACGGAGCCTGCACCTGCACCGGTGGCGGCAACCGCCGACGCGAGTCCGGCGGAAAGCCCGGCCGAAGTCGTGGTGGCAGCCGCCGCCGACGCGCCACCCGCTCCGCACTTTGATGCGATTGACGAGGCCCGGGCGCATTTGCTCAGTCACGCCAGCGACCGGGTGTTCAAGACCGTCGAGGCCGCGCGTTTTCACGGGCGGATTCACGACTCGATCCCTCCCGGTGAAATCCACCGGGCGGTTGAGGGAGCCTTGGAGCGCCAGCGCCGCTTCCCGCTCGACACGGCCAATGCCCTCCGCGGTCGTCTGCGGCGTGAGCATTTCACCATCTTTAAAAAAGGCTCAAAAGGGGTCTCCTATGTTTGTGCGGTGAAGCGGAAGTTCCGCACGCCAGGCCAGAACTTTGCCGACAGCATCGGCGCACTGATCAGCTTCATCGAAACCCGCCCAATGATTCGGGCGAGCGAACTTCCTGCCAAGTTTCTGGGGTTGGAGCAACCGAAGCTGGCCGAGGGCGAAACAGCGCCGGAGATGAAGCCGGAACTGCGCGAGAAATTTGTCCGTATGCAGGGTGATTTACGCTGGCTTGTGACCGAGGGCTACGTGACCGAGTTGATTGACGGCCGGCTGTTTGCTCCGCCGCCAGTCGCCGAGGCCCGCAAGAAAGATGCCGAAAATGACGAGCACGATCCGGAGAATTTCCCCGAGTCCCCGGCCATTGAGGAAGCCGCGCCCGCCACCGAGTCAGCGAATGCACCTGCGCCAGCGAGCTCCCCTGCGGTGGATAACCCACCAGCCGAGGAAAAGAAGCCGGCGCCTGAACCGGAAGTGCCTCCGCATACGGATTGAGGACCGCAGTTTGATTTCCGATGAGCGCCCGGCGTGAAGTCGCCGAGATTACCGCCTACCTGCACCGGCATATACCGGTTTCCGGGCAGATGGGCGTCGCGGTCAGGCAGTGCGACCAGGCAGGCGTGGTGCTGACCGCGCCGTTGGCGCCGAATCTCAATCATCGCGCCACCGTCTTTGGTGGGAGTGCTTCCGCCGTCTCCATTCTAACGGGGTGGACTTGGCTACATTTTGCGCTGCGCGCGAACGGCCTTAACTGCCGCGTGGTGATCCAGCGCAACACCATGGATTATCTGACGCCGATTGATGGGGATTTCACGGCAGAATGTGCCGGCGTGTCCCCGGGTGTTTGGGAGAAATTCCTAAAAACCCTCCGCCGGCATTCGCGGGCGCGGCTGACACTCACCGCGGACCTTAAGTTGAAGGGAACGCGCGTGGCTGGGTTCAGCGGCGACTACGTGGCAATGATTATGGATTGATCAGTGTAGAACCTAGCCGGAAACCCTTGCTGGTGGAGGGCTCGCATCCCTGCGAGCCGCGCCCTAGCCGCAGGGACGCTAGCCCTCCAAATTCCTGAGTCCGCTCTTTGGGGTAGAGGTTCTAGACAAGCGCTTACGGCAGGCATCCTGCCTGCCGTAAGCAATATAGGCTGTTACCTAAGCCGTAGCGTATGCCGTTGGTCTGCGGTGATACCCAGATCGAGGTGTAGCGCGCCCGGGGGCAGCCAGGCGGCGACTATTTCCGGCCATTCGACGGCGAGGCACCACGGGCTGATGAGAAACTCCTCAATCAGCAGATTGTCCATTTCGCGGGGTGATTCGATCTGATAGGCATCGAGATGCACAAGATGACGCGTGCCGTGGTAAACCGTGTAGATCCTGAACGTCGGGCTGGTGACCGGTTCGGTGACGCCTAAACCGCGCGCGAGCCCTTGCACAAAGGTGGTTTTCCCGACCCCAAGATCGCCGTGCAGGGCCAAGGTCGTATCGGGCGGTAAAGCTGCCGCGAGGTCGGTGGCCAAGGCCTGAGTTTCGATGGCGGTCTTGGTCGTGACCCCGGCACGGAGTTTATCGCAGATGTTCATAGCCGCGATAGTCGTCGAGATTGAGCGCACCCTTGGGCAATTTTCCCGCGAAGTGGCCGATACGGGTGAGCGGGATGCGGGGAAATCTCCGCCGCCAGGCGTATTCCAGTGCGGCGAGCTCCGCGCGGGCGTTCACCGTAAAGAGCAGCTCGTAATCCTCACCGTCCGTGAGTGCGGCCGACAGCTCACAGCCTGTCCGCTGCGGCACCGCTGCGCTATCCAAGACGGCCACTGTTTTTGCCGGCGTGAGCGCGGGTAGATCTTTGGCGAGACCGTCACTGAGGTCCATCATCGCACGCACTTCCGATCGCCGGGCCAGCCAAGCCCCTTCAGGGAGTCGGGGGGTAAATTTCCAGTGGTGGCCACTGCGCAGACTGCCACCGAGCCGGCCCGTCACGTAGATGAAATCATGCCGCTTCGCGCCGGTGCGCGTGAGGACCCGCGGCCCTGTGGCCGCGCCCAAGAGCGTCAGCCCGGCCACGATCACGCCTTCGGCCTGGGCA
>JBDNGL010000257.1:0-2856 GCA_041689285.1 Opitutaceae bacterium
ACCGACAAGTTCCACGCGGAGCCAACGATTCCCAAAGTTTTGGACTGATTCGCCCACAGATGGCGCAGCGCCAGCGCCCACCTGTGAAACGATGCCATACAAGTCGGAATAGCCCGCTGGAATTCGAACGAAGCTCCCGACTTGACCGACCCGGTATCCCTCGCCCCGGACGAATACCAATCCGGTCTCAGTGCCGTCCTCAAGTTTGATGCGAACGCTGGGGCCTGACACGTCTTCGACCGTTCCAAGACGAGTCGGGTCAGCAGGTTTTGAACTACGGGTGCTCATTGTGTGATTCAGGTGTCCGGACGCCCAATTGTGTTTCGAGGAACAAGCAGAGGTGATGAAAATCGCCCAACAGGCACCGGGCTTTGTGAGTATCTTTTCCGTCCGCGTCGGGTGCGCCCTTCTCCGTGTCTATCCCCGAACCTTTGATGGCGAGAGCAACGTCCACGTCGTTGTAGCTTCCGCGGCGGGTGGTAACTACAGCACCATCCCGCGCTAGGAGGCTCAAGTTGGAGAGCTTCTCGGCACATCGGACTGCCTGTTCGGAATTCTCCAGTTTGGAGTAGAGCAGAGCAAAACACTGTGCAGATCTATTGCCTCGCAGGCCGTCGAGAAGAAGCTCGTTGAGATGCTCGTCTGCGAATGAGTAACCGCAGAGGATGATGACGGGATTTGTCTCCCTGAAAAACGCCTTCAGCCGATCGCACATCGCGAGGTATGGCATACGGCGACTCTGCTCATATTTGAGATGGGAAGGGTAGATCATCACTTGCTGCCCTGGCTTCGGTGGGTGGCAGCGGAAAACCGAATCATCGCTCTGCTTTATCCAGTTGATTGATCCGTGCAGCTTCCAAAGGCGTGCCCAACGTTCGGGCATCTTGTCCTGTTCCATCGCCGCGAGATCGAAAAACGGCTCCCTTGCCCCGACGAATCCATCGAAATATGGCACTCTGCATTTCTCAAAAGCCTCCTCAACCAGCAGATCATAATTGGGAGTGAACACCTCCAAGGGATAAGTGCGCTCCAGTTGCCGCACCCAAAGGGCGAACCGTTGGTAAGCATTGGTATATTCAGGCAATGCCTTGTTCACGAGCTCGACGATTATTTCACAGGTTTTCGTGTCGAGCTTCCGAAGGCTTTCCACCGTCATTCCATCAACAGTCGAGGCGCCTTTCAGGGCACAGATGGTGCGCAACTGCGTGAGGATGTGTTCGACATTCGGAACTTTGCATTTGTCCGATTTGCACGCGGTCGTGAGTTTGACCCAGCAGTCCAAAAGCTCCTTGGCCAAGAGACCTTTTTCATCCGTGCATTTGCTATCAACGTCGAGCCTGCTCTCGATTGCTGAGGTCAAACCAGCGACATCCGGTATGTGTTTAATGCTTTTGGTTTCGTCCTTGTCAAAAATTCCCAACGGGCAGCCAGCGCCGAGAAAGAAGCCAAGTCGCCGTTTCTCAGAACGAAGTGCTTCGCGGACAAGCCCGACTTGGTGCTGAACATCGTGACTCGTGTTCATTTTGATCTGAGGCGCGCCACTTGCTGAGGATGGCACTGTTTTTGTAACAGGGTTGGGAACTGGGATTGGAGTGCTCATGGCTTTTTGGGCATCACATCAGGATACGGCCCGAGGAACCGCTCGCCGTTGAAGTGAATCATGTGGTCGGGGTCTTCGGCGATCCAGACTTCGGATTCCCAGGCGATGTGGGAGACGAAGGACTGCATGGTGCGGCGGGTCTCGAAGGCGGTGACGAAGACAAGGCCCGCTTTGCAGCCAGCGAAGAGGTCTTTGAGTTCTTTGCGGTGCTTGCCGTCCACGGGGCCGGCGCTGGTGACGGCTGCGATGAGCAGGAGCCAGTTCTTCGCGGTGTGGTGAACGATGACATCGGGAATCTTGGCGGCGGAATCCAAGGTGACGCCGAGCGCGGTCAGACCGGAGGTTTCGAGGTGGACGAACTTATTCTCGGTGTCGCCGATGTAGAGCACCACGCCGCCGGGAGCAAAGGCGGGGCAGAATTGCTCGATGATTGCCTTGATGAGCGGGTTCTGGCCGCCGGGTGAAAGCGCGACCTGTGAGCCGTCTGGCAAAGTCACGGGAACGCGAGCCAGGTCACGCTTGCGGGCGATCTCGTGTTTAAGGGTTTCGCGACTGGCGAGGTATTCCTTCAATGCGGCCGTCCATGGAGTCGTCCCTACTTTGCGAAGGAGGGCGAGGGCGGTTGGTTCGATCTGATACACGTTCTTGCCGCTATTGGTCGGACGCTTGGGGTCGTCGGGATTGCGCAGCAGCAGACCTTCCTCGACGAAGAACTTCACTGCATCATCGCGGATGGTTTCGCGGGTGTTCGGGGCATAACGATTGCCGTCGGTTTCGGCGATGAAATCAATGATCGGAGTGATTCCGCAGAGCGGGGCTTGGGCGTCTGCCCATGAAACATCCGGCTGTAGGTCAAGCAGGCCGAGCAACGTGAAGGCGGCGGTTTCGTTTCGCTGCTTTGGCCCGAACTGCAAAGCGGCGAGCGCCCCGATGGCCTCGGCGAGCCGGCGTTTCCGCGCGGCGGTTTTTCGGTTGGGTTTATCAGCGGGCATGAAGGTGTTTGGTGACGAGTTGGTCGATCTCGTCCTGCGTTAGATCGAGCGTGGTCATTTCGCGACCCATCGCTTGGAGCGTGTCGCGGTCGGGATAGGTCAAGGCGCGGAGGTCGGTGGCGTTCACCTGGGTGTGTCCGCTGAATCGGCGGAAATATTGGTCCACCACCGTGGAGTTCAAAAAGGCATAGAGGCCGGTGGCGAGATGACGCTCCAAGCCGTGACCACTGGCGTGGAAGTAGTTGAGGTGGTTCTCAAAGCCGA
>JBDNGL010000258.1:0-9203 GCA_041689285.1 Opitutaceae bacterium
GCCAGAGCGTTCGACGTTGGATAACACGGCTTGGCCGACAAAACGCCCCAACGACCGGGGAAACGCCCCAACTTGCCGCTCTAGCCGCACAGCGAGCTTCTCTGCATACCCAGCTTCCCCGCCTTCCTCCATTTTCTTCGGCGCAACATCCACCGCCCCAGCAATCGCCAGCGACAAAGCCTGTTCCTGTTCCGCAGGCCCCAGCCGTTCCAATTCGCCAAGAAAGGCTTCTCTTGCCGCGCCGGCGTCCTTGCCCGTGGTCGCGGTCGCGTAATACTCCCGCCCCACCGTGATTGCAGGCCGCAAAGCCGATGTCTGGTCAGATGCCGTCGCGTGCGCTTGCCGAGCAGCCTCGCGATACCTGTCATGGTTGAATGGGTTCCACCCCGGATTGCCGCGCATCACCTTGGAAGCCTTCGTCCATGACTCCAGAAAGTCCGCGCCCTTGGCCGCTTCGAGCTGAATGGACGAAGAAATATCTCCCATCATCACCCGTTCGTCAGTCTCTTGCTTCACCTTGCCCGCAATCAGGCCGTATAGCTTCGTGTCACTGACTTCCCCTTCAGCGCCGAATGTCTGCTTGGCATAGCTCTTCTTCACGCCTTCCCAATTGCTTCCGAACAGCTTCGCCGAGTCCGGCATTGCTTCGGCCACATACGCCTGAACAGCCACCCGAGCTTTCATCGCCTCGGGATCCGCCGACATGGCAACAGTCTGATTATACACTTCCCGCTCCCCTTCCGGCACCGTGTCCGCAATCTTGTCCAGCCCCGCCCCGAAGGTGAGTTCATGCCGTTGGCGTGACTTGCGCCTGTCTTCCGGCGATGTGCCAAACGCAGGCAGTCCCTCTGCCTTCCGCCTGTCCTGATAATCAGACAGCATTTGCAGCATGTCCGACTTCTTTTCCGTGTCCTGCTCAGTCTGAACACTGTCGAGCAGGAGCCGGGCGTCGTCTTGGCCTAGGGTGATCATTACTTAGTTGACTTGGTTGCATCGCGAGTCTTGCGAAAGTCTTCAAGAAGTATGTCCAGCCGAGCAGTGGTCTCCGCGTCCCCCATGTGATTCGCAGGAACAAGAGACCGGAGAATACTTGAGACCTTCCCGTCCAAATACCTCTGATTGAGCGCTTGAACATACTTCGCAACTGCAACCCGGTCAGCGTTGGGATTCTCCCGCATGAACGCATCGAGGTGGACCAACTGTTCAGCCAGCGCCACCGTCGCAGCGTTATACTTCTTCGGGTCAATCTGGTCAGGCTTGCCCGCCCGCGCAACTTTGAAGTCCCCATAGATACCCTGATCAAAAGCAGTCCTCAGTTCTGATTGGCCGAAACTCCCCGCAGGCGTGTTGACCGCACTCTTCGGGTCGCGCCGTTGGTTGAGTGCTTCTACCGCCTTGGCAGCCAGTGGAGGCATCAGCCCCGTCGTCGCAATCATTCCCATCAAACGCTCATATTCATGGCCCTTTGGGTCTGCCGCCGCGTCGTAATGCGTTACTTCTTCGAGCACACGCGGAAACGTGCCAGCAGGCGCATACTTATCAATGGCTTGCCCGTTCAGGTAGCTTTGCGCTTGGGTCGCGGTTATGCGGCCGTCCTCCACCATGCCCATAATCTCAGGCTTCGTGGCAGGCTGACCATTGATGTTCCGCTGAATCAAATCCTGATAGTTCGCGGTTCGCACCTTTCGCGCAGCCACGCCCGCCGAGTTAATGGCCGTCGCTCTCTCGTTATCGTCCAAGTTCGTGTAATTGCGGAAACGGCCCCCGTCCGTCTTGTCCGTCAGCGCCCGTTGCGCTGCAATCGGGTCGTGAGCCATCAGCCGCGCAATATCATACTGGTCCACCTTGCCCGGAGCTTCCCGCGTCAGCTTCTCCGCCTCCGCTTCGCTGAACAGCCCCAGCTCGGCACCATCCGCAATCACCTGATTGGCCGCAACCACATTCCCTTCTATCAAATATTGCTCATGGGCCAACGTCGCCTGGCCTGTTGCCCGCTTGATGGAAGCACCCGTCGCCGCAGTCTTCACCGCAAGCGAGGTCGTCATCTTCCAGTCTTCAGTCATCGCCCGCAACTTCGGCTTAATCGCTTCCGGCACCCCTTTGCCACCAAGTTCCTTCTCAATCTTCGCCGCTTGCTTCAGCCATCTGGGTTCCCAAGTCGTTTCGTCGGGGTTGGTCTTTATTTCATCCTGATACAGTAGCCAGCCCTCTTTCATCTTCCGCTCTGAATCCAGCAGCGTCGAATAGTTCGTCGCCTCCATCTTTTTGACGGCAAAATCTGCCATCGTGTTCCCCACGCCCGCCAGAGCAGACCCCAGCCGTTCCCCAGCCGCTCCCACCCCAGCATACATGTTCGGATTCGCCCGCACCTGATTCGGTTGGCTCGCTTGTGGCGTGTGCTGATAAAGTGGAATCTTTGGCATGACGTTACCTGTTGAGTAAGAATTTATAGCCCCGTGAACCAGCATCACCCGCACCGCTCAGAATCGTTGCCGCCGCATTGAGATTGCCCGCCCGCCTCGCCGCCTTGCCCGCCATTCGGTCAAGCACGGCTTGAGACTTCAGCCGCCCTGCTTCCGCGTTCGCCGTCCGCTGAACCTCCAAGGCCCCCATTTCCAGCTCACCAGCCTGTTCAGACATGACCAGCAACGGCGAACCTGTTGCGCTCACCACGCCGCTCTTGGAATACAGCGCCCGTTGCCGCGCTTGCAGCTTCGCATTCGCCGCGCGTTGAGAATTAGCAAGAATCCGGCCATCACGGGAAGCATCCGCCGCCTGTTGATCCGACAACTGCGCGTTGTATTCATTGATTCTCTGCGTCGCCTTACCGGTCTGATACGATGAATAAGCCGACACCACAGACGCCGCTAACGATGCAGCCGTTCCCACCGCAGCAACTCCCGTTGCTACCGCCGTGCCAGCCACCGCCGCCGTCGTGGCAGTTGCAGCAACCGCAGCAGTGCCTCCTAATGCTGTGCCGATTGCCGCAAAGGCTGGAATTAGAACAGGCATAATTTTTAAGATAGAACCTTCAAGAAGGCAGTTGCGGTTTCACATGACGCGGTAAACCCCTTGCGCGGAAACCATCTCTTAAGGCTCCGCTTGTCCGTAATTACGTTCAAAAACACATATCCGAGTTCCTTTGAAACGCCTTCAATTGCCCCAAGCAGCACGTTCAATGACTTCGCTGACTTAATCGGCCCAAACTCAGGATTGCTCACCAACCACGACATCCACGCAACGCCTACGCTGTTGTCCATGTAGAGCCAAGCAGCAGCAGCAAGCTTGCCGTCTTCTGTCTCAACCACAACACCACACTTCGGCAATACGCCTTCCGGTGCCGCGTGCTCGCCATGACCAGCCCACCACGGAGAAATCACCGCGTAGTCTGACGGTTGATAAAGTCGTGTTTTCATCAGTTGAAAACCTCATATTCAGCCGCAATCCCAATCACCGTGAACGGTAGCGGGTTATCCTGAACAATGAAAATAGAAGCATCCTTGGTATTCCCACCACCAAAGGAAACTTTCTTCTCGCCGGTGAACACGTCAGGAGCCACGTCCGTCACAGCATCCGTGGCCCGGAAGCTCAGTTCTTCGAGGTCAGTCAAGTTCGGCCCAAACTTACATCCCACGGTATCCTTGAACCGAATCGCCAAGCTCGAAACCTTCCGCGTCTTACCTTGGCTTGGACCTTCCTTGAGCAACACATCCAACTTCATCGGACTGATCGTGGCCCGATACGGCAAGCCCACGCAGTAGGCCCCCAGCGTTGGCACATCGGCCACAGGCACCGTGATTGCCCCCGATGCTACCACGTAGTCCCCAATGACAGCCCCAGCGACCACCAGACGGACTGACTTTGCTTCGAGGTGACCTAGACCGCTGATCGTGCCAGAGAAAGACCCTGACAACGTGCCAGTCACATGACTGTCCAAGTAGGTCGCCCCCTCCTTCACGTCCGTCTCGGGCGTGAAATACTCCACCGACCTGACTCCCACGCCGTTAATCACCCGCAAGACAATCACCCAAACTTGGTCGCTGGCACCCCCGTAGATGCCCGCTGCGCTCTCAATCACTCCATCGGTGACGTAGCGAGCCCACGCTGTCACGTTCTGCTCCCGGTTATAGGTCAAAACGGCAAGCTCCCCGCTTCCGCACACGGCAAAGATCGTGGTGTCGGGATTCTTGGCGAGGGCCAACTGAACCACACCCCCCTCAGTGACATGTTCGGCCAACAGGGTCAGGTCCGGGGACACGTAGCCATCACGCGCCAAGTCGAAGGACATTTCACGAATCTTCCGCGCACCGCGCTGGAGAAATAGCACCACGTCGTTCACGACCAAGGGCTGATACAGCTCCGATCCGTAGCCCGATTGACCACGCACCGAAATATTCGACGGCGTGACTGGTTCCTCAGCAGACCCAGCCGACACCGAAAACTCTCCCCCTTCAGACCCCATGATAATCTTCTGCAACGACTCAATCCATTGCAGGGGATTGCTCTCCGTGCTCGCAATGTCGAAGGCCACGGCCGCGTCATCGGAATCCGAGTAGAGAAAGTTCTCAAAGTCGCCGGTCGCTGATCCCCAAAACCTAATTGGCCGCTCAATAGTCCCAGCGAAGAACAGCCGTTGCTCGTAAATGCCCAAGCACCGGGGAAACCCACGGTGAGCCGACCACGCGCCTTCCGACCATACTTCCGTCGCCGCAGTCGAGAGCAGTGTGTCAACCACGTCCACCGTCACCACCGTAGCCGATGTAAACGCCGTCACCTTGACCAGCCCGGTCACATAAGCCTCTTCGCTTTCCAGTTTTGCCGTGGCCTTCACAAACACAGTTGGCGCAGTCCCAACCCACACCGTAGCCCCGTATGGGTCACCCGTTGGCGTGTATTGAAGCCGAATCAACGCTTCCGACAATTGGAGCCCCGACGCCGACACGTTCCGGTCAGCCGAAGCCTTAAACTTTCGAATGGTCTTCCACGTTGTGCCACCATCTTCCGACCGCTGGACCTCCAGCACCCCATACCACCGTTCCGTCGTAACGACAGACCAGTTACCTCTCACGGACAGACTCGCGGACACCACAGGCCCGCCACCGGTGCCGTTGATTGACAACTCCACCGAATCAGCTTCCCGCAAGTGCCTGATTTCAAAATAGCCCCCCACCATGGCAGAAACGAAGTAACTCGCAGAGGCCGTCATTGTCAGACCCGTTCCCGTCGTTGCCGACACCGACATGGTCGTGGCGGACACGTTTTCCTCACGCATGGGGGGATACGTCCAGACCACCGCTGCCAGCGTCCAATTCGTGTCTGCTATTCGCGACAGCTTGTAAGGCGCATACGAAGGATGCACCAAATAGATGATGTCGTTGATCTGCTTGAATTGCAGGGGGAACACATCGGTCGATGCCCAAGGCGTAGCAATCTCGTAAGCCACGCCCGGCGATGTTTCGACCCGTGCGTTGTTGCTGTAAAACCGCATGGTCAGGTGACCAATCTCAATCAGGAACCGCGTCCCTGTGCTGAAGTTGAATGGAATCAGGCGCGTGTTTTTCGTGCTGTCCGATACCGTTGCTACCCGCTTCAGCCCGCCTCTGATCTTAGCCCCGCCATACGGCAACGGACGCACGTTCTGCATGACTGCGCAGGCCGCATCGTAACGCTCCAAGTCAGTCCGACCGTCAAGATACGGTGACCACTCGCCAGCCGTGAAATTATTAAACCACTTGGAAGCCATTATCCGTTGGTTGAACTGACCCTTCCGCTCACCCACCGGCTTTGCGAAGCCAGGTTCATCAGAGGCCGGAACTCTTCCTGTGCATCCGCCGCCCTCGCCTTTTTCATCGCCGCCATTGATAGCTCTTCCAGCGTCGATTTCAGCGACCGGTTTTGCTGCATCGCCCAAGCCAACTTTGCGGCCAGATTCAGATAGACCGCCTTGACCAGCAAGGGAGGCATCACATTAACGTCCCCGGTCGCGAGCGTCAGGTCTGCCACATACACGATGTAAGCCGCCGACTCGTCCGTCAGCACGCGCCTTCCACGCACCTCAAACAACTCCGCCACCACGTTGTCAGGATCCGTGTCATTGAAGCTCACCATCCGCAGGAAGTCCACCGGCAGTTGGTAGGCGTAATCCCAGCCAAACAAGGGAGCAGTCGCGTCTTGCGTTAAGACCGCCGCTTCCCGAGCGCACTTCCACTTGGCTTCGGCGAGAGCCTCACGAATCGAGTGAGCGATATACCTCTTCACCGCACGCGCAGGCGTCGTCGCATCATCCAGCGTGTTGATGGTCTGTTCGGCTACCTCTCCCAGCGCCAGATTCCCAATTTCAACAAGTGATGCCATAAAAATGTGGGGTAAAAGAAAGCCGGGAGCAGCTACCCCTAACCGCTCCCGGCACATGACTAACAAACCCCTGAATTGAGCTTTTTACAGCTCAAGTTTTCTCACTCATCCACGTAGGCAATGAGGAACAGCAGTTTGGCCCCAGCGGTTAACGCGGTCGCGAGCGTGAGCGTGGCGAAAATCACCTCGTCCCCGACCGCAATGTCCACCGGCACGTATTGAGCAGCGACCGCCGTGACGGAAGCCGCGCCCGTGAACGAAACATCGTGAGCCGTGGTCAGCGCAGCGCCGTCGCACAGAGCATCGACATTGCTGGCAAAGCCCACGTCAAGCGAGAGCGCAGTCCCCGGATCTTCGCAGACGATCCGGCACAGTGATGGAATCACCTGTGCCCCAGCTTTGAGGCGGACGATGTTGATCGTGTCGTTCGCAACTTCCGTCCCTAAGAGGGCGTATTCGATGTGCGCATAACGGACTTTCCCCGTGATGGCCTTGGCACCCGGATAGGTCGAGGAAGGCGAAGCCCCCGCAGAACCGATCTGGCGACCGTATTTGACTGTATTAAAAGAAGGCATTTTTTCTACTTTCGTTGATTGTTGAGTTGATGACTAGTGGCCGGATTAAGGCGATTCGTCGCACATGATTTCTTGGACGTAAGCCTCTTGGAGCCGAGTGGCCCCGACAGACATGTTGTAATAGACCTGAACAGCGTTGTTTTTGTCGTTCCGCTTGGAGATGTCTCCTTGAGCGTCTTGGCCGATGGAGCGCAGCAAGCCCACCTGAGCGTAGGCGAAGCAAGTCCGCACGTCCGTCGCAGCAGTCAGCGTCAGAGCCGCCGAGTTGGCGCTGTCCGACCCGAGCCGAATGAACTCAAGGCCAGCGAAGTGATTCACATCGCCAATCTGGAGAGCCTTCGCATTCGCAAAGTCAGAGCTACTGACTTGCGACACATTGTTGAGCAAGTCGTCGATCTGTTGCTGGGTCACGCAGATGAACAGGCGCGTCCCCTTCGGAACCTCGCTCTTGCCCAAATTGGACTTGGCCTTGATCAACTTTGCGAGAGTCAGCCCGCTATTCGCAGGAGAACCCGACGCCACGTAGTTCACGGCAATCTTCGAGGTCGATGGCAGAGCCACCGAAACCACCGCGTCCGAACCGTCGATGTCGGCAAAAGCCGCGCCGGTCGCCGCAGCGATAACTTCCTCGTCCTTGGCCCGGCTCATCGCCATGGCCGCAGATACCGCGTAACTGGAGGCCGGACTGATCAACAGCTTCACGTCGTCGAGAGTATCGACAAGGTCGGACCAGTCGTAATCGTTCAGGTAACAGGCCCGACGGCGATGCTTCGAGTCAACCCGAGGCGTGTCGCCGTGGCGAGTAGTGCGTTTCACGGCTTTGGTGGCACCGAGCTGCTCCCAAAACTTTGTTTTTCCTTTTTGAGACTCAGACCGGACTTTGCCGTCGAAACGGCTGCCCATCTGTTGCCCCAAGTGTTCGACGTTGGCGGAATACTGTTCTACCATCGCCGCTGTAATTTCCACAGACATAGTAAATCCTTTGTTAAATTATGGTTTCCAAGACCATCCGTAAGCTTTCCTACGTTCCCGATCTAAAATCGGCGTTTTCCAACGGATACCACGAAGCCGAGGCACGCTAGGCGTGTTCTTCTTGGCTGTGTTGCGACTGCCACCATTCCAGCCAATCCTAGCCTTGTAAAGCAAAAAAGCTAGGGGTTGCTATACCCCCAGCCGTTAAATGCCCTGAAACTGGACCAGACCTAGGCTGACAGCTTGCCGTAAAGGTCCGCAACACGCGCCACCGCCTGCATGTGGTCCCGGTGACTGCCGTGGTGGTAAGGATGCTTCGGGTCAGCCCGGATGGCAGCAATCTCATCAGCAGGACTCTTGCCCATGCCACCGACTCCACCGCCGCGCAGGCCACCGGTGCCGTCTTCTTTCACCATGGCCCCAATCTTCGCCATCGCTCGAATGAATATCGGATCGTTGGCAAGGGGGTGGTCAACTAGCTCCTGGCCCCCGGCGAGGTTCGCGCCCCGCTTTGCCTGTGCCACATTGGTTGCGTATTCGGCACCCCATTCCTTTTTCAGCGCTGCAATCGACTCGGCTTGATTAGCTGCCAGCGCCTCGTCGTGCTTGGTGACCTCGCCACCAACCCGCCCTTGCTGCCATGCGGCCAATTCGGTCGCTTGCGACTTGGTCAGGCCCAGCTTGTGCGCGAACGTGCTGTATTCCTTGGCCGCGTCTTCGCTCCACAGGTCTTCGCGCAGGCTCTCAGGCTTCTTCAGCTCATACCCTTCGGCAGTCTCAGGCCGTCCCAAGCGATTAAAAAACGAATCCCACTCTTCGGGAGTCGAACTGTCCGACGGCACCGCCACCTTATTCGAGTTACCAATCTGCCGTTCGAGGTTTGCGTAACTCTTCGACAGCGCCCCGAGGGAGGTGAACTTCTTGGCGAGGTTGACGTGTTCACCGGCCCATTCGGGTTTCGTGAAATTGCCCTTCTCGTCCATATATGAACGCACGTCGAGATTCGGTGGAGCTGTGCCACCAGCGACACCACCGGCACCAGCAGCAGCGCCACCGCCGCCATCAGCGCCATCAACAGCAGCGGCCCCACCAGCAGCGCCAGCCTCAACAGCGCATAGAAGAAACGGAGTGAACAGTCTTTTGAAAAGTGCATTCATGGTCAGACGCGATGAGTTTTGCGGTTGCGGTAACGGAGTTCAGCGTCCTTCGGATGGTTCGCATAGAGCCAGTCCACGAACGCAGGTGTCTTGTCGCCCGCACCGTCCTCGAAGGGAGGTGACCCAGCATAGGTTTTCGTTTTGA